>DATHZE010000108.1:0-4831 GCA_035458765.1 Longimicrobiales bacterium
CCCATGGAGCGGGTCTCCACGTCAGTCATACCGGATGCGCGGATCGAGGATGCCGTACACGATGTCCGCCACCAGGTTGAACACCACCACCATGACGGACCCCATGAGGAGGATCCCCATGAGGAGGTTGTAGTCCCGAGCGTACATGGCGTTGACGAACAGGAGACCGATCCCCGGCCACGAAAAGACCGTTTCGGTAATGACGGCCCCGGAGAAGAGCCCGGCCAGGTTCAGCGCCATGATGGACACCACCGGGATCAGGGCGTTGCGGAGGGCGTGGACGCCGATGACGGCGGCTTCGCCAAGCCCTTTGGCCCGGGCGGTACGGACGTAGTCCGCCCGCAAGGCCCCCAGGAGGCTGGACCTGAGATACCGGGACCATCCCGCCACGTAGCGGAACGAGAGGACGAAGGCCGGAAGGACGAGGTGCGCCAGATGGTCCCCGAGGGAGGCGTCCGCATCCGTGGGCATCCCCGAGACGGGAAGCCACCCCAGGCGCACGGCGAACACCAACTGGAGGATCAGGGCCAGCCAGAAGACCGGCATGGCGATGCCCAGGAACGAGAGGCCGGTCCCCAGATGGTCCCACCAACTGTACTGACGGACGGCGCTCACGATGCCCACGACGAAGGCCAACAGCGCGGCGAGGAGGAAGGAGGCGCCCATGAGTTCCACGGTGGCCGGCAGCCGCTCCAGGATCATCTCGGTCACAGGGCGGGTCGTGGAGAAGCTCAACCCCAGGTCCCCCTGAGCCGCTCTGGTCAGCCAACGCACGTACTGAACCGGTAGAGGCTGGTCCACCCCCAAGCGCTGCCGGTATGCCTCGATCACGGCCGGATCGATGAAACGTCCCGACTCCAGAAGAGCCGCTTCTGGGCCTCCCGGCGCCGCCTGGATGACGCCGAAAAGCACCAGGCTGATCCCGAAGAGAAGGGGAATCATCTGGAGAACCCGCCGGACGATGTAGGCGGTCACGGCGTGGGGGGCGCGGAGGGTGGCGGTGCCTGCATGGGCGCTAGCATACGCTCCAGGCTCCAGGCGAAAAAGGCCACCCGGATTCCGGTGGGCGAAAAATCCGCGCCCGGCCAGACGGAAACCGGAAGGGAAACCTTGACGTAGATACGTCAGGGACCGAATGATGATCCCAACGACGGGCAAGCCCAGGGCCTGTCCCTGACCCGTCCGCCCGCCCGGGACACGCCGCGACGGCGTCCAACCCGTGCCTGGTGTTCGGCTGTGTCGATAGAAGTTGCGAGACGCTTGCCACGGCCGGATGCGCCCTGTTTCGCGACGGACGCTCCGTGTGCGTGGTAGTTCCTACCCACGTGAAGGAGCGTTCAATGTCACCTTCTTCGTCATACTCCGTGCGACGACTCGCGCGATGGTGCGCCGGTGCGTTCATGGTCGCCATGCTGGCTTCGCCGGCATCCGCCCAGGACACCGGCTCCATCACCGGCGAGGTGACCTCATCGTCCATGCAGCCGCTGTCGGAAGTGCAGGTCTACATCGTCGGAACCCAAATGGGTGGGCTCACCGCCGGAAACGGCCGGTTCCTCATCCGGAACGTCGCCCCGGGGACCTACCAGATACGCGCGATACGCATCGGTTTCGAAAGCATCACCCAATCGGTGACGGTGGCGGCGGGGCAAACCGCCGCAGTCAACTTCACCCTTCCGGTCCAGGCCCTCGGCCTGGACGAGATCGTCGTCACCGGGACGGCCGGCGCAGCACGGCGCCGTGAGGTGGGTAACTCCATCGTGCAGATCTCGGCGGCAGATATCGCGTCGCCGCCAACAAGCGTGGATCAGCTCCTTCAGTCCCAGTCTCCGGGTCTGATGGTTTCCGCCGGCAATGGGTCGGTGGGGTCGGGCGCCCAGATCCGCCTCCGCGGCGCGGTGTCGGTGTCCCAGTCCAACCAGCCCATCGTGTACGTGGACGGCATCCGCGTGCGGAGTGAAGCGTACGCCCGGAACATCTCGCCCACCGAGGGCGCGGGCCGGGGCGGCAACGTCACGGCTTCACCCCTCAACGACATCAACCCCAACGACATCGAGCGTATCGAGGTCATCAAGGGATCCGCGGCTTCGACGCTGTACGGCACCGAGGCAGCGGCGGGCGTGATCCAGATCTTCACCAAGCGTGGATCCCAGGGCGCGCCCCGGTGGACCATGCAGGTCGATCAGGGCTTCAACCGCCTCCTCCCCTTCGCCCCCGACGTGGACGTGCGGCCCGTCAACGACGCCCTGGCAGAGGGCCCGCGAGGCTCGTACAGCTACAAGTACATGAACCTGGACCCGTACCTGCGGGACGGGTACCACCAAAAGTACTCGCTGAGCGTGGCGGGCGGCGCCCAAACGCTCCAGTACTTCATCTCCGGGCAGTGGGACGACAACGAAGGCGTGCTGCCCCTGGACAACGAGCAGAAGCGTGGCTTCCGGGGCAACTTCACCTTCACGCCCATCAACGCGCTCACGATCCAGGTCAACTCGGCCTACAACCGGGACGATATCCAGAACACGCCCGCGGGAAACAATGCCCAGGGCCTCATCCTCAACGCCTTCCGGCGTGAGCGTAATTACTTCGCCAACGGAAATCCCGACACCATCAGCCTGGTGCTGGTTCAGGAAGTCCGCACCCGCATCGACCGCTTCGTCCTGGGCTCCACGGCGAGCTATGATCCAGGCGGCGCCTTCAACACCCGCCTGACGGTGGGCTACGACGAGGCCATCCTCGACAACCGGCAGCTCCGTCCGTACGGGTACCGCCAGCTGCCCGGCGGCAAGCTCTACGCCGGGTCCACCAACTACAGCACGCTCACCGCCGACCTGGTGGGGAGCTACAAGTACGCCATGGGCGACAACTCGGTGACGCTGTCCGCCGGAGGACAGAGCATCACCACCCAGACGCGAGAAGTGGAGGGCGAAGGCACCGACTTCGCCGGTCCCGGCGACCCCGACCTGGACGCCGGAGCGAACCGGCTGAGCTGGGAACGGCGCGTCCGGGAGGTGAACGCCGGCTTCTTCGGCCAGGCTCTGTTCAACATCAAGGACAAGTATTTCATCACCGGTGGCTTCCGGGTGGACGGAAACTCCGCCTTCGGTAAGGACCTGGGCCTGCAGGTCTATCCCAAGGTGTCCGCCTCGTACGTCGTTTCCGACGAGGACTTCTGGAACGAGAGCTACGGCTCCCTGAAGCTGCGGGGCGCCTACGGCCAGTCGGGCCGCGCTCCGGGCACCTTCGAAGCCGTGCGCACCTGGAACGCCATCGGGTACGGCGGCCAGCCCACGTACGAACCGGACAACCTCGGAAATCCGAACCTGGGCCCCGAGCGGACCGGAGAGACCGAGTTCGGCTTCGACTGGTCGGGCTTCACCAGCAAGCTGAACGTGGACTTCACCTGGTACAAGCAGCACACCACCGACGCCCTGTTCGCGGTGCAGCACCCGGCCTCCGAGGGCTTCGCGGAGTCCCAGCAGGAGAACGTGGGTGAGTTGGAGAACAGCGGCATCGAACTCAATGTCCGCGCCACCCTGTACGACACGGAGAACTGGGGCTTCGACCTGGGCAGCAGCCTCTACACCAACAAGTCCGAGGTCATCTCGCTGGGCGGCGCGCCGCCGTTCTCCGCCGGAGGCGGTCAGCTGTGGATCCAGGAAGGGTACCCCATCACGCTCCGCCGGGGTGTCCGGATCACCAACGCCGATGCCCTCGCCGATCCCATCGTGGAGATCGACGTGCCCATCGGGCCCCAGGCGCCCACCAAGATCGTGGGGGTCAATGCGACGCTCCGCATGCCCAAGGGCATCGAACTGTCGGCCCGGGGCGAGTACCAGGGCGGGCACTACATCTACGACGGTCCTTCCAACGAGGGCGTCAACCGGAACATCCGCTGGCCCACGTGCGCCGACTACTACGCGCTGACCGACGCCGGCAACGGCAGCCAGGCGACCGCCGAGCGGCGGTACTTCTGCGATTCCAAGTTCTACAAGCGCAATACCATGATCCACAAAGCGGACTTCTTCAAGCTCCGCGACGTGACCGCCAGGATTCCCCTCGGTCAGGTGATCCCGGGCAGCGCGAACAGCACGCTGACCTTGTCCGCGCAGAACTGGTATCGGTGGAGGAACTCCGAGTTCCAGATCTTCGATCCGGAGATGGTCACCAACACCGGCTTCGGCGACCAGGTGCCCCAGATCACGGAGCACATTCCGCCGCCAGCCTCCCTCGTCGCTTCCATCCGGGTGGTGTTCTGATGTCCGCCGCGCGCAAAGGAGAACCGAGCATGTTTCGATCGCTGAAGCGGCTTGGCGTGGCGAGCACGATCATCCTCGCCGCCACCGCATGTGACTTCGAAGTCACCAACCCCGGGCCAACGGACGATGCCCTCCTGGACAACCCCAAGGCCCACCAGGCGGTAGCCAACGGCTCCGCCCGCATGCTGTTCGACGCCCTGAACGAGGTCGCCTATACCACCTCGGCCGTGACCCGCGAGCTGTTCCCCGCGGGGTCCACGTCCTCGTTCGGCATCTCCAACAACCAGCAGGCCGGCCTGCTGCAGTACGATGACGAGCACATCGAAGACGGGTGGCTGTCCGCGCACAGGTCGCGGTACATCGGAGAGAGCGGCTTCGACCGCTTCGCCGAGACCAACGCGAGTGGCAACTCCGGCTATCGGCCAGCCGTGGAGGCGGCGCTGTACGCGGCGTACGCCAGCCGCCTCCTCGGCGAGAACTGGTGTGAGGCCGCCATCGACGGCAGCGCCATCGTCGCCCGCACCGACGTACTCAAGAGAGCGGAGACGTGGTTCACCACCGCCATCGACGCAGCCGGC
>DATHZE010000109.1:0-11659 GCA_035458765.1 Longimicrobiales bacterium
GGGCCCCCACCCCCCTGTTTTTCGCCACGCCACCGTCGCGCGCTTCCACGGGATACCGGAACCCAAACCCACTCCCCTTGCCTTACATATGTAAATCTATATATTTCTATCAATCGATTACCGACCCTCCGGGGTCCTGACGGAGCGAAACAGACATGGCCGTTTTCGAGCTGACCGACGCCACCTTCGACGAGCAGGTGGCCAAGAGTGAGGGTGTGGTCGTCGTGGACTTCTGGGCGCCCTGGTGCGGACCCTGCCGCATGGTGGGTCCGGTCATCGAGGAGCTGGCCGAGGAATACGACGGCAAGGTCCGCTTCGCCAAGCTCAATGTGGACGACAACCAGGGAACGGCCGGCGCCTTCGGGATCCGCTCCATCCCCACCATCGGGTTCTTCAAGGACGGAGAACCGGTGGGCGGCGTGGTGGGCGCCCATCCCAAGGAGGCCCTGCAGCAGGTCATCGACGACGTCCTGGCCGGGAAGAGCGACGCGGCCTGACGCTCCGCAGGACCGCTCCGCGACCGCGGCCGCGTTCCCCACCCCGGGGGCGCGGCCGCGGTCGTTTCCGGCTCCCGAGACTCAGGGGGCGCCGAAGTGGGTCTCGATCTCCACGCCCGAGGCGCGCAGGAACGCCGTGGGAAGCTCGCCCCCGATGAACACGAAGACCTGATCCGCCGGGACCTCGATGGCGTTCCCGCTCTCCCTGGAGAGGTGCACGCGGGCCGGGAGGATCTCCCGGGGCGAGGTCTCCCACAGGATCTCCAGCTTCCCTGCCCCCAAGGCGGTCTCCAGTCGGCTGTGGTTCCCCGGCTTGATGCGTGAGAACGCCTTCCCGCGGTAGGACATGCGGACCTCGTTGCCCGGCTGCTCGGAGAGCGCCAGCGCGGCCTCCACCGCCGAGTCCCCTCCCCCGACCACGAGGATCCGGTCCCCGGTGTAGGCCTCGGGCTCCCGGAGCGCATACGCGATGTGGGAGGAACCGTCCTCCCCCGGCACCCCGAGCTTCCTCGGCACGCCGCGGCGGCCGATGGCCAGGATGACGCGGTGGGACTCGTAGACGCCCCGCTCCGTGGTCACCCGGAAGTGGTAGGGCCCGACCTTGTCCACGGACTTCACCACCTCCCGCGTGGTCACCTTCAGGCCGACCTTCCCGGCCACGTCCTCCCAGATGTCGATGAGCTCCTCCTTCTGGATCTCGCGGATGGGGAGCTTGCCGTATCCCGGAACCTGGACCGGCCGCGTCATGACCAGCTTCTTCCGGGGATAGGTGCGCACCGTCCCGCCCAGGTCCTCCTTCTCCAGCGTGACGATGTTCAGACCCTTCGCCAGGGCCGTGAGGGACGAGGACAGCCCGGCGGGCCCGCACCCCACCACCACCAGGTCCAGGAGGCCGGCGGGGCCGTTCTCGGACTCGCCCACGATCCCTTCCACGCACTGACGACCCTGCTCGAACGCGTTGGCCACCAGCCCCATGCCGCCGAGCTCGCCCACGATGTACAGGCCCGCCACGTTGGTCTCGAAGTTCCCCTTGATGCGGGGGAGGTCCACGCCGCGCTTTTCGGTCCCGAACACGAGCTGGATCGCCTCCATGGGGCAGATCCGCTCGCACAGCCCGTGTCCGATGCAGCGCGCCGGGCTCACCGCCACCGCCTGCCCCGCCCGGATGCCCAACACCTCCTCGGGGCAGACCGACACGCAGTTGGAGATTCCGATGCACCGATCCGGATCCACCACGGGGTGCAGGGAGACGGGCTCGTGGAGGCCGTACCGGAGGGCTTCCTCCTCCAGGATGTCGGTAGCCCTTTCCTTCCGCTTCAGGCGCAGGAGGACCGGAACGGCGGTGAGCGCCGTCAGGCCCAATCCGATGGCCCAGATGAGAAGTGCGTCCTGGTCCATGACCTCAGAAGATCCTGGACAGGGTCACGTCCAGACCCTGGCCGAGAAGGAGCCCACCCCACTGGACGCGGGCCCTGGCCGAGAGGCGCATTCCGTTGCCCAGCGGGGCATCGAGAGAGGCGTCGGCCCCGTGGCTCAGCACGACACGCTGCAGGTAGTCGGAGCGGTTGTACCGATACCCCGCGCGGAACCTCACGCGGTCACCCACCAGTTCGAGGCCGGGCGCCGCGGACAGCGAAGTCCCATAGGTACCGCTCCAGCGACTGACGGACCCCGTGAGCCCCGGGCGGGAGGGGATGGGGAGGCGTCCCGACGCGAACGCGCCCGTCAGCCCCCAGCTCCTCCGCCCGGACGCATCTTCGCTCACGGAGCCGTCCGCGGAGAGGAAGCCCCCGCCCGCCCGGAGGGCCAGCCCGCCGTCGAGCCGGTCGTTCCTGGGCGAGAACGGCGATCCGAGGCGTCGCATGACGTAGGACTCACGGCGGGCAAAACCGGCGCGCAGGGCCACGTGGTCCGTCATGTCCAACGAGGCACGCAGGCGGAGTCTCGACAGGCGCCACCGTGCGTCCGTCGGATCCCGGTCCATCTGCACGTCGTGACCGAGAAACAGCCGGCCCAAGGTGATCCGCTGGGTCGCGCCCACGAAGGAGTGCGTGGGCAGCGAGTCGCCGGGCCGCACGGTGTGGGCCGACACGTTGCCCTGCCAGCGCCACCCACGGCCCCGGGCTCGTCCATCCACGAAGACGGTGGCCTTGGGGAACTCGGTGGACGGCCGCTCGTTCCAACGGTCGGGCTGGAAGCCGGCGATGGCCCCGACGCCGAAGCCCCCGCGCCCGATGCGGAACAGGGCGCCGTCCCAGACGCCGCTGTACTGCTCCACCGGACTGTAGAACCGACCGAACACGAGCTTGAGCGGAACCGCGGTGAAGTCCCGCTCCAGGGACGCGGCGTAGACCCGCGCGGAGGTGGTGGGCCCCAGAGGCACGCCGTCGCTGTACCGGTAGGCCAGCCGCGCGCTCGTGTGCAGCGTGAAGCCACCCACCGCACCGGGAGCCGTGACGTCGAAGCGCAGCGCCGGCGTGGCGAACATGCGCTCCACGTCCACGGCATCCGCGCCGCCGACCCGCGTGATGGAACGGTTGGTGGACATGTCCAGGGCGATGCGTCCGTGGGCCCGGGGCGTGAAGCCCCTGAACTCCATGGCGGGCGTGACCTCACCCTCGACGGCAGGGCGAGCTTCCACGGCGGGCGGCTCCCGCGGGGGCACCGGCAAGGGTGCCACGTCCTCGGGCGCTTCGGCCGGCGCGCGCAGGAGCAGGAGCGTCAGCAGGTCCCCGCGGGTCACGGCGAAGGGCTCGGCGGAGAACGTCAACACGGACCGCGTCTCGGTGCTGGCGGTCACCACCATGGACCCCACCGGAGCCGCGGTGCTGTCCCGAGCCACCTGCACCGTGTCGCCCGTGCGCAGCCCGTGGCGCGTGCCGAGGTCGAGGTACACGGAGCTGCCCGCGACCTGACGCACGCGCACGGTGACGCGCGGCGCCTCCTGCGCCGCCCCCGGGGCGGGGCGGCCTGCCAGCACGGCCGCCACGAGGACCCACATCGCCCGGCGCATCAGTCTTTCCTACCCGTCGGGTGGCAGGACAGGCAGGCGCCGCTCGTGTACGTGTACCCCTGGCGGCCCTTGTGCTTGTCGTCCATGTCCGACTGCCTGTGCTCGTGGCAGGTCAGGCAGCTGAACACCGTCAGGTCCGAGGGCGACGTGTGGCAGTCGGTGCAGTTCGCCCATTCCTGGCGGTGCTTTCCGGAGTAGATGGGGAAGTACTGGGCGTCATGGTCGAAGGTGGACGGCTTCCACGCGTTGACCGTATGGCACGCGGCGCAGTCCGTGGGATACCCCGTCGCCCCGTGGCCCCAGGCGTAGTCCGTCTGGTGGCAGGCCAGGCAGTCCCCCGGATCGGCCGGCACGGGGAAGTTGAGCCCCATGGTCGGCAGGATGTGGCAGCTCGCACATGTCGCGGACACGTGGGGACCGTCCAGGGAGAATCCCCCGACCAGCGTGGTGTGGTCGAAGGTCCAGCTGGTCTGGGTGTGGCAGGAAAGACAGGTCGATGGGAAGCCCGACCCGGCATGCTGGGTGTCGTAGTCGGTCTGGTGGCAGGCCGCGCAGCTCTGCGAACTCTGGAAGGCCGCGGACAGATGCGCGGGCGCTCCGTGGCAGTCGGCACAGTTCTGGGCGGTGTGGGCACCCTCCAGCGGGAACGCCGTCGACGCGTGGTTGAACCCCTTCGCGTCCCAGTCGTTGAGGTTGTGGCAGGTCAGACAGGTCGTGGGGAAGCCCGAACCCGCGTGCTCCTTGTCGTAGTCGCTCTGATGGCACGCGACGCAGTCGTTCTGGCCCGTGGGCGTGGTGAACTTCAGGCCCGCCTGGTTCTCAGTATGGCACCTCGAGCACCCGAGATCCGCGTGCCTGCCCAGGAGCTGGAACCCGACGAGGGCGTGGTCGAAGTCCGAAGCGTCCCACGAATCCACCGAGTGACACGACAGGCACGTCGTGGGCACGCCGGACCCGCCGTGCTTGCGGTCGTAGTCGAGACTGTGGCAGGCCACGCAGTCGTTCTGGTCGCTGGCCTGGAAGATGGGCTCCATGCCCGGGACCGTGTGACAACTCGCGCACCGGAGCTGCCCGTGGGCGCCCAGCAGCTCGAAGCCGTCGGAGACACCGATGTGGTCGAAGGCCGGGGCGTCTCCCCAGGACAGCGTGCTGTGACACTGGGTGCAGTCGGTGGGATACCCGCCGGCCACGTGGTCCACCGTCGCCGCGCTCTCGTAGGCCGGCAGGTGGCAGGACGCGCACTCCGTGTCCAGGGCGGAAAAGGCGCCGCCCTGATCGTTCACGTGGCAGCTCTCGCACGTCACCTGCACGTGTGCCCCGGTGAGGGGGAACGACGTGCGCGCGTGGATCGAGGCGCCCTGGACGTCGTGGAAGGACGTGGGCGTGTGGCAGTCGATGCATCCCTGGATCATCCGCCCCTGGTGGATGTCGAGGTGGCAGCTGGCGCAGTCGGACAGGGCGATGTCGGGACCGTCGAACCGCAGGTCCAGATGGCAGCTGGCGCACGGAGTCCGGGCGTGGGAGCCGAGCAACGCCTGGCCGGTCCTGGCGCCGTGCTGGAAGCCCAAGGGATCGCGGAGGGTCCGCCACCCCTGCGCCGTATGGCATGCGGAACAGTCGAGCCCTTCGGGCAGGGCCCCGTGAGGATTGGGCACGGCCTGTTGACCCGCGGCCGAGCCCATGCCCGCCAGCCCGAGAGCGCCCGCGAGGATCCCCGCTCTCCCGCTGCGAAGCACGCTTGGGATGACGCCCCTCATGATCCACCTCCATGGCAGTCCCGGCACTCGGTGCCCAGGGGGCGATAGCGGACCCACGTGTCCCCGGAGACGTCCGTCTCCGCCACATGGCACGCCTGGCAGGGTGCGCCGTCGTGCTCGCCGTCCAAGGGGAAACGGGTCCGATCGTGATCGAAGCCGGGGAGGGCGAACGCGTCCGTGCGGTGGCACTGGTCGCACGAGCGACCCTCGAACTGGTCCAGGTGCGGATCCGCATCCTGGTGACAGGAGGCGCACTCCGATCCAGCCACCTGGAAGGAGAGGTCGGCTCCTGCAGGCACATGGCAGTCGATGCAGGCCACCACCGCGTGGGTCCCCTCCAGGGGGAAGGGTGTCTCACGGTCGTGGCGGGCCGCGTCGAACGCCGTGGGGGTCCAGCCGTCCTGCCCATGGCACGACCGGCAGTCCGGGCCGGACGCGGCATCGACGAACGCACCCGCGTGCCGGTCCTGGTGGCAGGCCAGGCACGTCCCGCGCTCCGGGGTCGGAAAGACCCGCGCCTCGGTTCCGGCGGCGAACGTCAGGGCGATCCCCTCGAGGCCGTGGGCGACGCCCTCGTCGTGGCAGGAGGCGCAGGGCGCCACCGCGTGCCGTCCCTCCAGCGCGTAGCCGGTGGACGCGTGATCGAAGGACGCGGCCAGTCGATCCGGATCCACGCGGTCCCAGCGGGCCGCCGTGTGGCACGATTCACACCCGGGGGCCATGGCCCCCTCGTGCTCGTCCTCGTGGCACGACAGGCACTCCGCGGCTTCGGGCCGCGGGAAGGCGGCGCCTTGTTCACCCGCCTGGAACGTCACATGGACCGACGGGAGCTTCGCGATGGCCCCGGCGTCGTGGCAGGAAGCGCACGGTGCGGCGGCATGGCGGCCCTCCAGCGGGAAGCCGGTCGCGCGGTGGTCGAAGGAGGCCCCGAGGCGCCTTCGATCCAGGTCCCCCCACCCCTGGGTGGTGTGGCACGATGCGCAGGCACCGGGCAATGCTCCACGATGCTCGTCCGCGTGGCAGTCGTTGCAGCCCCCGTGCGCGACCCCTTCGTACCGGACGAGGTCGGGGACGCCGCCCGGTCGGGGGGTGGTCTCGTGACAGTCCGCGCAGGCCACCGTGCGGTGCTCCCCCGTGAGAGGGAACGACGTGCGCTCATGGCGGAACGTGGCCGCCTCCTCCCACGCGCCGGTGTCGTGGCAGTCCGAACAGGCCTGGCCGACGAACTGCTGTTCGTGGGGCGTCTTGCTCTCGTGGCATGCCGAGCACCGGGGTGACAGCCCCAGGTAGGTGCGCTCCAGGGCCCCTCGCTCCTGCTTGAAGGCGCGCACTTCCGGGTCGGCGACGAAGACGGGGGCATGGCACGCCCTGCACGACACGTCCAGGTGGCTCCCGTCCAATCCGTACCCGGTCCGATCGTGGTCCCAGGCGAGGGTGTCCAGCCGGACCAGGGCGAAGTCCACGCCGAAGTGCTCCTTGTGGCACGTCGCACAGGACTTGTCCGCAAGGGATGCGTGGAACCCCTTGTCCGCCTTCATGCGTTCAGCCAGGGGAGTGTGGCATGCGAGGCACAGATCCTCGGAGACCCCCTGCTTCCGCAGCTGGTGGCACTGGGTGCAGTTTCGGATGCCCTCGAGCTCCGCGTGCGCCGACGCGAGCTTGCCCGGAGAGATGAGCTGGGCCCCCGCGCCCGCCGAACACGTCAGGACCAGGGACGCCGCGAGGGCGGCGGCCCTGAGCCGGGTCCGGACGCAGGGGGCGGGGATCATGACGTCATGGCCCCTTCAGGCGCGCCAAGGCCTCGGAGATGCGGGCCCGCAGCGCTCCGTCGCTGCTGGCGTCCAGGGCCTGCTGCAGCCTCACCTGCGCCTCTTCCGTGCGACCCTGGTTCGCCCGCACCACCCCCAGGTCGTAGAGCGCCACGGCGTCCCCGGGCTCCCGTGCCAGACGCTCCTCGAGAACCGCCCCCGCAGCGTCCCAGTCACCGAGACCGGCGTGGGCGGCCGCCAGATCGTAGTAGGGCTGTGGATCGGAGGGGTCCAACTCCATGGCCCGCCGATAGAGGGGCACCGCGTCGGGGACCCGATGGCCGTCATGGAGAAGCTGGGCCAATCTCAGGACCAGGAGGCGATCCGAAGGGGATGCCGCCAGTTGCTCCCGCAGTGCATCGACCTGCTGCTGGAAGCGGGCAGCCACGTCCCCCCCGCCGCCCCCCGGCCGGACGCCTGCCGCGTCGTGCGCCGCGTCGGCGGGTGCACCCGACCGGCCTACCGGCGCCGCCACCGGCCCGGCAGCAGGCGAAGGCTGGGCACGAAGGAACGCCAGCGTGGCGGCGACGACCCCCAGAACCAGGAAGGCGGGCGCCCAGACCCGGGCCGATGGACCTCGGTTGGCCTGGTGCATCAGAAGATCCAGGTGTAGCCGAAGAGGATGGACACCGCCACGTGCACGCCGAGGATCAAGAACATCACGAAGGCCAGGGGCAGGTGGATGACATGCCAGTACCGGAAGAGTCGTTGGAACGGATTCAGGAGGAGGGCCTGCCGGCGCAGCCTGCGCTGCTCGTCCACGAGGGCGAGAACCGGACCCCGGAGGTCCGCGGGCACGTGGCGAGCGTTCAGGAAGGTCCGAAGGCCCCTCAGCTCCTTCCGCTGGCGGAAGTCCTCCCGCACCGCGAAGGCCAGGGCTCCCACCAGTCCCGCCGGTCGCCGCAGCGGGGCAGCCCCGCCGAGGAAGGTCTCGATCTCCTCCAGTCGCAGCCCCGTCCCGGCGGAGATGCTGCGGGTGAGCTCACGCACCTTGTCCGCAACGGCATCCGCGGTGAGGAATCGGCCGTTGACCGTTTTGGGGATGCGGACGTAGACGTACCGGCCGAAGACGCCGCTGGAGACCACCACCGCCATGCTCCAGAAGGAGATGGAGACCAGCCCTCCGAACTTGAAGGTCGTGTGGAGGAGCACGAGAAACGGCCCGAGGGTGCACAGGAAGATGTGCACCTGGAGCCACTGGCTGAGCGGCCCCGCCTTCGCCAGGACGCGCAGCCGCTTGCGCGCCGTGTAGCCGACGACGCCCACCGTGATCATGGCGGCACCGACGATGCCCATGCCCTGCCCCACGAGCCCCGTCGGAGAGAACAGCGGAGCCAACTCCGAGTAGGCCCGGGCGTCCAGCGGGAGCAGGTAATAGTCGAGCCCGGAAACCAGAGCGGTCCCCGCGATCCCCAGCCAGACGACGGTCAGCACGAACGAAAGCAAAAAGTCCCCCCCCGGAACGGTTTCCCTGCTCATCCCACCGCAAGAGTCACGCCATTCGTTAAGGAGAACTCATAAAAAAGGCCCGACGCGATCCTTGCGACGGGCACAGTTCGAGGCACAACGGCTCCTCGTCCTGGCAGCTGGGCCGTCCGGATCGTGCCGGACCCCTGGCTTTGCGTCCCGCCGTTGCCGACGGTTTGCCCTTTGCAGGAATGATTTTCAAGATGCCACACCCGGCCGAGCCGCCGCAAGCCGGACGTGGAAGGCGCCGTGCCTCAGCCGGCGATGCCGCGCCTCGTCCAGATGACCACCACGCCGCACGCCGCGCCCGGACCGGAGAACTGGGCCGGCACGGCGGAAGGGGTTTCGTAGATCTCCATCCCTTCCACGTCCTGCGCCGGGACGATCTCGTCCAGGGTCATGCGAACCTCCGCGTCGGGATTGCCGATGGGGCCCCCCTGGCGCACAAGCTGCCCATCCAGGTAGACGGCCGCCAGGCAGAGATCGTGGGCCGCGGTGGCCCGGCGGAACACGAAGAACCGGCGGGTCGTGTTCCCCATGCTGCTGGGGCCGGGCATCACGCCAGGCTGTCGCCGCAGAATGTCCCCGGTCCGCGACGGCGCGAGCGCTTCCACCGCGTCGCGGTCCAGCAGGGTGCCCTGGCCGAACTGCTCCCTGCGGTAGAAGCCGTTCCGCTCCAGGGCGGGAAAGCGCCCCTTCACCGTCACCACCATCTCCTCCAGGGGAATCGCCTCGGTGGCCAACCGGATTTCCACGCGGCGCGTTCCACGAATGAGGTCCAGTGGGGCTCCCTGGGAGGGAGAGAAGCCAAGCCGCTCGGTGCGCACGCTGTAGGATCCGCCCCGCTGGGGAATCAGACGCACGCGCCCCTGCGGATCGGAGAGGACCTGCGCCACCACGTCGCCGTCCTGGGAGATGAGCTGGACCAAGGCTCCTTCCACCGGGACGCGGGTCGCCAAATCCACCACGGTCCCCACCAGCGCAGGGCCACCCTCCCCGGGCGGCTCCGAAGTGGCCTCCGGCCGGGGAAGCCGCAGCGTCAGATTGGCTTCGACATGACGCACAGGCGCCAACGCCACGGTCGTGGGCTCCGACGCAACGGGCCCCAGGCGGGCCACCAGTCGCACGGAGTCGGAGCCCTCGCCCACGCAGATCCAGAAGCCGCCTTCCGTCTGGGTCACCGCGGACAAGGGCACGGTCCCCTGCCGCGCCGTGCCCTCCACGGACACGACGGCCCCGGGCACCGGCTCGCCTGACTCACTCAGAACACGGCCCACCACGATCCCGGGAGGAGCGCAGTGGAGGGCCAGCACCGACATGAGTCCCGGCACGGCCAAGGCGACGCTGGCGACCCCGTCGGGCTCCACCACGACCTCCTGCCACGCCGGGTCCACGCCCAGGGAATCGAGCACGGGATGGTTGAACGTCACCCAATACGGGCCCGGGGCCACGTCGAGGAGTTCGAAGCTCCCCGACGAATCGGTCCGGGTGAGCCGCGATCGCCCCCCCATTGCCACCTCGGCGCCCGACAGGGGCTTCCCGGCGACGCTGTCCCACACGGTCCCCACGACCCGCCCCCACGGCAGATCCGCCCGCCACTCCACGTCGCGACCACGGGCCCAGAGCACCTCGCTCCCCTGCTCCTGCAGGCCGGTGAGCATGACCCGCTCCACCAGGGTTCCCGCCACGAACTGGCGGGACAGCCCCATGAGGGGGGCGGTGATGCTCCAGTCCCGGACGATCCAACGCCCGTCGGACAGTTCGGCGAAGCGAACCTCCCCGCGGGCCTGATCCGCCCCGGGGCGGCGTCCCAGGCGGGCGTAGGTGAACTCCACCCGATCCAGTCGGGCAGTGGCCCGATCCACCCAGAGCACGCCTTCGATGTCCGGGACGCCGCGGCCCCGCACCGGCTCGAAGTGGAGCCCCACCCTGCCGGGCTCGTCTGCCGGGTCCGCCAAGATCCCGAAGCAGTGGGTATCGAGAAACTCGTCCGACAGGAGCACCGTCGCGTCGGGGCCGTAGTAGTAGATGAAGGGATCCTCTTCCTGGACGTACCCCTTCTCCGCCAGCTCGGCCGGCGGGAGCGTCCGCACCGAGTTGCCTCCATAGGCCGTCGCGGTGCGTCTCTCTTCGTCGAGGATGTGCCGCCCCGAAGGATCCAGCGTCCTGGTCCGCCGGGCCACCTGGAATTGGAGCCCCGCCTCTCGCTCGGTCCACCGGGCCGCATCCAGCGCCTTCCGCACCTCGCCCCACAGGGTCTGCGTTTCGCCGCGCGGATCGTCGCTGAGGTCGCAGCGCCGCCTCCCGGCCTCGACCTCGAGACCCTCCAGGCGCACCGCCGACGCCCGCACGTCCACGTCGAAGGGGGTGACGGCCCCGCTGGAAAGCGTCACGGGACCGGCGGTGACGGAAGCGAACCCGATACGCTCCACCGTGAGCGTGAACCGTCCGGGGAACGGAGCCTGAAGGAGGAAGCGTCCATCGGCGGCCGTGAGGAAGAGGGCGCCGGTCCACTCGGACCCGTTCATGAGCCGCACCATGGCTCCCAGCACCGGTTGCCCCGTCCCCTGATCCCGCACCGTTCCCGCCACCTGCTGGGCCCACGACGACGACGGCGCCAGGGCCAGGAGCAGCACGGGGCTCAGAGCACGGAGAGCGACCAGGAAGCGATGCACGGCGTCTCTCGGAACGGGGGACCCGGGAGGTCCGGGGTCATGGACAATCTACGCGCTTCCACCCCGGATGGGTCCCCCAGGGATGAGCGAAGGGCGGCCCCCCCCCCGGAAAGCCGCCCTTGCTGATCGCTGCGTCGAGCTCAGCGCCCGGCAGCTTCCTCCGCTTCCCTCTTCCGTTCCTCTGCGATCTTCTGGGCCAGATGCTCCGGCACGGGCTCATATCCCGCATGGCGCCGTGAGTGGGCGGCGCGGCCCCCGGTCATGGACCGGAGGAACGAGGCATACTTGTACAGCTCCGACTCGGGAACGATGGCCTTGATCACCGTCCTGCCAGCCGCGGGCTCCATCCCCAGCACCTTGCCGCGCCGCGACGTGAGGTCACCCATGATGTCGCCCACGTATTCATCGGGCGTCGCCACGGACACTTCGACGATGGGCTCCA
>DATHZE010000110.1:0-18338 GCA_035458765.1 Longimicrobiales bacterium
GTCCCGTGTACCTGCGCCTGGGTCGCGCCGGGGAGGCGAGAGTCACGCCCGATGACGCCGAGGTGCGCCTCGGCACGCCCAATGTGTTCGGTGAGGAGGGCGACGTGCTGCTCCTTACCACCGGTGGGATGCTCGAGGTGGGTCTGGCCGCCCGTGAGGAGTTCTGGGCCGCCGGCGGCGGGATGGCGCTGGCAAGCGTGCACACCGTCAAGCCCTTCGATGAGGCGTGGTTCCTTGCCCGCCTGGGATCGTATCGCATGGTAGTCACGCTGGAAGAGCACGCGCGGTCTGGGGGCCTGGGTGGTGTCGTGTCGGAGGTGATGGCGGACCAAGGCGGCGGGTCGCGCCTCCTGCGGCTGGGCCTCGACTCCGTCTTTCCCGACATCATCGGGTCCCAGGAGTACATGAGGGCACGATTGGGCCTTGACGCCGCCGGGGTGGTGGCGAGGATCGAGGCGGCGCTCGCCTAGCTGGCCGAGCCCCCACCCCCTTTCCCCCACCCGCCCATTTCCCCAACCTTTCCTGCATGGACCGTACTCGTCAGCAAGCCCGCCAATCCGTAGCCCGTGGCGTGAGCGCCTGGGAGCGCGACGATTTTGAATCGGCGCTGGCCACGTTCCGGGAGGTTCTGGAGAAGCACCCGTCCTTCGCCGACGTCCACAACAAGGTGGGTCTGTGCCTTGCCATGATGGGCCGCATGGAGGAGGCGCTCGGACACTTCGAGGAGGCGATCAAGCTCAACTCGGCCTACGCAGAGGCCCACCTCAACCGGGGTATCGTACTGACGGAGTTGGGACGGGCGGATGAGGCGCAGGCCGCGTTCTCCCGGGCCAGCGAGTTGGACATGCGGGATTCGGCCGCATTCCCCTCCGATGTGGGGAACCGCATCGCCGTCACCCACGCCCAGCTCGGGGATCTCTACCTGGTGGCCGACCACCCCAAGGAGGCCGCAAGGCACTACAAGGCCGCCCTGGACATCCGTCCCCGCTTCATGGACATCCGGACGAAGTTCGCGGAGTCCCTCATCGAAATGGGCGACCTGCCGCGGGCAAAGGATGAATTGGATTCCATCCTGGAGGCGCGGCCCCACTTCGTGGGTGCCCGGATCCGCCTGGGCGTGGTCCTCCATCGCCTGGGGGACAACCAGGGTGCGGTGCGCGAGTGGACCCGTTGTGCCGCGGACGATCCTGACGATATGCGTCCTCGGGCTTATCTCGCCTCCGTGCGTGTGAAGGATCTGAATCCCTGACGCTTCCCTCGAAGCCCCAGGGTGGCCGGCCCCGACAGGGCCCAACTCCTCTCGGCACCCTTTCGGCCTGATCCTTGCTGCTATATTGCAGGCCGGCTGACGCACGGGTGTCGCCGGGTTCACCCCACTCCAGGTAGCATGCGCCTCAAGAACTCGATTCACGCGGTGGTGGCTTCGCTCGCCTGGGGCCTCGTTGTGGCCTGCGGCCAGGACACGACGGAACAGACTTCGGTTCGCCGTGGGGACCAGGCCTTCGCCGAGGGGAAGTATGACGCGGCTCTGGCCGAGTACCGCCTCGCCGTCCGGCAGGGTGCCGACGATGCGGCGACGTTGGCCCGCGTGGCACACACCTACGCGGTCCTGAACCGTGTGGACGATGCAGGGGCCTTCTACGTGGATGCCACCGCCAAGGACTCCTCCTTCCAGGACCAAGCCGTTTCGGCCCTCATGGTGATGGCGAAGGATGCCCGGGCCCGACAGGACCGCTTCGCCATGGCCTCGGCCGTGGAGACGGCCATGCGCCTGCGTCCCGGTCTGGGGGTGTCGGACATGTCCCTGGACCTGGCGCGCCACTACTTCCAGAACGGCGAGTACGGCCGTGCGCTCCCCTTCTATCAGAAGGCCCTGGCCGAGGTCGGTGATTCCGCTACCTCGGAGATCGTGTTCGAGGTGGGGCAGGCCTACGAGGAAGTCGGGGACTGCCGCCACGCGCTGCTGTACTTCGAGCGCTTCCGGCAGATGGTTCGCCCATGGCAGCGCGGGGAGGTCGACTGGTACATCGGTACCTGCGCCTTCAACATGGCCCGCGACGTCCGCACCACGCATGACAGGACCGAAGAGGACCTGCAGGCGGCCCTGGCGAACATCGACCGCACGCTGGAGTTGGGTGAGCCGCGGAACATCCAGGCCCAGGCGTGGTTCGAGAAGGGGAACATCCTCTCCGATCTAGGGGAGTGTCAGGCGGCCATGGATGCCTACGCCCGGGTGCGGACGGCGGACGCGGCCGGGAGCCTGGTCGATCGCGCTCAATCGTTGTTCGATGAAATCCGCTTCGGCAGGGGCCTCGAGGACCTCCGGGGTGGACGCTGTCGCTAGACGGGGCCCGACGTGGGTTCGCGTCGTCCCCGAGAAACCCTCATCGATCCTGCGGGTAATCCAAACGGATGTCCTCACTTACACGACGCATAACGGTTCTGGCCCTGGCGGCCTTGCCCCTCGTGTCCCTGTCGGGGTGCGGGTCCTCGAATCCATACCAGGGGATGTCCGACCAGGACCTTTTCGTCATGGGACAGGCCCAGTTCGATGCGGGGAAATGGAACGACGCCGTCCGGGCCCTGGATCGCCTGCTCATCTCGTTCGGGGCCTCGGACCTGGCGCCGCAAGCGCGCCTGATGATGGCCCAGGCGTACTTCAACAAGGGCGACCTTCTCACGGCCCGTTCCGAGTACCAGCGTTTCCTGGACCGCTTCGCCTCGAGCCCGGAGGCGCCCTCGGCTGCTCTGGGCATCTGTAAGAGCCTTGCCGGCCTCTCGCCCGACCCCGAGCGGGATCAGGCGTACACCAACGACGCCATCGGGATCTGCCGCAACGTGGTCGTGGACTACGCCGGGACGCCGCAGTCGATGGAGGCGGCGACCATCGCCAACGAGATGCGCATGAAGCTGGCGGAGAAGGAGTTCCTGAACGCGGACTTCTACTTTCGTCGCAAGCTCTACGACTCCGCCATCAAGTACTACGAGTTCGTGGTGCAGCTATTCTCCGAGACCGAGTTCGCCCCAGAGGCCCTGAAGGGGATCTACCTCTGCAACATGGCCATCGGGTACGAGGACCTGGCGGAGGAGGCCCGAGCCCGACTGCTGGAGAGCTATCCGGATTCCCCCGCGGCCCAGGAACTGCGCACGGATGGCGACGGCTCCTGAAGGAGCCGGCCCACTCCGTCTCGGCCTCTTCGGCGGGACGTTCGATCCGCCTCACAACGGCCACGTCGTCGTCGCGAGAGACGTGGCCGATGCGTTGGCGCTGGATCAGGTGCTCTGGATTCCCGCCGGGGCGCCTCCCCACAAGGATCCTGCATGCTTGAGCCCGGGGCCGCTCCGGCTGGAGATGGTCCAGGCCGCCGCTCGGGCCGACCCTCGGTTCCGGGTCGTCGATCTCGAACTGAGGCGCGAGGGAAGATCCTACACCGTGGACACCCTGCGCGCCCTCGCCGCCGACCACCCCGGCGCCCGGCTGTTCCTCCTCGTGGGTGCGGATCAGATCCGTACGTTCGAGCACGGTTGGAGGGAACCCCTGGAAATCCTGCGGATGGCCACGCTCGTCCTGATGGACAGGGAGGGAGAGGTGGCGCCTGACGTCGCCCCGGACCTCCCGGGCATGGAGCGTGCGCTCCACGTGGCCGTGGGCCGGGTAGACATCTCGTCCTCGGATGTGCGCGCCCGGGTGGCGGAGGGTAAGGACGTTTCGCTTCTCGTTCCGGCCGCGGTGGCGGCGGTCGTGGAGCGGGAGAGGCTCTATCGAGGCTGAAGTGCCCGTACGGTGCGCGTTGACGTTCCTTGGTTAGATTTCCGGATCATGACCTTCCAAGATTCGACTGTGCTTGTTACCGGCGGGGCGGGCTTCGTCGGCTCCAACCTGGTGGAGCGCCTTCTCGGCGAAGGTGCCCGGGTGCGCGTACTCGACGACTTCTCCACCGGCAGACGAGAGAACCTGATGGGTTTTCAGGGTCGCTTCGAGTTGGTGGAGGGTTCGGTCACTGACGCGGACGCCTGCGCTCACGCATGCGGCGGAACGGACTTCGTGTTTCACCAGGCGGCGCTCCCCTCCATAGCGCGGTCGCTGGCCGACCCGGGCCGCACGCACGAGGTCAGCGCGACGGGGACGCTCAACATGCTTCGTGCGGCCCACGCGGCCGGAGTGAAGCGCTTCGTCTGCGCCGGGTCTTCCTCGGCCTACGGAAACACCGTGGAGCTGCCCAAGCGAGAGGATATGCCGGCACGGCCCCGTTCGCCCTACGCCGTGGCCAAGTTGGCCGGCGAGCAGTACGCCCAGGTCTACGCGGAGCTCTTTGGCCTCGAGACGGTCGTGCTTCGCTACTTCAACGTCTTCGGGCCGCGGCAGGACCCGGGCTCCCTATACTCCGCCGCGATTCCTCTCTTCATCGTCGCGGCCCTGGAGGGTCGGGCTCCCACCATCCACGGGGACGGCGCCCAGACCCGGGACTTCACGTTCGTCGAGAACGTCGTGGAAGCCAATCTGAAGGCGTGTCTGGCGCCGGCGTCCAGGGCGTCCGGCCAGGTCTTCAACGTGGGGTGCGGTGAGCGCGTCAGCATTCGTCGGCTTTGGCACGAGATCCGAGCCATCGTGGGCGTGGAGCTGGAGGCCCACCACGCCGAACCCCGTCCCGGTGACGTGCGCGACTCCCTGGCCGACCTCACGCGCATCCGCGCGTACCTGGGCTACGAGGGGAGCGTTGATCTGGCCGAGGGGCTGCGCCGCACCGTCGAGTGGCTTCGAGGGACCCATGCGGCTGGATGAGGCGAGCCTCGTCCAATGGGGGGAGCGTATCGGCCACACCGTCGATACGCCCGTCTTCCTCGGTCTCCGCGGTCCCCTTGGGGCAGGGAAGTCGGTCTTGGCCCGGGCCATCGGGTTGGGGCTGGGGGTGACCCAGGCCATGCCGTCCCCTTCGTTCAATCTCCTGTTCCGGTACCCGGCCCGACTGGGCCTCGAGGTGGTCCATATGGACCTGTATCGACTTCAGACTCCCGAGGAGCTGTGGGAGTTGGGCTGGGAGGAACTGGGGCAGCCGAACGAGGTCGTCATGGTGGAGTGGCCGGAGCGAGCCGGTGACTTCCTCCCTGCGGACCACTGGATCATCGAGTTGTCCAACGTGCGAGCGAAGCCGAACCTCCGGGACGTCGGGGTGATCCGCGTTGGCGCTCCCCCTGAGCTGGTGGGGTTTCCGATGCACCTCACGGGGGGACGGTGACTACGCCTGGGTTCCGGGACGACGGTTTCTATCTGGCGCTGGATACGTCCGGTCCCGTGGGGTACGTGGCGGTTTCCCGGGGCGCGGAGGTTCTGGCGCGGGCACGCATGGAGCGGCAGGGCAAGCACGCGGCCCGCATCGTCCCCACCATCGATGCGGTACTCACCGAAGCAGGCCTCGAGATCGGTGGACTGGCCGGGATCGTGGTCGGTGAGGGACCTGGTTCCTTCACGGGGGTTCGCGTCGCGGCGGCGACCGCGAAGGGTCTGGCCCGGGCCCTGGACGTGCCCCTGTGGGCCCTTTCCAGCCTGGCCGCCGCCGCGGTCGGCGACCTTGGGGCGGGCGGACCCGGCGTGCGATACGTGCTCTTCGACGCAAGGGCCGACCGGGTTTACGGAGCGTGCTACGGCGTGGGCTCCCGGGGCGTGGAGACGATTCTTCCCCCGTACGCCAGTGACCTGCGCGCCATCCTGGGCAGCGATGTGCCCCTGGGGGCGCTCTTCGCCGGAGACGGAGCAGAACGCCACCGGAGCGCCATCGAAGGCTCGGGCTACGGGCTCCTGGCTCCGCCCGTAGGGGATCCGACGGCCGACGGCCTTCTCCATCTCATGGCGCTCCACCCGGAGACGCTGCCGACGGAGTCCCTGGAGTTGTGGGAGCCCCGGTACGCGAAAGCGTCCAATGCGGAGCGCGAGTGGAAGGTGTGAGCGTCTCCGGTGACGTGCATGTCCGCCCCATGAGGCCCTCCGACGTCGAGCGGGTGGCTCAACTGGAACTCGAGTCGTTCACGAGCCCATGGAAGGCGGACACGTTCGAGGCCCTTCTGGATCGCCCGGGGGCCGAGATGTGGGTCCTCGACCACCAGAAGGACGGCGTGGTCGGGTACTTCGTCCTATGGTGCATCCTGGACCAGGGGGAGTTGGCCAACATCGCCGTCACCGAAGCATATCGGGGCGGTGGATACGGTACGCTCCTCCTCAGGCAGGCGGTCGAGGTGGCCAGAGAGCGAGGGGTGGAGGCGCTCTATCTGGAGGTGCGGGTCTCGAACCAGGCCGCATCGAAGCTGTACGGGAGGTTCGGCTTCACCCAGGTCGGTGTTCGCAGGAACTACTATGACCACCCCGTGGAGGACGGGGTGGTCATGGTTCTGAGGCTGTAGGGGCCCTCTTCCTCCGTTCGGCCCTGGAGGGCGCCCCGTCCCACAAGCCCATCCCGCCGCCCGGCCCGCGTCCACACCTTCCGGGATGTCGCCGACCGTACCCATCCACGCCTGGTCGCCGGACGACCGACCGCGTGACCGAGTGCGCACCGTGGGCGTGCGCCACCTGCCCCTGCGAGAGCTGTTGGCACTCCTGGTGGGCAGTGGCGGGGCGGGGGGGTCGGCCTTCGCCGTGGCCGATGGACTTCTCGCTGCCGTCGGTGGGTCGTTGAGAAGCCTGGGCGCTGCGGACCCGGCTACCCTGGAGGAAGTGCCCGGCGTCGGTGGTGCGACGGCGGCCCGGGTGCTGGCCGCCATGGAACTCGGGCGGCGAGGGGCGGCGCGCACTCCGGAGATCGACGATCCGATCCGCGGTCCGGCGGACGTGTTCCGGCGCATGGGGCCGCGCCTCCGGGATCTGCCACAGGAGGAGTTCCACGCCCTTCTTCTCAACACCCGGCACCGGGTCATCCGTGAGGTGACGGTGACCCGGGGCATCCTGGACGCTTCGCTGATCCACCCCCGGGAGGTCTTCCGTGTCGCGGTGGTGGAAGGGGCCGCCGGCGTCATTCTCGTCCACAACCACCCCTCGGGAGATCCGACGCCGTCGCCCGAAGACCGGGCCGTGACCCGTCAGCTTGCGGAGGCGGGGCGGGCCCTGGGCATTCCCGTCCTCGACCACGTGGTCGTGGGAGATGGGGTGTACTCGTCGCTGGGAACGGAGGTCATCCCGGGGGCTTCGGAAAAGGCCATGACGGGTTGAGGGCCCACCCCGTCGAAATAAACATTTGACGCCAATTCGCAAAAAATGCGTTGACCCGGCGAAGCAATGCCAGGTATCTTCGAATAGTGTCCATTGCCTGAAAAGCCCTGTAAACCTTGCTGAAGGAGCCACTATGGTTCGGTCGGCCACGGCTCTGCTCGCGGTCTTGATTCTGTCCGGTTTTGCTGCTGTCCAGCAGGTCGCCACCCACACGGTGGTGGATGGCGATACCCTTTGGGACCTAGCCGAGCGTTACTACAGCGACCCGTTCGACTGGCGTCGGATCTGGGAGGCCAACCGTAGTGATGTCGCCGATCCCAATCTGATTTTCCCCGGGCAGGTCCTGACCATTCCCGGGCGTGAAGCCACCGTGACCCAGGTGACGGTGGAGGCGCCGCCCGCGCGCGAACCTGCCGCTCCTTCCCGCCGCACCACGGCCGAGGAGCCGACGGTGTTCCGGCAGGACACCAGCTACATGCGGGCGGGGGTAGTGCGGTCCGAGGAGCTTGACTACTTCGCGGTGCCCCGCGACCTCGTGTACTCGGCGCCCTGGATCGTGGGTTTCGACGTGGATCCCCCCCATGCCGGGGTGATCGAGAGTCTCGCCAGCAACGTGAACATCTCCCAGACGCCTCGAGGGTACGATCGCGTCCGGCTGTCCTACCAGGGGGAGGTGCCCCGGGTGGGTACGCAGCTCCAGATCTTCAGGGTATCCAACAGCATCGACGCCGTAGGCCAGGTGGTGGTTCCCACCGGCGTCGTGACGGTGAGCGAAGTTGACGACCAGGGCGTGGTGGGCATCATCACGAAGGAGTATGAGCGCGTTTCACTGGGGGATCTGGTGGGACCGCTGCCGACCTACGCGTTGTCCCTTGGCCAGAAGGCCGAGGAAGTCGCCACCGGTCCCGAGGCCATGATCATGGGCTTCGCGGGGCGTGCCGTGCTCCAGGATATCGGTGCGGTGGCGTTCCTCGACCAGGGAACGACCGATGGCGTGGCCGTGGGGGACGAGTTCGTTCTCTACAATGCCCGGGCGGGAGCCGACGAGGCGGAGGGCCGCCTTCAGGTGGTGGGTGTGAAATCCAACACGGCGTCGGCGCGGATCGTGTCCATGGATGACGTCGTCTTCCGCCAGGGGGTCGTTGTACGCCTGGCGCGGAAGATGCGTTAACCTCTCTCCGGGACGTGAACGACGCCCCGGCCGATCGACAAGTCGAAGTTCTGCATCCCCTGCCGGGGCCCTTCCGGGGCCTCGGCAGGGGATGCCTACGAATATCCATCGTCAATCCAAGAGGCGGAGCGGCATGAGCAAGGACAGGCGCAGGGTCCTGGTAACCGGTGGGGCGGGCTTCATCGCCAGTCACGTGTCCGAGGCATACCTGGCCCAGGGGGATGAGGTCTGGGTCGTGGACAACCTTTCGTCGGGAATGAGGGCGAACGTCCCCGAGGCTGCCCACTTCGTCGAGATGGACGTGCGCGACCCCGATATCCGCAAGCTCCTCCTCGAGGTACGCCCCGACCTGGTGAACCATCACGCCGCTCAGATCGACGTGCGCGTTTCGGTGATGGACCCGGCCAAGGACGCGGGCATCAACCTGCTTGGCCTGCTGAACATCACCGAAGCGGCGCTGGAGGTCGGCACGCGGCGCGTGGTCTTCGTGAGCAGTGGCGGCGTGGTCTACGGCGAACCCGAGGAGATCCCGACGCCCGAGTCGGCGCCCAAGCTCCCCCTCTCGCCCTACGGTGTGACCAAGCTCGCCGGCGAGTTCTACCTGCACTACTACAAGCAGATCCGGGGACTCGATTATGTGGCGCTCCGCTATTCCAACGTGTTCGGTCCGCGCCAGGATCCCCATGGAGAGGCAGGTGTAGTAGCCATCTTCTGCAATCGGCTTCTGAGCGGGGAGTCCCTCACTGTCTACGGCGACGGGCATCAGACCCGGGATTATGTGTTCGTGCGCGACGTAGTCTCGGCCAACATGCTGGTGTCGGACCTGGATCTCGGTGACGGATCCGGCCTGGATGCCTTCGCGTTCAATGTGGGAACGGGCGATGGGACCAGCGTGAACCAGTTGGCCGATGCCCTCGAGCGGGTCGCGGGTCGCCACCCGGCGCGCGAGCACAAGCCGGCCCGACCCGGCGAACTGGAGCACAGCACGCTGAACAACGGTCGCCTCCGAGGCGTGGGCTGGAGCCCGGAGTTCTCCCTGGAGGCGGGGCTTCGCCAGACCTACGAATACATCGCAGCGCAACGCGGAGACACCCTGGCATGACCCTGGCGTCCATCTCGCTCCTGCAGGCCCGGGCACCGCAGTCGGCCCTGGACCTGCTTCTCGGGGGTACCCTCCCCACGAAGATCGTGCTTCTGGCTCTCATCGCCGCTTCCGTATGGTCCTGGTGGCTCATCTTCCACAAGTACCGTCAGTTCCGGGAAGTCCGGGTTCTGGGTGACGAGTTCCTCGCGCAGATGGAGCGGGCTCAACGGCTGGAGGACGCGTACAAGGCGATCCTGGCGCTTCCCGAGTCGCCCTACGGCCGAGTCTTCCGACAGGGCGTGAACTTCTTCAGCGAATTGCGTCCGGGGGCTCTGCGCGAGGGAGCCAAGCCCACCGAGGGGCTGTCACTGACCCAACTTGAGGCGCTCCGGCTGGTGTTGGAGAAGGAGGAAGCCGAGGAGCGCGACGACCTCGCCGGGGGGCTCACCTGGCTGGCCGTCATCGGCTCCGTGTCCCCCCTCATGGGGCTTCTGGGGACCGTCATCGGGATCATGAATACGTTCTTCGGTATCGCCGCGGCGGGCTCGGCCAACATCGGGGCCGTCGCGCCCGGCGTGGCGGAGGCGCTCATCACGACGGTGGCCGGGCTCTTCGTGGCCATCCCCGCCGTGCTGGCGTACAACCACTTCGTGGGGCAGCTGAACCTCGTGACCGGAGAGCTCGAGGGCTTCTCCAGCGAGTTCATCGGGACGCTGGCGCGTGAGGGCCGGGTATGAGCCGGCTGGGCAACGGACGAAGCAGCCGCCGGGGGGACCTCCCGGTCAACGCGGACATCAATGTCACGAGCCTGGTGGACGTGGCGTTCACCCTGCTGGTCATCTTCATCATCACCGCCCCCATCCTTCAAGGCGGCATCGAGGTGTCCGTACCCAAGGCTGATGTCACTGCGCTCACCGCCGAGGACCACCCCTTCTTCGTCACCGTGACCCGGGACGGCACGGTGTTCATCGAAGAGACCGAGACCACGGCGGCGGACTTCGAGTCCAGCTTCCCGCAGTTGGCCTCTGCCGGAGGGCTGGAGCGCGTCTACATCCGCGGAGACTCCCTGGCCGACTGGGGCCCCGTCCTCAAGGTCATGGCCACCGTGGCCAGGTCCGGCGTGGACTGGTCCGTGGTCGGCGAGCCCTACGGCGGACGCTGAACGGTCGCCGCCCCATGCGCCGCCACGATCCCTTCGATCGCACGTCTCTGTTCGGGTCCTTGGCGGTACACGGGGCCGTGGTCGTGCTGGCGGTCTTGAGTTCCATGGTCAGGCGTGAGCCCGTGGAGTTCATTTCCTACCAGATCGAGCTGGTGTCGCCACCGCCCGCGGTGCAGGCGGCCGAATCGGCTCCAGCCCGTGAGGAGCTGGTGGTGGAGCGTCCAGACCCCACGCCCCCGGCGCCCGAAGAGGAGAAGCCCGTCGTCGAGGAGGAGAAGCCCAGGCCCAAGCCGGCCGAGCCCGAGCCGGCTCCGCGACAGGAGCCGCCCAAGGAGACTGCCGAGGAGCGGTCTCCCGCGGTCACGGACGTGCCGGTTCCCGAAGAAAAACCCCGTGAGAGCGGGGAGGGGATCAACGTGCGGCTGGAGGGTGTTCGAAGGGACTACCCGGCCTATTACAACAACATCATCACCCAGATCCAGCGCTGCCTGCGTTGGCGCAATGGGGGAAGTTGGGAGACGACGGTCTACTTCCTGATCAAGCGGGACGGATCGGTGTCGGACCTGGACTTCGTGAAGCGCTCCGGGAACCCCGCGTTCGACGTGGAAGCCATGGGCGCGGTGGAGTGCGCGGGAAAGGGTCGCTTCGGCTCCCTTCCGGAAGATCTCCCGTTCGACGTTCTTCCCGTACAGTTCAATTTCCGGCCTCAGGGGGGGATCCGCGGGACCCTCCCTGAAGGTCTTCAGACGACTCGAGGCGAGGCGACAGGACTGCGATGACGGATCCGAGGTGGTGGGTTGGAGGGAGCAGGCGGGGGTTCGTCCTGGCGGCGGCGCTGCTCCTCGCCGGACCGGCGGCGGCTTGGGCGCAGGCGCGCGACTCCATCCCCGGGGTGACCCTGGGCCTCGTCTACGAGACCGCCTACACGCCGGCTCTGGCGCTCAAGCCCTTTTCCGGTCGTTTCGGCGGTGACGGCGTCGCGCCCCAGGTGGAAGCGATCCTCGGACGCGATCTGCGCAACTCGGACCGATTCGAGGTCCTCGATTCACTTCCACCCGCCCTCATGGGGGAGGGGATCGACTACACGCTTTGGGATCGTCTCGGCGCCGTTTGGCTCTTGTCGGGCCAGGTCGAGGGGGCCGGGAACGGTTTCGTCCTGCTCCTCGAGCTTCATGACGTCGTCTACGGGGAGGTGAAGGAGCGGGGACGCTTCCCTGTTCCCGATCCGGCCCACGAGGACTTCCGCATGGCCGTGCACCGTGCGTCCGACCAGGTGGTGGAGTGGGCCACCGGAGAGCCCGGCATGGCGGCCAGTCGCATCGCGTTCTCCCTGGCCGACGGCGAGGGCGACAAGGACCTGTGGGTCGTCGATTCCGACGGCGAGAACCTCCGCCGCCTCAGCAACAATCAGGCGTTGAGCATCTCTCCGGCCTGGAACCCCTCTGGCACCAAGATCGCCTACTCCTCGGAGAAGGGGGGCAGCAACTGGCGCATCTATGAGCTGGATCTGGCTACTGGGCGGGAGCGGATGATCCCCCCGGCCCGGACTGGAGACCATATCACCCCCGCGTACGCCCCGGACGGGAGGACGCTGGCCTTTTCGGTGAGCGACGGGACGCGGTCAGGGATCTTCACGTACGACACGGAGAGGGACTGCTGCCTGGCCTACGTGTCCGGAGGCCGGTACTACGACCTGTCTCCGACGTACTCCCCCGATGGTCGCTGGATGGCGCTCAACACCAACCGCTTCGGGGACGCAGTCCCGCAGATCATGGTGATGCCGGGCAATGGGGGCGAAACCCAACTCCTGTCGCCCTACGAATACGGGAAGGGCGGGTACTACTCGGCGCCGGACTGGTCGCCGGTGAACGACCTGGTGGCCTTTCATGGAGCCATCCGCAGGGGGACGTACCACATCCTCGTGGCGGACATGAAGGACCGAGGGCGGCGCCTGCGCCAGCTCACCTGGGAGGGGAACAACGAGGATCCGAGCTGGGCCCCTGATGGCCGTCACCTCGTTTTCGTCGGGGAACGTCGATGGGGGTACGGGCTATTCGTGGTGGATGTCGCGACCGGCAAGATCCGGACGATCTTGGCTGGGAGACGGGTCACGGTCCCCTCCTGGTCGCCGGCCCTCCGTCCGGGGCGGTGAATCCCGTGAAGGACCGGTGGGGCGAGAGGAGGCTCTACCGTTGCGCGAGAACAGATTCTGGCGTATATGCGTGGGGTCTTTCCCACACGCGAAAGCACGTTAGCTTCGATGCGTCGCTCCGCCGCCGTCGTCCGACGGCGTTGTGCAGCCCGCGATTGTTCAAACCCGGGAGTAGGGATGATTCTCCGTCGTTTCGTCGCCCCTGTGTTGGCCGCCACCGTGCTGGTCGCCGCATGCAAGAAAGCTCCACCCCCACCCCCCGCGCCCACGGGCCCGTCGGCTGAGGAGCTCGCCCGTCTTCGGGCCGACTCCATCGCCGCCGCCCGCGCGGCCGCGGACGAAGCAGCCCGCCAGCGTGCGGAGGCCGAAGCCGCAGCGGCTCGCGAGCGCGCCGTCGCTGCCGCACGGACGACGCTCGAGGAGATGGTCTTCTTCGACTACGACAAGTCGGACATCCGAGAGGATGCCGCCGCCGTTCTTCGCGGCAAGGTGGAGATCCTGCGGGCCAGCCCTCAGGTGCAGATGCAGATCCAGGGCCACGCGGACGAGCGTGGATCCACGGAGTACAACCTGGCTCTGGGCAACCGGCGCGCTGAGGCGGTTCGGCAGTTCCTGACCGGTTTCGGCATCGCCGAGAGTCGCTTTTCGATCATTTCGTACGGTGAAGAGCGGCCCCTGGAGATGGCGTCCGGTGAAGCTGCCTGGTCGCGGAACCGGCGTGCGCAGTTCGTGATCACGGCCGGAGCCAACGCAATCAATCCTGGCATGTGACCAAGGAGTCGGTGACCCTCCCCCGGGGGAACCGGGGGAGGGGACCGTACGCATCATGAATCGGAAAGATCGATCCACGGCGGCACGCCTACTTTCGACGGCTGCCGCTGTCGTGCTGCTCGGGGCGTGCGCCACGAAGGGCGACCTGCGTAGGGTGCAGCTGGAGATTCGTGCTCTCGGGGCCCGCCAGGACTCGCTCATGGCTCAGATGAGCCGGGACATGCTCAGCACGCAGGACACGCTGCGAGGGCAGTCGGTACAGCTGTTCGACTTCCGTGGAGAGATCTTCCGTCAGTTGCGTGAGATCTCCGATGGCCTCGGCCGCTTGGAGGCCCTGTCCGGAGAGAACCAGCGGGGCATCGCCGGGGTCAGGGACCAGTTGGCGAATCTGCGTCGGGCTCCCGCCGGCGGGGCGGTCCTCCCCGAGGGAAGCGATCCCCTTGGGCGGGTCACCGATCCGGCGGCCGAGTCCGGAGGCGGTGACGCAGCGGGCATGTTCGACGCGGCCGTGGGGCAGTTCAACCGCGGGTCCCTTTCGACGGCCCGCACCGCGTTCCAGCAATTCCTACAGGCCTATCCCGGTCACGCTCTGGAACCGGACGCCAACTACTTCCTCGCCGACATCCTCGTCCAGGAAAACCGGCTGGAGGATGCTCTGGAGGCGTTCCGGCGCATTCCCGAGACCTTCCCCACCGCGACAAAGGTCCCTGAAGCCATGTGGCGCACCGCCCAGCTTCAGATCGAGTTGGACCAGGTCCCGGCTGCCCGCGCCACGTTGGAGCGGATCGTGAACACGTACCCGAATCACGGGGTGGCCGTGCTGGCGGCGGAGAAGCTCCGCGAGATAGGATAGGCCGCCGGTGCGCTGCCCGGGATGCGATGCCACGGACAACCGCGTGGTGGACACGCGGGCGAGCAGGGGAGGTCGGGCAGTCCGGCGACGGCGTGAGTGCACGGTCTGCGGCAAGCGCTTCACCACCTACGAGTATGTCGAGGAGCGCCCCATCCAGGTGCTGAAGCGGTCGGGCAACGTGGAGGACTTCGACCGCGGCAAGCTCCTGTCCAGCGTCCACACCGCCTGTGCCAAGCGCCCGGTTTCGGCTTCCGCCATGGACGGGCTCGTGGACGACATCGAAGACGCCTTGTCCCGGTACGCGGGTCTCGAGGTGCCAAGCGTGAAACTCGGGGAGATGGTGATGGACCGTCTGCGGGGACTCGACCGGGTGGCGTACGTGCGCTTCGCATCGGTCTATCGGAACTTCCAGGATGCGGGTGAGTTCCAAGAGTTCGTGGATGAGATGGCGGTGCGCCAGGAGCGGGAGGCTCTGCGACGCATCCAGGAAGAGCTTCCCTTCTGACCGTCCTCCGTCCTTTCAGGCCGTCCTCGAAGCCCGCCCGTCGCCCATGACCCGCCATCGCAACTTCCGCGGCGAGATGCCGTTTCTCGATCACCTCGAGGAGCTTCGGTGGCGCATCTTCTGGTCCGTGCTGGCCGTTGCCGTCTGCGCGGCGATCGGGTTCGCCATCGTGCACTACTTCGACGTGCTCGACCTGCTCATCAAGCCGATCCGCGATTCGAGGGACGACCCCGGCTTCCGGTTGATCTATCTGTCCCCGGCGGACCCCTTCATGATCCAGCTCAAGCTGGGGATCGCCCTGGGCGTGGTTCTGGCGCTGCCCGTTGTGATCTACCACGTCTGGTCGTTTCTGTCCCCGGCACTCGAGAAGAAGGAAAAGCGAGCCATCATTCCCGCGCTCTACCTGGGGATGGTGCTGTTCATGGGTGGCGTGGCCATGGGCTACTTCGCCGCTCTTCCGGTGACGCTCCAGTTCTTCACGTACTTCGAGGGCGATGCCCTGTCCAGCCAACTCGAGGTAGGCGCGACACTGAGCATGGTGACGAAGATGCTCCTGGCCTTCGGCGCGGTGTTCGAGTTGCCGGTGGTCGTGATGGTCCTCACCGCTCTTGGTCTGGTAACGCCTGAGTTCCTTCGCTCCAAGCGGCGGCACAACGCGGTGGCCATGACGGCCCTGGCCAGCTTCATCACCCCGGGCGACGTCATCACGCTCACCGTCATGATGCTGGTGCCTCTCCTGCTCCTGTACGAGCTCTCCATTTTCCTGTCGGCCGCGATCATTCGGCGACGCAACACCGCCGACGACGAAGACACGGAGCGCACCATTCGCGCCCCGGAGGGGTCGGTGGAAGTCGGATGAACGTGCGGCGCGCGGGCTCCTCGGTTGCGTTGATGCTGTGCCTCTTGTGCACCCCGGCGATGGGGGCCGCCCAGGTCAACACGGGTCCGCAGACCGCGGCGGACTCCGCTCGTCTCCAGATCCTCAAGCGCATCGAGCGGCTGGGGCGGGCGCCGGGGGCCGACAGCGCGCTCTTCGTCCAGGACTCGTTGGCTCAGGAAGCCCTGGGGGGGAGCCGGGGAGCGGGAATGTCCCAGGGCGATTCCACCCTTTCCGCCCTTCTGGCCATGCAGGGCTTCGGCCTCACGGAGTACGAGGGAGGCGAGGCGGACTTCAGCGCCAAAGACAGGGTCCTCGTGCTTCATTCCATGGAGGGAACCCGCGCGCGCGTGAACCGTGATGGGCTCGAGGTGCAGGCCGACACGTCCATCACCTACAGTGAAGCCGACGGCAAGGTCAAGACGGTGGGGGCGTCCACCTTCACTCCGCCCGACGGCGACATGGTGGAGTCCCAGGGACTCGTGTACGATCTGCCGAAAGGGGTGGGCTCCGCCCGCGCCGCACGTACCTCTTTCGACCAGGGAGGAGCCAAGTGGATCGTGCGGGGCGACATGCCCCTGGCGACGCAGGACTCCAGCTTCATGTCCCACGCCATCTTCACGTCGTGCGAACTGGAGGTGCCTCACTACCACTTCGAGACCGACGAGATCAAGATCATCGGGGGTGGGGTGATGGTGGCGAGGCCGGTGCGGCTGTATTTCGCCGACGTCCCGGTGGCGTGGCTCCCGTTCATCGCCCAGAGCACCTCCCAGGGCAGGGCCAGCGGGATTCTGACGCCGACGTTCAGCGTCAACGACATCGTCCGCAATTCCACGGGATACCGGCGGCGCATCAGCAACCTCGGATTCTATTGGGCGATGAGCGACTACTCCGACGCGATCCTCGCCGTGGACTGGTTCAGCGACAACTTCGTGTCACTCACCAGTTCGGTGAACTATCGCTTCAACCGCCAATTCCTCAGTGGCAACGTGGACTTCCGGCGGTATTGGCGCAGTGACGGGGCCACAGAGTTGGCGCTGGACACACGCCACAACTGGGAGATCGACGAGCGCACCACGGTGCGTGTTTCGGGGCGGTACGCGTCCAGCACCGACTTCATCCGGCAGAACTCGTTCAACCCCGCGGAGGTGACACAGTCCATCGACTCCGAAGGCGGACTCAACCGCCGCTTCGGGTGGGGATCCCTGTCGATGACGGCCAACCGCAGGCAGTACATGTCCGACGATCGCGTGGAGTTGACGCTGCCTACGGCCAGCCTGTCACTGTCCACCATCACGCTGTTCCGAGCGCCTGACAACCGGGCCCGTTTGTGGAACAACATGACGGTGGGCGGAAGCGCACGCATGAGTCGCTCCACGGTGGACCGCCTCCAGGCCCAACTCTTCGATCCTTCCAAGACCGACACGGAAAACACCACGGCCTCGGTGGGCAGCAGCCTGAGCCTCGGGCGTTTCTCCCTGCGCCAGTCGATGGACCTGAAGCAGTCTTCGGTGCTGGACATTCCCGAAGCGTATCTGGCTCTCGGGGATTCGGCGGATCCCGCCGACCTCGTGACCGGGGCCGCGGCCCGTTCCATCACGGACCAGACGGTGGGTTGGCAGCTAGGCCTGGACTTCCAGCAACCGCTGATCGGCTCCACCACGCTGACGCCGACCCTCTCCATGTCCGGGAGCATGTTCCAGTCCGATACCTCGGCGCTGGCGTCGAGCTTCGTGTCCGCGCCGTCCCGGGTCTCGTTCGGCGCGAACCTCAAGACGGACCTGTACCGCTTCTATCCAGGGTTCGGGGGCTACGAGCGCATCCGCCACAAGCTGTCCCCGTCCTTCGCCTATGAATGGAGCCCCGAGGTCGAGCCCACTGATTTGCAGCGGCAGGTATTCCGGTCCAGGGTACTCCAACCCAGGAATGGGTTGAGCATGACGCTCAACAACACGATCGAGGCCAAGAAGGCCAGTCCCGACACGGCTGCGGCGGACACCACCACCGAGGCGGTCCAGGGCACGCGAGACGAGCCGCTTCGCCAGGAACGGGCCGAGATCGTGCAGCTCCTGGGTATTCGCACGAGCGTCATCCAGTACGACTTCGTCGAGGCCGACTCCCTGGGGAGCTTCCTGTCCGGGTTCCAGACCACGCGCCTCTCCAACAGCATCTCGTCGGACTTCCTGCAGGGTCTCTCCGTTCAGGTGGACCACGACCTGTTCGACGACGTCAAACGTGAAGACGGGTCGTTGGATCGCTCGTTCTCTCCCCACCTGTCCCAGGTGAACCTCAGCTTCTCCTTGAACAACCGGTCGTCCATCTTCCGCCTCTTCGGGCTCCTCGGCAGCGCGGACGACCAGCCACCCGAGGACGAAGAGGAGCCCGACGAAGAGGAGGAGGATGCCCTCGCCTCCCCCAACGTGGACGAGTCCTCCATCATTCCGGGGGCGGGTACCGCCTCCCGCAGGCCGGTGGCGTCCCGGACTCGCACCGCCGGGGACCGCTCCTGGTCCGCCAACCTGTCATATGCCCTCCAACGTCCCCGGTCCGGGACCGCCGCGACGA
>DATHZE010000111.1:0-58795 GCA_035458765.1 Longimicrobiales bacterium
GACGCCGGTCCGCCCACGTTGGCCTGGGACGCCACCGCCAGGGTCCGCAGATCCAGGCGCAGCACCGACCCCAGGCCGAAGATCACCACGCCGTGCAGCGCCACGGTGATGAGGGCGTAGTACACCACCGGTGGGCCCACCGCCAGGATATTGGCCACCACCGACTTGGCGCCGTTGCTCGCCAGGAAGAGGAGAACCAGGTAGTTGCCGATCACCCCCGCCCCCCGGATTCGACCCACGCGAGGAATCTGGGCCAGCAGGAGCGCGATGGTGGTGAGCCAGAGCACCGACGGAATGGGCGCCAGCATGTCGCCCAGCAAGCCGGACAGCCACAGCGTTCCGAAGACGATGGTGGCCAGGAGCCCGATGTCCATGAGGCCCACGGCGCCCACGCTGGCGTAGAGCTTTCCCGCCGCCGCGGCGTGGTCGATGTCCTCGGCCTCCGGAGCGCCGGTGGGCCCCGCGGCACGAGACCATATCACGGGGACCGCCAGGCAAGCGGCCATCCACACCGCGGTGACGATGACGTCGGCCGCGATCCCCGCCGAGAAGAGTTCACCACCGGTCCCCAGGGCGGCCCCCACCGCGGCGAAGTTGGCACCCCCACCGGTGTACGTCCCCGCGAACTGCCCTGCGAGCTTCCACGTGTCGGGACCCACCAGACCCGAGAGCATGAGCGCGCCGACGGTGGCGCCCGCCGCCGACCCCACCGCGCCGATTGCGAACGCAGCCAGCATGGTGGGTCCCGCCTGGACCACCGTGCGCACGTCCACCGAGAGCAGGATGAGGATGATGCCGGCGCTCACCGCCGGTCCCATGAGGAAGTCGTAGGCCGGAGACTCACCCGGGATGAGGCCCGCGTTGGACAGGGCCATCCCCAGGAGAATTCCCACCAACGCCGCGCCGAAGGCCCGGAAGAAGCGGAATCGCACCTCCAACGTCAGGGACACGGCCACCACGGCGGCCAGGAGGAAGAAGACGGCGGTGGGGTCGGAGATCACGGGCCGGATCGCCTCAAGCCGACTTCAGCCCGCTGCGCTGTGCCACGAAGCCCGAGACGCTCACTCCCACACCACCCCGTAGTCATCCCCGTGGTTGCTGGAGCCACCCCAGAACCCGCCGTTCTTCCAGTCGAACCAGATGGCGTTGATGGGCCCCGACGTGCGGTCGGCGAAGGTCAGGGTGTACCCCATCTTCCTCAGCTCGGACTGGACCCACGGGGGGGTGGCGTTCTGGATCAGCAGACGTCCGGGGCTGGTCTCGTGCTCCCCGAAAGAGCCCCGCATCTGGAAGGAGTTGACGTTGGCGGCCTCCGCCGCCTCCTGCACGTTCATGTCGAATTCCACCACGTTCAGGAAGAACTGCAGGAGGTTCTGGTCCTGCGAGTCGCCTCCCTGCACCGCGAAGGACAGGAAGGGCCTCCCGTCCTTGAGGGCCAGAGACGGAGTGAGCGTGGCGCGGGGTCGCTTGCCCGGCTCGACGACGTTGTAGGGGCCGTCCTCCGCCTCCACGACGAAGGACTGGGCGCGTTGGCTCATCCCCACCCCGGTGCGTCCTGCGATGACCGCGGGAATCCACCCACCCGAAGGCGTGATGGACACCACCCACCCTTCCTCGTCAGCGGCCTGTACCGACGTGGTGCCCTGATAGAAGTCCTCTTCGAAATCCGCCATGGAGGCCGGGCCGTCGGCTTCGGTCACGGCCTTCCTGCCGTGGTTCCAACGGGTGAGGAGCTCCGGAAACGGGTTGGTGCCCCCCTGAAAGGGGTAGGGATCCCCCGGGCCCGCTTCGGGATCGTTCCGATCCCAGTCGATCTGGGCGGCACGTTGCCGGGCGTATTCCTTGGACAGGAGGCCCCGAATGGGTTCCTCCGGGGGGAAGTACGGGTCCCCGTAGTAAAAGTCCCGGTCGGCGAAGGCGAGGTTCATGGACTGGTACAGGGCGTGCACGTACCGGGCGCTGTTGTACCCCATGGACGCCAGGTCGAAGTTCTCCAGGATGTTCAGGCTCTGGAGAAGGACCGGGCCCTGCTGCCAGTGCGTGAGCTTGTAGACCTCGATGCCCTTGTAGGTGGTCTTCACCGGCTCTTCGATGTGGACCTGCCAATTGGCCAGGTCCTCCATGGTCACCCTCGACCCCTGCTCCCGCGCCCCACGCACGTATTCCTGGGCGATATCGCCCTTGTAGAACCGATCGTAGGCCGCCTGGATGGCTTCCCTTCGGCTCTTGCCCGCAGCCAACGCTTGGGCTTCCGCCTCCACGAGCTTGCGCAGCGTAGCCGCGAGATCCGCCTGCACCAGGATCTCTCCCTCGGCGGGGCCGCTCCCACCTTCAGGGAAGAACACCGCGGCAGTGTACGGCCACGTCTTCATCCGGTCGGCCTCGGCACGAACACGGCGCACGGCGTCGGCCTCCATGGGATAGCCTTCGGCCATCTCGATGGCCGGGGCGAGAACGTCCGCCAGGGAGAGTCGTCCCCACTCGGCCAGCATGGTCATGAGTCCCCCTGGCGTGCCCGGGGTCACCATGGCGTCCACGCCGTACTCCGGGGGATAGCGCATCCCCTTCTCCCGGAAGTACGCGGGGGTCGCGCCCGTGGGCGCTGCGCCCAGCGCGTTCAGCCCGATGACCCGCTTTTCGCCGGGATGATAGATGAGGGCCTGGGTCTCGCCGCCCCAGGAGAGGACATCCCACATGGTGGCGCCCGCGGCGAGCATGGCCGCCGCCGCGTCCACGGCGTTGCCCCCCTTCTGGTACATCATGGACCCCGCCGTCGCCGACATGGGCTTGCCGGTGATGGCGATCCAATGCTTCCCGTGGAGCACGGGTTTCTGGGTACGCTGCGCCGAGGTGGGCGCGGCGAGGCAGGCCGTCAGAACGGCCAGTGACACGAGGGCGAGGGACAGGCGCTTCATGGTTCCTCCTACGGGGTGCGTTGGGCGCCGGACAAGCTACGTGGAGCGTGGCCGACGGGCCATTTCCCGCTCCTCAGCCCTCGAAGTTCCTCGTCCCCCGCAGATGCAGGAACTGAGGGTGCAGCCCCAGGGACAACTGCTCCTCCGACCAGTCGGCGAGGGGTGCCTCCGGTTTGCCCCAGTCCGAGGTCTTCGCTCGGCATACCGGCGCGAAATCACAGAACCGGCAGTCGTCCCCCGAGTCCGTGGGCACGAAGGTCCCGGCCTCCACACCATCCAACATACGCCCGATGAGGTCGGGCGCGGCGGCCAGGGAGGGTCGGGAAAAGGGGACGATCTGGTTCTCTCCCTTCCGCGTGGGAAAGTGGTACTCCCCGGCCTCCACCCGGCCTCCCAGGATCCGCTCCGCCGCCTCGGCGTAGAGTGCGTGCTGGAGCCTGCGCCCGCCGTTGAAGACACCTTTGCCGCTCTGGTAGTCGCGGGGCACCCCGGTCTTGTAGTCGATGACCTTCATCCCATGCAGGTCCTCGTCCACCCGGTCCACCGCCCCTCGGAGCCGCACGGTCCCCCTCGCCACCGGAAGCACCAGGAGGTCCTTGCCGTCCAGACCGAATTTCATCTCCAGCTTCACCCAGTTGGCGCCGTGTTCCCTGATCATGCGAACGAAGGAGCGGACGTCCTCCTGAAGCCCTGCCAACTCCCGCTGCACCACGCCCTCACCCGGCGAAGGTATGGTGTCGCGAGCCCGCTGTGCCGCCGCCGTCAGGACCTCCAACGCCAGCGGCTCGAGCGCCGCGGCCGTTCGGGTGACGCCACGGTTCTTGGCCTCACGCAGCGTCTGCTCGAAGACGCCGTGGAGCAGGCTGCCCTTCTGCAGCGCGTCGAGCCACCGGTCGGGGTCGAGCTCCGGATCATCGGGCGGGTACAGGCGCAACACGGTTCTGAAGAAGTAGCGCAGGGGGCAGGCCCCCAGGTCCTCCAATCGACTGGCGGAGAGGACCACCTCCTCGTTGCGTCGGGGGTCCAGAAGGTCGGGCCGGGGCGTCACCACGCCGTGATGGGGTCCCGGGGCGCCCCGGCACCGTTCCTCGTGGGCCGTCAGGCCTCGGTCCAGACCCGTGAACGCAGCGCGCACGGCGGCGGTCCCGGCGCTGAGCAGCCCCCCCTGGGACAGGGCGGCCATCCAAACGTCATCCGAATCCAACAGAGGGGACCCATCAGCGGGTACGGCGCAGGCTGCCTCGCCGAGCGCCTGGTGGAGGTCTTCATAGGTCAGGCTCGCGTCACGGCGTTGGAGCCGCAGGGCCTGGAGCAGAACCGGGGATGGCGCCACCACCCTCGCCTCCGATGCGTTCCACGCCCCGTGGCTCAGCGTCACCTCGCCTCTCAGCCGCGCCAGGAGCGCCCACAGTCGGAACGCCCGCTCCCGGGAGAGGTCGGCGGAGGTGGGAAGTCCCGCGCCCAGCACCCGTCGATCGCTGTCGGGCAGCACCGGGTCCTGGTTGCCGCCGCCGGGGACGCGATCCGCGTCCAGCCCAACGACGAAGACCAGCTTCCGCCCGCTGAGTCCTCCGTGCTCCAAGTCGGAGATGTGGAGGTGTCCTCCCTCCGAGCTCCAGGGCGCCCCCAGGTCATCCGGCGCTTCGGCCGCCAGGTGCGGCGCCCGCACCCGGACCTCCAGGTGCCTTCGAAGGATGGTCACCGCGGCCTCGAAATGGGTCCGGCGCCGGAGCGTCGCCTCCACTCGATCCAGAACCCGGAGGATCTCTTCACGGGCGGCCAAGTCGGCGCCCGCGCCTGGCGGCACCCTGCGCAGGAACGCCCGTACGCCTCGCGCCACCTCCGCGGGCGACATGGGTTCGGACGCATCTCCCTCCCGGTCGGGCACCCTGGGGGTCGCCTTCAGGGCGGGAAAGAGGATGGAACGCAGCGCCTGGAGTTCACTCCGCTCCCTGCCGACGCGCTTCTCCCTGAGTTCTCCGAAGCCTCCGTCGGCATGGGGTCGAGCGTCCAACCCCTCCAGCGCGCGACGGATCTGCGTGCGATATCGACGGCGACCCCACCCGACGCGAAGCTGCCTGAACCTCCTCGCCAGATCCGCAGGCGCGTGGCTGCCGGAGCCTCGAGGCGGTCGGAGATCCCCCGCCTCCAGGAGCCGTCGGATCGGGGCTGCCTGGAAGCCACCCTGGATCCAGTCCAGGTAGGCGTGCACCACTCTGCCGGGACGGGTCCGCTCCACGGGGAGGCCCGTTGCGTAGGTCACCGGGATGCGCAGCCGCGTCGCCAGGGCGTGCAGCGCCGAGCCGTAGGCCGCGGGATCCGTGGTCACGATCTCCACGGCGTCCCACGGAGCCCCCCGGGACACGACGCGTCTGAGGACCTCCCTGAGTTCGTCGGTGATGGAGGCAGCGCGGAAGAGTTGGACGGAGGGGGCCGATTGCGGACAGGCCTCCGGCGCGTGAAGGAAGGAAAGCGTTCCTCCAGGCTCCCCGGCACACCAGAGGACGGACTCGGGCTCGGTCAGCCCCACCACGGGATCCGTCTCCAGGGTTCGTGCCCCCCGGAGCCGGAGGGCCTCCAGGAACCGGCCGGCGAGGCCACGCGTGCCCAGGCCCGGCATCAGGAACAGGAGGTCCGCTCCCATCATGCCCGGCAGGGTCGCCCCGTCCGCTTCCAGGGCAGCCAAGGCCAGGCCCAGGATCGTGGCCGGATCGGCGCGGCGGCGTTCCCTCAGGAGGGTCTCGTACCGCTCCAGGATCCGGGCGAGGAAGACGCGCTTGCGGAAGTCGCGCAGGCGGGCAGCCCGGAGTTCAGCCGGTCCGACCTCCGCCATGCGCAGGGCCATCACCGAGCCGTGCACGGCCTCCCGGAAGCCCACACCCTCGGAAAGCTCTCCGAGCCCGGCGTCGGGACCCGACGCCAGAGCCCCATCCAAGGCCTCGTCCATGAGCGCCTGGCGGTCGAAGGCGTCCACCGCCTGGAACCCTTCCCGGGCCAATGCCTGCCGTGCCAGTCGAGCCGCCAGGGCCGTCGGCGTCATCACTTCGAATCCCACCCACCCCTGCCCGCCGCGGGCCAACGACCTCAGCAGCTCCCGTCCTCCCCCGAAGGTCGGCACCACCACCAGCTTCCTGTCCAGGGGGCGCTCGCGAGCGGCGCGGGCGAGCGCATCCGCCAGGCGGGGTGAGGGCAGGGGCCTCAGAGTCGCGTCTCCGGGGTTGGGGCGTGGGGTCGCGGCAAGATAGGCCCGGAGGGGTGCGGAAGGGAGGGGCGCAGTGTGGGGCAGGTCTTCCGTTCCCGCCCCGCGGCTTGGCTCCCGCCGCCGCCGCTCCTTATTCTATCCTTCGACGTCGCCTTCTTCCCATCAGCCCAGCACCGGAGCGGCACCATGCGCACGACCCGTCGCGACCGCCTTACACCGTCCCTCGCCGCACGCGTCCTCCTGGCCCTGGCCGTCTTGTGCCTTCCCACGCCCGGGCGCGCGCAGGCCCCCGCCAACCAGACCCTGGACCCGGCCTTCCTGTCGGCGTTCACCTACCGGAGCGTGGGTCCCGCCCGGGGGGGGCGCGTCACCGCGGTGGCCGGCGTGGCCGACGACCCCTTCCTCTTCTACATGGGGAGCACCGGGGGCGGCGTATGGCGCACCGACGACGCCGGCGAGTCGTGGAGGAACATCACCGACGGCCAGTTCAAGGTGGGCACCGTGGGCGCCATCACCGTCGCCCCGTCCGACGCCAACGTCATCTACGTGGGCACGGGATCCGCCGAGCCCCGCGGCAACACCTCACCCGGCGCGGGCGTGTACCGCTCCACCGACAAGGGAAAGACGTGGACCCACATCGGCCTCCCCGACGCCGGTCAGGTGGGCAAGATCGTCGTCCACCCCAAGGACCCCGACGTGGTGTTCGTCGCGGCCCTGGGAAGCCTCTTCGGCGACAACCCCGAGCGGGGCGTCTACCGCTCCAGGGACGGCGGCGCGAACTGGGAGAAGGTCCTGTTCGTGAGCGACTCCACCGGCGTGGTGGACATCGCCATGAACCCCGGAAACCCGCGCATCCTCTACGCAACGGCGTGGCGGGCGCAGCGGCTCCCCTGGACCATGATCTCGGGCTCGATGGACGGCGGCCTGTACCGCAGCAAAGACGGTGGCGACACCTGGCACAAGCTCTCCGTCGGACTCCCCAAAGGACTGTTCGGCAAGGCGGGCGTCACCGTGTCGCCGGCCAACCCGGAGCGGGTATGGGCCATCATCGAGGCCGAAGATGAGAAGGGCGAAGGCGGCGTATACCGCTCCGACAACGGCGGCGACAGCTGGCGGAAGATCACCGGGGAGAAGCAGCTGTGGCATCGGCCCTGGTACTACATGCGCATCACGGCCGACCCCCAGGACGAGAACACCGTCTGGATCAACAACGTGCTGCTCTACAAGTCGGTGGACGCGGGGCGCACGTTCATTCCGGTACCCACCGTGCCCCACGCTGACAGCCACGCCCTGTGGATCAACCCGAACAACACCGACATCATGGTCGAGGGCGACGACGGTGGCGCCACCGTGACCCTCAACGGCGGCCGGAGCTGGTCCACCCAGCGCAACCAGGCCACCGCGGAGCTCTATCGCGTCGCGGTGGACGAGCAGTTCCCCTATCGGCTGTACGGTGCGCAGCAGGACAACTCGACGGTGTCGGTGCCCAGCAAGGTGCCGCCGTCGGTCATCAGCGACTTCGAGCAGGAGTACCAGGTCGGGGGATGCGAGAGCGGGCACATCGCCGTTGACCCCCGGGACCCCAACATCATCTACTCGGGATGCTACGGCGGGAGCATCAACCGCTACGACCTGCGCACCGGACAGGCTCGTGAAATCCTGGCCTACCCCCAGAACCAGATGGCCCAGCGCATCGGGGACCTGCGCTACCGCTTCCAGTGGAACGCCCCGATCCGGCTTTCCCCCCACGACCCGGACATCCTGTACCACCTGTCCAACCACGTGCACCGGTCCGACAACGGGGGCCAGTCGTGGGAGATCATCAGCCCGGACCTGACCACCGACAACCCGGACCACCAGGGCTTCGCCGGCGGGCCCATCACGTCGGACGGCACCGGCGTGGAGGTCTTCGGCACCATCTTCGCTTTCGAGGAGTCTCCGTTGGAGCGGGGCGTGCTGTGGGCAGGAAGCGACGACGGTCGCGTCAACGTGTCGCGCAACAACGGCGAGACGTGGACCGACGTCACCCCGCGTGGCTTCCCTGCGGGCGCCACGGTGAACAGCATCGACGTGTCGCGCTCCGTGCCGGGCCGCGTCCACCTGGCCGCCTACAAGTACCGCCGCGGCGACATGCGCCCCTACCTGTTCCAGACCACGGACTACGGACAGACCTGGCGCCTCCTGACCACCAGCACCAACGGAATCCCCGCCGACGAGTTCGCCCGCGTGGTCCGCGAGGATCCGGAGCGGCAGGGAATGCTCTACGCCGGCACGGAGCGCGGCATGTACGTCTCCTTCGACGACGGCGCCCACTGGCAATCGTTCCAGCGCAACCTCCCCGTGACCCCGGTGACGGACATCCAGGTGCACCACGGCGACCTGGTGCTGTCCACCCAGGGCCGCTCGTTCTGGATCATGGACGACATCACGCCGCTGCGGGGCATGGGGGCCACGGCCCTCACCCAGCCCGCCCTGCTCCACCCCATCCGTTCGGCGGTGCGGGCCTTCTTCGGCGGTGCGGCGCTCGGGGCAGGTCCCACGGGGCGCCGTGCCCAGAATGGGCAGGACGGGGCGTTGATCCACTACTCCCTTGCGGAGGACGTGGAGGGCCCGGTGACCATCACCATCACCGACGCCCAGGGCGACACGGCGGCCACGCTCTCCAGCGAACCCCAGGCGGGCCCCGACCTGGGCGCGTTCGCCGCCCTGGCGGAGCTGTTCGGGTTCACCGGCGGCGGAGCTCTCCTCCCGAAAACCAAGGGGCTGCACCGCGCCAACTGGAACCTCCTGTATCCCCAGCCGCGACTTCCCACGGGGACCGTCATCTTCGGCGCCATCAGCCAGCCTGCGGCCCCCCCGGGGACCTACACCGTGACGCTGTCGGTCGGCGGCGAGGACCAGACCCAGACGCTGGAGGTTCTGGCCGACCCACGGGGCTCCACCCGCCAGGCCGACTTCATCGCGCAGTACCAGTTCCTGAAGCAGCTGGGCTCGGTCATCGAAGACGTGGCGGCCCGTACCGACGACCTCCGCTCGGTACGGACCCAATCCAGGGGGCTGGCCCAGATCGCCGCCGACGCCGGCATCGACGAGGCGGACGTGGCCCGGGTGAACGCCGCGGCGGACTCCCTCGCGGGCAAGCTCACCGCCGTAGAGGAAGACGTGCAGCAGACCAGGTCGAAGAGCTTCTATGATCCGCTGGACTACCCGGGGAAGCTCACCGCCGAGTTGGCGTTCCTCTACAACACCGTGGCTGGCGGTTTCGGCACGGTGGACGCCCCGCCCACGGACCAGGCCGTGGCCCGCATGGGCGAACTGCAGACCCAGGTGGACGAGGTCATGGGCCGTCTGCAGACCATCTTCGACACCGACCTGGTGAACTTCAACGAACTCATCCGGTCGCTGGGTCTGGATCCCGTGGTGCTGAAAAAGGACGACCGGAACCTCATCAGCTGACCGGACGAGCGTCCGGTTTCCACCGGGGGGGGGCGGCGGCTGGGGACAGCTCGCCGCCCCCGGGTTCGTCCCTAACGCTGGGGCGTGGCCCCGGACTCCGGCTCCCCCCACAGGTGGATCATCCCTTCGTCGTATCCCAGGAGCCGCGCGGGCGCCCCCTCCCCACCGTCCACGGCCACCCAACTCCCATGGCCGGGGAAGGCCGCCCTGACCTGGTCGTTGGCAAGGGGCCCGAGGTCCCGGGCCACGATCACGCGTCCATCGGGCAGCGGAGGAGCCTGCCAGACGAGGGGCTCCAACTCCACCGTTCCCCCACGATCCGATCGAGCCTCCGCTTGGCACACGGCATTCACCTCCCCTCCTGGGCGGAACCAAGCGCGGTTCCCCGGGGACAGGGTGCGTAGTTCCAGGCCGGGAGCGGGACCGGAAAGAGGTCTCAGGTCCAGAGCCGGCGCCGGAGCTGGCCCCACGGGTGCCCCTCTCCATCGGGCATACCCGTCCACGGCGCACAGGTCGTTGCGACGCAGAGCGATCTCCACGGAGTCCCGGCGCATGCCGGCCGCCGCAAGCCGGGCGGCGACCCGGGAAGACCAGCTCCCATGGACGAAGACCAGCGCAGGTTGGGGAGGCGTCGGAAGAACGGAAGCCGCGCGGGAGGTGGCGTCGGGCCGGTAGCTCTCCGCCCGAGCCGGCACCAGGAAGAGGCCCGCCACGAGGGACAGGAGCGCGGCCCAGCCCACGGTCCGCCTGGCTAGCGACGGGAGCGGGGACTCGTCCCCCGAAAGTCCCACGACGACCAGGCCCCAGAGTGCCACCCACGCCGGGCCCGTCTCAAACAGGAAGCGGGGCCCCATGTGGATCCCGTGGTGCCAATAGAGCGCGTTGGCCACCACCCCACCGAACGCCCACGCCACGAGGGGCCCGGTTCCCTTGGGCACCACCCGCAGGGTCGCGAGACCGAGGCCCACCATGACCAGAGCGGACAGTGGTCCTTCCAGGAGATGGGTGCCGAGTTGGACCAGGTCGGCGCCCGTGTACGCCAAAGCCTCCAGAGGTCCGTATGCGTTGGCCCACGGGTCGAGATGGAATCCCAACCCATGGGCCGGACCGAAGGCCGCGGCATACCCAAGACGCAGGGGGGCGCCGAAGAGCAGTTCGTTCCAGCCGAGGAGCAAGACGGCGAACGGGAATCCCCCGGCCACCAATCCGGCGACCCGGGCCACGAGCCACCCCCGGACTCCGGCGGCACTACGCCAGGCCGGGAGCCACACGGCCGCCACCATCAGCGTGGAAAGCACCACTCCGGTCCACGGACGGGTGCACACGAACGCGCCCACGCACGCGCCTGTCGCCACGTTCCACTCCGGGCCACCCTCCCTGGCCTTCAGCGCCGTCCAGAGCACCATGGCGGCCAGGGCGCCCGCGGTGGTGTGGCTCAGGAAGGAGCCGCCGAGAAAGATCGTAAACGGCGACAAGGCCACGAGAAGGCCGATCATGCGAGTCAATGCCGGACGATCCGGGAAGAGCTGCGTCAGCGAGAGGAACCCGAAGCCGGCCATGGCCCCGGTGGACAAGGGCCCCACGATCCAGGGAGTCCCCGCCAGGAGGCCCAACGCGAGGAGGCCGGTGTGGACAGGCGGGTAAACGGAGGCCCACGCTCCGCTCTCGGCGAGGAGGGAGTTCTGGATGATCCATGCGGCCGGTTCGCCCGGCAGCGGAAGGGCGAGGCGCCCCGACGCGAGCACGCGGGCGTGGAGAAGCTCGACCATCTCGTCGACGACGGATGGACTCAGACCCAGAACCTTCCACGCGACCATCCCCGACGCCACGAGGGCGACCCCTGCGCACAGAAGCGCGAAGGCGGGGGACGGCACGCGCGTGAGCCTGTGGGCGGTGCGCCGGGCGAACGCCAGAGGATCCCACGCGAAGAGCCGGGCGAGGAGAAGGGAGACGCACACCGTGAGAAGGCCTCCCCAGAGACCCGCCTGCCACGCTGCTTCCGCCACCCGCCGCGTGACGTCACCCGCGAGTCCCGTCGTGGCTGGGTTCAGAAGGCGATGGAGCGGGATACAGGCGAAGCCCAGCAGGGCGATGCCCGCCAGACGGCGCGGGAGGGAGAAGGCGCGAAGCATCCCGACAAACTGGGGACCGGTCGAAGTCTGGGCCACCCTGGCAGACCGAGGGAAGACGGTCTGCAGAAAGGGCCGGACCCGCGAGGTGTCGCGGGTTCCCGACGCGGAGCGTCCCCCGAAGGGACCAACGGCGGGAACCCGCGACCGTTCTTGCGACCGCCTACGGCTGTCGCAGGAACGCTACTTCACGAACAGCATGTCCCGGTACGTCGGGAAGGGCCACACATCGTCGGGAAGGACGCGCTCGAGGCGGTCCACCACGTCCCGCACCTCGTTCAGCGCCGGAATGATGTTGGCGCGCATGTGCTCGGCCTTGGAGAACACGTCGTCGCCTCCCAGCTCCTGATTCTGCTCCGCCAAGTGGTCGACCTTTTCCGTGAGCCTGTCCACGAGTTCGTTGACCCGGCGCGCCGTGGTCAGCACCCCCTCGGTCTTCAGTCCCACGTCGTCGGCCCGTTCCGCGGTGTTCAGCAGGTCAGACAGGTACCGGATCGCGGCCGGCAGCACCATGGTCTGGGCCATGTACTGCCCCGTTTCGCCTTCGATGTTGATGGTCTTGAAGTACTGATCCACGTAGATCTCGTATCGGGACTCCAACTCCCGATGGGTCAGGACCTCGTACTTCGCGAAGAGCGCCGTGTTCTTCTCGGCCACGAACATGGGAAGCGCGTCCATGGTGCTTCCCAGGTTCAGCAGTCCCCGACGCTCGGCCTCCTCCACCCACTCCTGAGTGTAGTTGTCACCGTTGAAGATGATGTGCTTGAACTCCTTCGTCTCCTCGGCCAGCACGAGACGGAGGGCGTCCGCGAAGGAAACGTCCTTTGCCAGATGCGCCTCGAGCTTGTCGCACATGTCCTCGATGGACTCGGCCACGATGGTGTTGAGAATGGTGGCCGGAAACGAAATGCTCTGCGACGAGCCCAACGCCCGGAACTCCCACTTGTTGCCAGTGAAGGCGAAGGGTGAGGTACGGTTCCGGTCGCCGGCGTGCTTCGGAAGGTTGGGCAGCACGTTCACGCCCAGGCCCATGAGCCCGCTGGCCCTGGACGACTTGGCCTCCCCGGCCTTCTCGATCTGCTCGAAGATGTCGCCGAGCTGATCTCCGACGAACACCGAGATGATGGCCGGGGGAGCCTCGTTGGCACCCAACCGATGGTCGTTGCCGGCGTGGGCGACGGCCGCACGGAGCAGATCCTGGTGCCTTGCCACGGCCCGGAGGACCGCAGAGCAGAAGAACAGGAACTGCATGTTGTCGTGGGGAGTCTCGCCGGGCTCGAGGAGGTTCGCGTCGTCGGTTCCGAGGGACCAGTTCAGGTGCTTGCCGCTTCCGTTCACACCCTGGAAGGGCTTCTCGTGAAGCAGGCAGGCCAGCCCATACTTGCGAGCCACACGCCGCAGCGTGGACATGGTGAGCTGCTGGTGGTCCGCGGACGGATTGGCGTCCTCGTAGATGGGCGCCATCTCGAACTGCCCCGGAGCCACCTCGTTGTGCCTGGTCTTCAGGGGCACGCCCAGCTTGTAGAGCTCGAGTTCCACTTCGTTCATGTATTCGAGCACGCGCTCGGGAATCGATCCGAAGTAGTGGTCCTCCATCTCCTGCCCCTTGGGGGGCTTCGTTCCGAACAGCGTCCGCCCGCAGGTCATCAGGTCGGGCCGGCGATAGAAGAACTCCTCGTCGATGAGGAAGAACTCCTGCTCCGGTCCCAGCGTCGCCCGCACGGGCTTCTCCGGGGATCCGAAAAGACCCAACGCTCGCCGCGCCTGCCGGTCGAGAGCGTTCATGGAACGGAGGAGTGGAGTCTTCTTGTCCAGCGCGTCGCCGGCCCAAGACGCGAAGGCGGTGGGAATGCACAGGTATGCGCCGCTGGATCCTTCCATGAGGAAGGCCGGGGACGTGGGATCCCACGCAGTATAGCCCCGCGCCTCGAACGTGGCGCGCAGGCCACCGGACGGGAACGACGACGCGTCGGGTTCACCCTGGACCAGTTCCTTGCCGCTGAACTCCGCGATGGCCCGCCCGTCCTTGTTGGGGTCGAGGAACGAGTCGTGCTTCTCCGCGGTGAGGCCCGTGAGCGGCTGGAACCAGTGGGTGAAGTGGGTGGCCCCCTTCTCCAGGGCCCATTCCTTCATGGCGACGGCCACGGCATCGGCGACCGAAAGGTCCAGATCCGTTCCATTCCGAATCGTGGACAGCAGGCCCTTGTAGAGGGGCTTGGGAAGCCGGGCCTTCATCTGGTGGAGGCCGAAGACGTTCTCTCCGAACACCTCCTCCAAGCTCACGCGCGTCCGCTGGTCGGCGCCGTTCCCCGAAGGATGGACATAGCGGGCGGCGGCGAGGATGTCGAAACGGGGTGCGGCGCGCGTCATACGAAGGCCTCCTGAAGGTGCTCGACCGGGTGGTTGGCGGGTACGGAAACGAGTCTCGCGGGGACGGCGGCGCGACACAACAGGGATCGGGCCGATTTTTGCATAAGTATTTTTACGCTAATTATGTTAGATTAGCTTTATGGACAGCACGAGACTGCCTCAGCTCGTCGGCCGGACCAGAGAGATGGGACTCCTCCGCACCGCATTCGACCGGTCGGAACCCTCCCTCGTTGTCGTCTCGGGCCCCGCCGGGTCCGGCAAGTCGGCCCTGGTGCGAGCCGCAGCCGCGGACTTCCCCCACGTGATCCATCGGGCGCCGCCCCTTCCCGACCCCTCCCAGCGCGCGGCGTTTGCCGCGTCGCTTCGCCTGACGTGGCCGGACGCCCGCCCCGTGGCCGAGTTGGCGGTCGACCCTACCTGGGATGAAGCCCTCGGGGCGGCGACGGAAGGGGTCCAGGGCCGTCCCACCGTCGTGGTCGTCGACGACGCGCACCGTTGGAACCAGGCGCGGGCGCGCTTCGGCCCTGCACTCGTCGGGGCATTGGCTGGGGCGAAACGGCGGGGTCGGGCCGTCCACGTCGTGCTGGTGTCACCCGAGCCGATGGAGCCGATCGCCCCGGTCAAGGATGAGTCCCCTCCCCTGCACGTCCGACTCGGCCCCCTCCCCTTCCGTGCGGCGGCCCAGCTGCTCCCGGGATCCGAGCCATCCGAGCTTCTGCGGGCCTACGCGGTCTTCGGCGGGACCCCCGCCCATCTGCGGCAGGTCGATCGGGGCACCTCGCTCGTCACCAACCTCCGGCGCCTGGTGCTGGAGGACGGGGCCCCACTCGGGAATCGTCCTCTGGCGATGCTGGAGGCCGCTGCCCAGACCCCCAGTCGATATGCCGCGATCCTCGTCGCCCTGGCCACGGGGGAAGCTGACTGGAGCACGGTTCACGCAGGCGTGCCCGATCTCACCACCAGCGGTCAGGTGGCGCCGTACCTGAAACGCCTGGAAGACCTCGGGCTGGTGGAAGTACGTCGCTCCCTGGACGCCGCCCCCCGCTCCAGGAGTCGACGATATCGGATCAAGGATCCCTACCTGGCGTTCTGGTATCGGTTCGTCCTCCCCAACCGGGAGCGCCTCTCCCTGGACGCGGGGGAGTCCATCCTGACCACCCGGATCCGGCCAGGGCTCGACCACCACGTGAGCACCGTCTTCCCCGAGATCTGCCGCCAGTACATGACCCTCGACGTCATGGAGTCCCTGGGTGCGAACGCTCGGGAGTGCGGTAGCCTATGGAGCCCCGGTCTCGAGATTCCCGTGGCCGGCATGCTGTCGTCCGGCGGTGCATTCTACGGCACGCCCGCTCCGCCCGACGCCGATGGAACCGACGTGCTGCGGCGCCTGGACCGGACCATCCGCGAGACGCGCTACGGCTTCGGCAGGGAGCGCCGTATCCGGGTCCTCTTTTCCCCGGGCCCCATGCCTCCAGCGCTCCGTCGGGAGGCCGCCCGGCGCCACGACGTTCACCTCGTGGACGCCCACGGTCTGGCGGGAAGCTGAGGCCCCCCGGTCAGCGAAATTCCCAGACAATGTTCTTGCGCCCCTTCAGCAGCCTCACGACGTTCGGTCACGGCACCCCGTACAACTCCTACTGAGGGAAGTCCATGAACGTCAAACCGTTGATCCCAGTCCTCCTCGCCGCCGTCGTCACGGCCTGCACCGAACCCCCACCACCCATGGAGCCCGACACGACCGAGGCCGACATCGCCGCCATCGAGAGCATCGGTGACCGGTTCCTGGAGGCGTTCAACGCCGGAGACGTGACCGGCCTGGACAACCTCTTTATGGACGACGCCATCGAACTCCCCGTGGATGCGCCGCCAAACGTGGGCCGCGCCGCCATTCTCGCCGCCTCGGCCGCCTACTATGAAGCCAACGCCGCGAGCCAAACCGCCACGACGGAGGAGATATCTGTGATGGGCGACGTCGCCGTGGCATGGGGCACTTGGGAAGTGACGGAAACCCCGGACGCCGGAGGCCCCACCGCCGTCAACCACGGTAAGTGGATGGAGGTCTACCGGCGGGACGTGGACGGCGCCTGGAAGACCTGGCGGTGGATGTGGAACCGCGACACCCCCGAAGCGACGGCGGGAAGCTGAGGCGTCGATACCCCCGAAAGACCATGGGGGCGGCCCCTCTTCAGGGCCCGCCCCCATGACGTCCACCTGCGGGAAGACGGATCGCTAGACGTCCAGGTTCCGGACGTACTTGGCGTTCTTTTCGATGAAGTCGCGGCGCGGCTCCACCTCGTCGCCCATGAGCCGGTCGAAGAGGTTCGACGCGATGGCGGCATCCTCGATCTGGACGCGCAGGATGGTGCGGGACTCGGGATCCATGGTGGTCTTCCAGAGCTGGTCCGGGTTCATCTCTCCGAGACCCTTGTAGCGTTGGATGCCGATGCCCTTGGACTCGCCGTCCTTCCCCCCCATGCGCTTCACGTACTCGTTCCGCTCATCCTCGCTGTAGGCGTAAAGCTCCTGCTTGCCCTTCTGCACGCGGTAGAGCGGAGGCTGTGCGATGTAGACCATGCCCGCCTCGATGAGTTCCGGCATCTGACGGAAGAAGAACGTGAGCAGGAGGGTGCGGATGTGCGCCCCGTCCACATCGGCGTCCGTCATGATGATGATCTTGTGGTATCGGGTGTTGCCCAGATCGAAGTCGTCGCGGATGCCGGCGCCGATGGCCGTGATCATCGCCCGGATCTCCTCGTTGGACAGCACCTTGTCGATGCGGGCCCGCTCCACGTTCAGGATCTTTCCCTTCAGGGGGAGAATGGCCTGATACGAACGGTCCCTTCCCTGCTTCGCCGATCCACCGGCGGAGTCCCCCTCCACCAGGTACAGTTCGCAGAGACTCGGATCAGAGATGGAGCAGTCGGCCAGTTTGCCGGGAAGAACTCCGCCTTCCAGCGCGCTCTTCTTGCGGGCCAGGTCCCGCGCCTTGCGCGCAGCCTCTCGAGCCCGGGCCGCCTGGAGCGACTTCTCGATGATGCTCTTGGCCGCCTTGGGATTCTCGTCCAGGAACATGGCGAGGTGCTCGTTGACCGCGGCTTCCACGGCCCCCCGAACCTCGGAGTTGCCCAGCTTGGTCTTGGTCTGGCCCTCGAACTGGGGTTCCATGACCCGGACGCTCAGCACGCACACCAGACCCTCTCGGACGTCGTCGCCGGACAATCCATCATCCTTCTTGAAGATGTTGTTCCGCCGCCCGTAGTCGTTGATGGTTCGGGTGAGGGCCGCCTTGAAGCCGGTGAGGTGTGACCCACCTTCGTGGGTGTTGATGTTGTTCACGAAGGTGTGGGTGTTCTCCGAGAAGCCCTCGTCGTACTGCAGAGCCAACTCGATCTCGGCCTCGGGCTTCGAAGTCTCGAAGTAGCACACCTTGTCGTGGAGCGGCTTGCGCGTGCCTCGCAGGTACGTCACGTACTCGGCCAGCCCGCCCTCGTACATGTACTCCTCACGCAGGGGCGTCTCGCCGCGCTCGTCCACGATGACGATCTGGAGCCCCTTGTTGAGGAACGCCATCTCACGCAGACGATTGGACAGTACTTCGAAACTGTACACCAACTCGGTGAAGATCTGGTCGTCGGGCTTGAAGGTGACCGTGGTCCCGCTTCCCTTCGCGTTGCCGAGGACCTCGAGCTCCTTGGTCTTGCCCCCACGCTCGTAGCGTTGGTGGTACTTCTTCCCCCCGCGGACGATCTCCACCTCGAGGTACGAGGACAGAGCGTTCACCACCGAGACGCCCACGCCGTGCAGACCGCCGGAGACCTTGTAGGTGTTCTTGTCGAACTTCCCTCCGGCGTGGAGAGTGGTCATGGCCAACTCGACGCCGGGCACCTTCTCCACCGGGTGGATGTCCACGGGAATACCGCGGCCATCGTCGACAACGGTGACGGAGTTGTCCTCGTGGATGGTGACCGTCACCTCCGTGCAGTACCCGGCCATGGCCTCGTCGATGGAGTTGTCCACGACCTCGTATACGAGGTGGTGGAGGCCCCGGGCCGACGTCGACCCGATATACATGCCGGGACGCTTGCGAACGGCTTCCAGGCCCTTGAGAACCTGGATCTGTCCCGCGGTATAGTCGTCGCCGCCTTCCTGCTTCTTCTTCTTGCTCGCCATGTCCACTCCGTGAGCCGTTGCCGGGCTATTCCGTCTCCGCCAGCACGAAAACGATGCGTTCCAGGGGCGTCTCCGGGAAACGCTGGTTCACCTTTCCCAGAAAATCGCCCTTCATCATGTTCAGTTCCATCAGCCACGCGCTCGTGCGAACCTCCACGAAGAGCGTCGCGTCCGAAACCCCTTTGGCCCTGGTGACGGCGGCGACGTGTCCGCCGACGATCTCCGGCCAGAGATCCAGGACCTCCATCCTCTTCACCTGCTCCTGGAGACCGTGCTGTTCGAGCACGTCCTCCAGCACCTTGCCCAGCTTCCTGGGCCCGGTTCGGCGAGAGATCACGTGTTGATCCGTCCTGCTTCTATTCGCCACCGCGGGAGAGCGTCCTTTCGGATGCGCACGTCGCTCTCCTTGGGTGCGGTAAGCACCACTTGGCCCGTCTCTTCCCTTTCCATCAAGTCCAGGATTCTCTCGCTCCGGTGACCGTCCAGTTCGGCGAACACGTCATCCAGGAGGATCAGCGGCTCCTGGCCCCTCACCTCCCGGATCGTTCGAGCCTCGACCAACCGAAGAGCGAGAGCCGCCGTTCTGCGCTGCCCCCCGGACCCGTAATCCCGTAGATCCAGATCGTCTCCCTCGTCCTCCAGGCGAAGCAGAAGCTCGTCGCGGTGCGGACCCACCACCGTGGTCCCGGTCCGCCGCTCCCGATCCGCTGCCGCCGCCAAGGCCTCCCGGTAGGCCTCCGTCACCTCATCCAGCGTCGCCCCTTCTCCCAACGTCGTGTTGGAGCGGTACGCGATGCGCGCGCCCAACCCCCCCGATACAGCGCTGTAGTATTCCCTGAAGGCGCCGCATCTCGCGGCAACCCAGTCCTGTCGAGTCTTCATCACCAAGGCGCCGGACCGCACAAGGGCCGGGTCCCAGGCCATGACCACCGACCCCGGAAGGCCGTCCTTCAAAGAGGCGTTCCGCCTCGCCAACACTCGTCTGAATTCCTGCAGAGCATGCAGGTAACCCGCGTCGCTCAGCGAGAGGACGATGTCGAGGAACCGGCGCCGCTCCCCGGGTCCACCGCTTACCAACTCCACGTCCGATGGAGAGAAGATCACTGCGGCCAGGCATCCCAGGCCGTCGCTCACGCGATCGGGTTCGACGCCGTCCACCGAGACCTTCTTCCGCTTCCCCTTCTTCTCGAAGGCCGCCGCCACCTGCTGGGGACGCCCACCGGGTTCCTGCGGGACCAGCGTTCCGGAGACGCGGAACACTCCTTCGCCGAAGGCCAGCAACTGCTCGTCCCGCGCCCCACGGAAGGACCGGAACGTCTCAAGATAGTAAATGGCCTCGAGGAGATTGGACTTCCCCTGGGCGTTGTTGCCGATGATGGCAACGCCTTCCGGTGGGAGCTCCAGGTCCTGGATCCCGAGGTTCCGGAAATGGCGCAGTGTGAGCCGTGTCAGGCGCACGAACGAACGGTCGGGATGGGCCCTCGAAGCATCGGGATAATTTAACCTTTTCGGACCGCTCGGGCTACCCCGCCGGGCAAGGCGAAAAGGCTTGCAAACCAAAGACTTTCGGCCCCTCCGGGCATGAAGCGCCGGAGGGGCCGAACCTGCGAAATCGATCCAGAGGGGTCAGCGTCCCTTGAAGTCGGCTTTCCGCTTTTCCAGGAAGGCGGACATCCCCTCCCGCATGTCCTCCGTGGAGGCCAGGAGCCCGAACAGTGACGATTCGTAGTCCAGAGCCTCCTGGGTCGACGTGTCCACCGCCCTGTAGACGGACTCCAGCGCCATGCGCACGGCCACCGGACCATTCTTGGTCACCTTGCGCAGCATTTCCTTGCCCCGCTCCAGGACCTCGGCACGGGGGTAGACCGCCGAGACCAGGCCGATCTCGGCTGCGCGCTGGGCGTCCACCATCTCCCCGGTGAGGGTGAGCTCGATGGCCCGTCCCAGGCCCACGAGTCGGGAAAGCCGGATCGTGCCGCCGTATCCCGGGATGATGCCCAGCCCCACCTCGGGCAGCCCGAAGCGGGCATTGTCGCTGGCGATGCGCATGTGACAGGCCAGGGCCAGCTCGCAGCCGCCCCCCAACGCGTATCCACCCACCACAGCGAGCACCGGTTTGGGGAATCGCTCGATCTGGAGGAACACGTCCTGCCCGTCGCGGCTGACGCGAACCCCCGAGATCGAGTCCATCTTGGCCAACTCACCGATGTCGGCCCCAGCCACGAAGGCTTTCTCCCCGGCACCCGTGAGGAGCACCCCTCGGACCTTGTCATCGTCCCGGAGTCCCCCGAAGACCTGGCCCAACTCGGCCACGACGTCGGCGTTGAGGGCATTCAGCTTCTCCTGACGGTCGATGATCACGACGGCGATTTCGCCGTCCCACTCCACACGGATATGGCGCAGATCGGACATGGTTTCGGGTGTTGGAGGCATGAACGGGGGGCTTCTCAACGCCGCAAGATAGCGTCCCCTTCCGGAATGGAAAAACACCTCCTACCCCCGTACCTTTGCCCTTCTTACCTTTCGAATCTTCCGGCGGTGATGGCCCCCGGAGTTCGTCCGCATCTCGCTCGGCCGCGCCGAGCCCCTCGCACCAGGAGTCCTCCCCCCATGAGTCGGTCGCTCAACAAGGTCATGCTCATCGGCAACGTCGGAAACGATCCGGAGATCCGCGCGACCTCCGGAGGCGCCCGGGTTGCCAAGCTGTCCCTCGCCACCAACCGTTCCTGGTCCGGCCGTGACGGGCAGCAGCAGGAGAAGACCGAGTGGCACCGCCTCACCTTCTTCGGCCGCTTGGTCGATATCGTCGAGCAGTGGGTCCACAAAGGTGACCGCCTCTACGTCGAGGGGCGGCTGGACTACTCCACGGTCGGCGAGGGAGATGCCAAGCGGTACTTCACGGACATCGTGATCGACGAGATGGTCATGCTTGGCTCGGGGACGGGGGCTGGCGGTGGCGGCGGGGGCGGGGGCTCGGGTGCCGGCGGTGGCTTCAGCAGCGGCGGGTACGGCGGCGGCGGCCCTGCGGAGCCCTCCCCGAGCGAGCCCGACGACGACCTCCCCTTCTAAGGCGGCGGCGCGGCAGCGCCGACGGTCTCAGAGTTCGACCGGATCGTCGGCGTCACCTTCCCAAAGCCCCAGCAGGTACTCCTCGTAGGCCTCGGGATGCTCGCGGTAGTCGGCGAGCCAGACGTCGAACGGGGGCAGATGCACCTTCACCGCAAGCCAGTCGGTGGCGAGCTGGACCATCTCCACGTAGGAGAGGGCCCCCCCTCCTCCCTTTTCCCTGTGGGCCCGCTGAGCCAGCAGGTAGATCTCGTCGGGACTCAAATAGAGCAGGAGGTCCGCAACCTGGGCCGAACAGTAGTCCAGGTATTTGCCCTTCATCACTCCGGCAGACTCTTCAGAGCTCCTCCGGCCTACACCCAAGGCGCTCCCTCCACGTTCACATGAAGAACCCCTCCTGCGCCCGCCGCGCGAGTCGGGCCAGGAGCGTCCGCTCGCAGGAACGTAAGACTCGAAGGGGTATGGAGCGCAAGCCTTATGCGGTGGGCTGCGGCCCCTCCGGAGGAAGTTCGACGCCCGCCTGACCCTGATCGCGCAGATGCCGATAGATCGATCGGCGCGTGAGCCCGTACAGAACGACGCGACTCAGAAACTCCGGATCGGTCTCCTGGACCTCCTCGGCCTGAGCAGCGACGTCGTGCGGAAGTCGCACGTGTAGTTGTACGGACCGGGTCTTCCACATAGACACACCTCGCCCAATGGTCAGGGGGTGAAAAATTGCGCTTTCTAGGGGCACCGCCCCTCTGCCCGACGCGGCGGGCCAGATCTGCGGTGAGAGGAACCGACATCCTCGAAGTGCGGTCTACTTTAAGCGCAGCCACCATCGAGCGCAACCCCTTTTTCTGGCCGCGAAACCCACCGCAGCTTATCCGTAATATGTTGTACCGCAAGGACTTACGATTTTGCCCAAATCACGAATTCACTTGTTCCCATACATGATCGCAGCTTACCGTTTTGAGGCTATCGACGACACAAAGTCAGGAGGGGTGCGGACTTTGGCCCAGCGCGCCAGGGCAACCGCCGGAAAATTCCACGGGGGATTTTTTGGGAAAAACGGGCTAGGGCAGAGCGGAGCGCAGGAAGGCCTGAAGCGCTGTGGATTCGAAGGCGAGGAAGCGCTCGCGAAGGTCGCTGGGATGGTTCTCGCAGAACACCGCCGCAGTGCGGTGAACACGCCCTGAGTCGCGCTCCTCGAACGCGATGTATCCCCTCCAGAGTCCCTGCTCACGGAAGTACCTGAGACGGGCCAGCCAGGGACGGCCGCTGTACTCCACCGGGCGTACCTCCATCGTCGACGGCGCCTCCGCCGTCGGCGCTTCGGCCGATTCAGCCAGGTCGGCCAAGTAGCTGTCGGGGTATGCCAGGAGGTCGCTCATCCAGACCTGGAACGGAGGTAGGGGAAGCAGTCGTTCGCAGAAGCCCACGAGAAGCCCGAGCGGGTCTTCCTCTCCGCCCTCCGCCAGAGCACCGAGCCGCCGGGCCTCGTCCCGAGCGCGACGGTACAGTGGGCGTACCGCGTCCCGCGGCAGCATCTGCACCAGGCGAGCCGCCTGGCGTCGGCGGTAGGCATCGTACCGCCCTCGCCACTCGTCGGTGTGTGCGACTTCGCCGGCGCGGGATGGGAACTCCCCGGCGACCATCAATGGACGACCGACGGAGTCGGGTAAGAGGAGGATACGCGGACCGGGTGTACACGGGGACCGTGGAGGTGAAGCCCGGCCAGCGTCTCCCTGGCACCGAACGTCTCCATGACGTGCTCCATGGCGGCGAACCGATCCGGCTCGAACCGGGCGACCAGCAAGCCCAGTCCTCGACGCATGTGGCCCAGCTGGGTGCGGGCGTCGGCAAGCGTGTCGGGGAGTGAAAAACGAACCTGGTACGAGAGCGGCTCAATGGCGTCGAGGGGCACCATCCTTCGGACCTCAGCGCCGGGAAACGCATCGACCAGAGCATGCTCCAACTGCGCGTCAGGCTCCTGAAACGCCGTCCTGAAGACGAGCGCACAGGCGTCGTAGTCGAGATGGACACGAGTCAGCCGACCTGTTCCGAGCACGATCCGGATCGAGGTCCCCTCGTGCAGATCGAGGTCCCGGCAGATGTCCCGAAATCCGATCCTGAGGAAGGTGGGGCGCGTCAGGGGCCCGAACCCCACGCGCTCGAGAACGCGAAGCCCCAGTCGGAACGCATACTGGCGGAGGGGAGCTTGGTCCTCCGTCGCCGCGCTCGCCGTCAGGAGGCCGGCCACGTGCTCGAGCGTCGGCTCGTAGATCCAGTCCAACACCACGAGTTCCGTGCTGAGGTCCAGCACCTTCACCCGTCCGCTCCCGAGGTCGAGGGACTCGGCAGCGGATGCGTACCGCCCCTCCACCACCAGGGCCAGGCCGACGTCTTCGATCCGTCCCCCCGGCGTGTCCACCTCATGGACGTCGCGGTACTGCACGACCGCCCGGGTAAGGGGCAATTCGCAGATCCCCGGCACATCGCCCATCGCCTCGGGAAGGGTCTCTGTCAGCACACTGGGATTCATCGGTCTCTCCACCGCAAGCGTGGCTCGAAAGCTCTGTGAGCACGGGGCGGAGACATCGAACGGGCGCAAAACGATCTTGACACCCGTTCGGCGAACCGACTAGCTTGACCTCTGCCAAGAGAGTCAGGTCGGGCCACCAACCCGTGCCTTCTGAGGAGCGTCCCCGGTGCCAGCCGCGGACGCTCCTTCTTTTTGACTGTCTCCCGCCCGCACCGAGGTCCGAGGGGTTGTTCGTTCGGGAAAAGAAACCCGGCCTCAGCCGGGTTGCGATTCCAGGCCCGCGGGAGCTCGCCCAGGGGCCCATGCCGCTTGAAGCGCCCCTGCCAGGGGGCGCATTGCTAGGATAACCATCTGTTTACGCCGGGGGCAAGGATCACGTCCTTCGTGTTGCCCCACCCCCCGCCGGGAACGCTTGCCCATGGAGTTCGGCAGGTTCATCTTCCGGCGTCCGCCGCTCGAGGCACCCCTCATCGAAGCCCCCCATGTCCACTCTCAGCGAACGTAGACGCTCCGTGGCGTTCCTGGAGCATGAGAACGAGACGTGGGCCTGCTTCCTCGTGACCTGCCCCAGCGAACGCGGCCGCTGGACCGGCTTCTTCTCCTTCCGCTCCGGTGCCCAGGAGGGAGAAGACGAGGTGCGGACCGCCGACATCTTCCTTGAAGACTCCGAGGCCGAGATCCACGAAAAGGCCCGGGGGCTGGGGCGGCCGCTGTTGAGCGGACTGCTCGCGTCGGCCATCCACACCAGCCGAAAGAAGGCGCCACAGCTCCGACGTCGGCTCCGCAGTCTCCTGACGGAAAACGCCAGGGAGTTGTCCACGGCCTGGACCGGGGACGTCTCCGGGCGTCGGGACGAAGCCGAGTTGCGCTCCCTCTATGCATCGTATCGTCTGGACCAGGTCGTCCACCTCATCTCACTGGTGGACCCGGGGGACTTCGAAGAGACGGTGGACAGGATCCTCACCGGAAGCATCGTCGACTTCCGCACGTCGGACCAGATCCAGTTCGCCATGATCGTCGTGGAGCATATCGAGCGCCTTCTGCCCCTCCCCCCGTTCGAGACATGGGCGGAGGACTTTCTGGCTCAGCCGGAGGCGTATCGGCTCTACGCCCACACGCTGCACCGCGAGGGCCGTCTGCCCTGAGGGCCCGAGGCTCCCGGGTCGGGTCGCCGGACCACCACGACCGACCCCCGTTGACCCCTGTACCGGACCGGGCTTACGTTTCAGAGCTATTTCATCAGTAGAGTCCTTTCTTAGGAGCGTGATCGTCTTGGAAGTGGTCGTCCAGGAGAACGAAAGCCTCGAGCGTGCACTTCGCCGTTTCAAGCGGAAGGTGCAGCGGTCCGGCCTGTACTCGGAGCTCCGGAAGCGCCGGTTCTACGAGAAGCCCAGCGCCCAGCGGAAGCGCAAGCGCGAAGCGGCAATTCGGCGTGAGCGCCGACGGCAGCGGCGGGGCCGACGCTAAAGCGTCTCCAGCCACTGACTGAGACGGTCCTCCCCTTGGGGAGGGCCGTTTTTTTTGCCCAGCGCACTCCCGGCCACCCGGGGCCCGGAGGGGCGGGATGCCCCTCCGGGCCCCGGAAGAGCTTTCAGCCCCCTCAGATGGGCAACGCGGTCGGCTTCTCGCCGGACCAGTCGTAGAAGCCCTTCCCGGTCTTTCGACCGTACCTGCCCATGGACACGATGCGCTTGAGCAAAGGCGGCGGTGCGTACCGCTGCTCCCGGTACTCGTCGAACATGATCTCGCTGATGCGGTAGAGCGTATCGATGCCAACGAAGTCGCAGAGGACCAAGGGGCCCATGGGATAGCCGCAACCCAGGGTCATCCCCGTGTCGATGTCCTCGATGCTGGCCACTCCGCGCTCGAGTTGCCGGATGGCGTCCAACATGTAGGGCACCAGGAGCAGGTTCACCACGAAGCCCGAGTTGTCCTTGGCAGCAATGGGCACCTTGCCCAGCGCCTTGGCGAAGGCGAACGCCCGGTCGAAGGTCTCCTGGCTGGTCGCGATGGTGCGCACGACCTCCACCAGCTTCATGACGGGCACGGGGTTGAAGAAGTGGAGGCCCACAAAACGGTCGGCCCGGGACGTGGCCGCCGCCATGTCCGCGACGGTGAGAGAACTGGTGTTCGAGGCGAAGATCGTGTTCCCGCCGCAGAGTCCGTCCAGTGCGCCGAACAGTTCGTTCTTCACCTGGAGATCCTCCACGATGGCCTCGATGACGATGTCGCACTCCGCCAGGTCACGGACCTCGGTGGTGAAGGCCAATCGCCCCCACGCAGCGTCCCTGTCCTCGGCGGTGAGCTTCTCCTTCTCCACGGCCTTGTCCATGGACTTCCGGATGCGCTTCTTGCCTCCCTCCAGGAGTTCAGGCCCCACTTCGCGCACCACCACCTGAAAGCCACTCTTGGCGGCTGTCTCGGCGATGCCGCTGCCCATCAGTCCACACCCCACGACTCCGACTTTCTCGATGTTCAATTTGGCCTCCAATGGCGCTCTGGTTTCATGCTCGTCAACGCTCGAACTCGTCGTTCAGGTCATCCAGGTCCCTGCTCGCTCGCGCCTGGGCGCTGTCGAAGTCCCTGGCCATGCCGTGGAATTGGCGTTTGACCCAACTCCTCCAAGACGCCGGCGGCGGCTCCAGGGACTCCCGGTTCTCCAACCGGTCGAGCAGTCCCTCCAGTTCGGACTGAACCTCCTGCAGTTTCTTCTTGTGGGACGCTCCGGTCGCGTACGCGATCCCGCCCAGGACCGCGCCCCCCACCACCACCCCCATGCCGGCCGACAGCGCGATGACGGCACCCGACGAAACCAGCACCGCGCCCGCACCCAGTCCCGTGAGCAGCCCTGCGGTACCACCCCCCACGGAGGCTCCGGCGATGCTGTCTCCCCGGGTACCCGGATCCACCACCAACTCGACGAGGGTCGAGTCCTCGTCCACGGCGTTGAGGTGGGCCTCCACCGACTTGGCGGAGGCGACGTAGTACTTCCGTGAGGTGAAACTCGCCGCCCTGGCTATCTGGGAAGCCCAATCCTGGGCTGGCCGATATTGGAGGAGGTTGGGCGCCCTTCGAACCGTCTGCAGCAACTGCGTGCCCGCGAAGAAGTCGTCCAGCGTTCTGGCGAGATCCTTGGGCGTGCCGGGCACGACACGCGTCGCGTGAAGCACCGTGGGGCCGAAGATCCGGTCCATGAAACTGGGCTCATGGGTCCCAGAATGGACTTCCGACAACGCCATACGCACATGACGGTCGCCGAGTCCTACTTCCCGGGCGATGCGAAACACCTCCGCCTCCGTCAGTTCGCCCTCGCCGGCCTCCGGGTCGGACGAAGCGAGCTCCGCCGCACGACGGATCACGGCGTCGAACTCGTGACGGGTCAGGCTCCGGCCCTTGCCCTTCTCCTGGCTCATCCGCGTTTCCCTAGAGTGCCTCCACGACCACCGCGGCTCCCTGGCCGCCGCCGATGCAGGCCGAGCCAAGGCCAAATCGCTTGCCGCGGCGGCGAAGCTCATGCAGAAGGTGGAGTGTGATGCGTGCCCCCGACGCGGCGAGCGGGTGCGTGATGGCGATGGCGCCGCCGTTCACGTTGGTCTTCTCCGGGTCGAGACCCAACTCCTTCTCCACGGCCTTGTATTGGGGTGCGAACGCCTCGTTGACCTCCACCAGGTCCATGTCCTCCAGGCTCATCCCTGCCGACTCGAGGGCCTTGCGGGCCGCAGGCGCGGGTCCGATGCCCATGACGCGAGGATCCACACCCACCGTGGCCCAGGACACCAATCGCCCGATGGGTTTGGCACCGTTCTTCTCCGCCCACTCGGCCGATGAGAGGATCATCGCGGCGGCGCCGTCGCCGATGCCCGAGGCATTGCCGGCGGTGACCAGCCCGTCCTGCTTGAAGTAGGGCCGGAGCTTGCCCAGCGCCTCCATCGTGGTCTCTGGCCGCATGTGCTCGTCGAACGCGAACTCGGTGTCGCCTTTCCGGCTCTTGAGCGTCACCGGTGCGATCTCGGCGGCAAAGTGACCGGCGTCCCAGCCCGCCTTGGCGCGCTGCTGGGAATTGAAGGCCACCTCGTCCACCTCCTGTCGGCTGATGGTATATCGGGCGGCCAACTCCTCGGCGGTCTGCGCCATGGTGAGGCCACAGTTGGGGTCCAGAAGGGACTGCCACAGCATGTCCTCGAAAAAGCCACCTGCCTCGCCCAGCCGCATCTTGCCCCAGCGGGCGCCGCGCACGACGTGGGGGGCCTGGCTCATGGACTCGGCGCCCCCGGCCAGGCACACGTCGGATTCGTTCAGGAGGATCTCCTTCGCGGCCTGGATCACCGCCTCGAAACCCGACCCACACAGGCGGTTCAAGGTCAGGGACGGATGCTCCTCCGGAACCCCGGCGCGAAGAGCGACGTGCCGGGCCAGGTAGATGGAGTCGGACGAAGTCTGAAGCGCGTTGCCGAAGAACGTGTGCTGCACCTGATCCGGCGTCAGCCCCGCCGCCTCGATGGCCGACTGGGCGCTCACCACACCCAGGTCGGTGGCAGTCAAGTCTTTCAGCGTGCCGCCGAAGGTCCCAAAGGCGGTGCGCTTGCCGGAGAGAAAGACGATATCCTTGGCGTGTCCTTGCGTTCCCATCGAGCCCTCGTAGGTGCGGGGTGCGATCTGATCAGCTTCAGCGGGAGGCTCTTCCCCCCCCGCCTCCCGTGCGTCGGAAGATGTGGGAATCTAGGCAATCGGAGCGGAGAACGCGCAGTGGAAGCGCCGTGGAGCGATCAGATGGAGCGGCAGGGCTGCCCGGGAGGGAACGCTGCCCCCCCGGTCACGGACGGGCCTAGGCGATGTCGGTATGGGGTTGGTCGTCCAGATACTGCCGAAAAGCCTGTTTGTTGTTGGCCTTCCTGTAGGCCTCCTCGCTGGTGATCACGCCTGACATCATGTACTCCAGGATGTGCTGGTCGAGGAGCTGCATCCCGTCCTTCTTTCCGGTCTGGATGATGGATGGAATCTGATGGATCTTGTTCTCCCGGATCAGGTTCGAGATGGCCGATGTCCCCACCATGATCTCCATGGCGGCGCGACGTCCCTTGCCGTCGGCCGTCCTCAAGAGAACCTGCGCACAGACGCCTCGGAGTGACTCCGCCAGCATGGACCGGATCTGGTCCTGTTGATCCGCGGGGAACACGTCGATGATGCGATCCACGGTCTTGGGGGCCGAGTTCGTATGAAGCGTTCCGAACACCAGGTGACCGGTCTCCGCGGCACTGATTCCCAGCTCGATGGTCTCCTTGTCTCGCATTTCGCCGACCAGGATCACGTCGGGGTCCTCACGCAGGGCCGCCCGGAGCGCGTTGGCGAAACTCCGCGTGTTGGTCCTGACCTCTCGCTGATTCACGAGACACTTCTTGTTCGCGTGGACGAACTCGATCGGATCCTCGATGGTCAGGATGTGGTCCTGCCGAGACTCGTTGATGAGATCCACCATGGCCGCCAGGGTCGTCGACTTGCCAGACCCCGTGGGACCCGTCACGAGGACGAGACCCTTGCTCAGCATGCAGAACTTGCGCACGGCGTCAGGAAGCCCGAGCTCGTCCGCAGTCAGGATCTTCGTGGGAATGGTGCGCATCACCGCGCCCAGGCCCTTCCTCTGCCAGAAGACGTTGACGCGGAATCGCGCCAGCCCTTCGACTTCGTAGGCGAAGTCGTAGTCCAGCCTCTCGAGGAACCCCTTGTGCCACTCCTCCTCCATGATCTCATAGATCAGAGTCTCCATGTCCTTGTTGGACAGTTCGCGAAACTTGATCCGCTGCATGTGTCCGTTGACTCGCATCACGGGCGGCGCGCCCGTCGTGAGGTGGAGGTCGGACCCTCCCTTTTCCACCAAGACCTTGAGGAACTGATCGATCTGAGCCATTTGCGCTATCTCACTCACCCGTAGAGGTGTTCACGGCAACCCATGCGGCGGCAGAAGGGCCGCTACGCGTGCAGGGAATCGAGAGTCCACTCCAGTTGGTCTTCTTCCGAACGGGCGATGTGGAGTTCCCAGCGGATGCCCGCTTCGTATGCGGTGCGGCGGTCTGCGTCCATGGGCCAGAGGAGGAACGCCACGGAAGCCACGTCCGCCGCGGTCTCGGCCCACTCGTTCTGCCTGCCCGAGAGATCCACGGTCACGACGTCGAAATGAAAGTCCCTCAGCGTCTCGAGCTCCTTGACCCACATCGCCGGGTCCATGGGCATCCGGAAGCTGAACGCTCCCTGTGCGGCCCCCTGGTCAGACGCGTTGACGTAGACGCTCCGCCACGATGCGTCGAGCAGCAGCGATGGCAGGTGAGGAAGGATTTCGTGCCCCAGGGCGTCCGGCACCGTGGTCACCACGAACCTGGCCGATCCCGAGCGCGCCAGAATCCGGATCTCCGAGAGAATCCCGGGGACGGGCGGAGGGAATCGATCCTGGATGGCCGATCGCTCCTGGACCGGGCGGAAGAGGTACTCGTGCCCGGATTCATCGGCGAGGTAACGGACCTCGACGGGCGTCACCATACCCTCGCGGACCAGTCGGCCTTCCCAGCCGGCGCGCCCGGGTCCGTCGACATGGTCCCCCGGCGGCGGCTCCAGGAGGGACGCCAACTCGGCCTCCCAGAGCCCCTCCAGCGGTCGACGTCGAATGGTGCCTGCATCATCCCACCACGCCCAGGATCGGTACCCCCGGGTCGAGACGCCGAATCGAACCGAAGCGCTTTCCAGGGCTTCCGCGAACGCTTCGGTTAGGTGGATCGGCACGGGACGTTCGTTCTCCTCTGCCGCGGTCCCGCGAGCGAAGACCTGCCGAATCAACTCCCGGATCTTGCTCCGCGCAGCCAACGCCAGCTCGATCTTCAGGTCGGTCCGCGCGTGAAGCTCCTCCACCGCCGCCGTCCTGAGCGGGGACTCCACCACCACCGTCAGGGTGTCCCCCACGCGCATGATGGGAAGCGTCAGATGCGCCAGCGCCCACTCCGGGGAGACCAGGTTGGCGGCCTCCGGATCGATGGAATCGGCGTCCGGGAAGATGTAGGGGAGGTCGAACTGTGAGGCGAGACCCCACTCCAGCTCGTCTTGGGACACGAGCCCCAGCGTCAGGAGGGCCTCCCCGAAATAGCCCCCGTGATCTCGTTGGTGCTCCAGGGCCCGGGCACAATCCTCTTCGCTAAGCCGCCCGAAGCTCATGAGGATCTGCCCGATGGTCCTTCGTTCCGTCATGATCGGCTTCCCGTCCGCGTCCGCGTTCAGTCGTCCAACAAAGCGGCATCGGCCACGCGATCGGCCAGCCACTGTCCCACCTCTTCGGTGGAGAAGCTCCCCCCCATATCGACCGTGGTATGTCCCTGTGCGATGGCGGCCGCCACGGCACGCTCCACACGCTCGCCGGCTCCGGCGTGACCGAAGTGGTCCAACATCAACGCCACGCAACGCACGGCCCCCAGTGGATTGGCTCGACCGGTCCCGGCGATGTCCGGGGCCGACCCGTGCACCGGCTCGAACAGTGCGTGACGCCCGGGATGGAGGTTGGCGCTGGGCGCCAGACCGATGCCCCCCGTGAGTTCGGCGGCGAGATCGCTGATGATATCACCGAAGAGGTTCGAGGTGACCAGAACGGCGTACCGTTCGGGCCGACGCACAAGATCCATGGCCATGGCGTCCACGTACATGGCGTCTCGCTCAATTTCGGGATACCCCTCGCCCACCTCGGCGAAGACCCTTCGCCACAGCCCTCCGGCATGGCGCATCGCATTTGCCTTGTCCACCAACGTAACCTTCGCACGCTTCTTGGATCGAGCGAACTCGAAGGCCGCCCTCACGATGCGTTCCACGCCGTGCCTGGTGTTGACGTCCTCCTCGATGGCCACCTCGTGGGGGGTGCCGTGTTTGAACACCCCTCCCATGCCGACGTACGCCCCCTCGGTGTTCTCGCGGAATATCTCGAGGCGAACGGGCACCTTGACGCGTTTCAGGGGACAGAGCTCCGGGGCCAGAAGGACGCACGGCCGGAAGTTCACGTACAGGTCCAACTTGAATCGCATGCCAAGGAGAATGTCCCTGGCGTGCTCGTTGCCCGGCACCCGGGGGTCGCCGAGGGCCCCGAGCAAGATGCCGTCGTAGTCTTCCGCGAGGCTCCGGAATTCCTCGTCGGTGATGGTGACTCCGTCGCGGAGATAGCGATCGGCTCCAAGATCCAGCTCGGTGAGACTCAGGGAGAGGCCCTCGGCAGCTGCGGCTGCCTCGAGGACCCTGCGGGCCTCGCGGACAACCTCCTTCCCGATGCCATCTCCGGGAATCAGGGCGATTCTGGGCATGCGTTCCAACGTACAAGGGGTCCGCGGGGAGCCCCGTCCAGGGGCCGGGAGGTGGTCAGATTAGCCTTTCGGCCCCACGATCACCACCCCGCGCCCGGGCGCGCCATTTCCCTCGGCGACGAAGGGATAGCGACCATCGGGAGCACCCGCGAATGAAACCACGAACCGAGCGCCCCGATCCACGAGGGGAGGCGAGGCCACCTGATCCGTGGCTTCGAGGAAGGTCCGGCCCGCCGCGGACAGGCTGTCCACCTCGAATCGGATCTCGTGCACACGCCAATCAGCGGAAACGAATTCCACCCATGCTCCCTGTGCGATCTCGACCTGATCGGGTTCGAACACCTCCCGTTCTCCCCCCGACAAGACGATCCGGTGTACCTCGTCCTTGTCCGACAAGCCCAGTTCCGCCTGGAGCACACTGTCCGGACGGGTCGAGAGATCCCCCCCCGTTCGTCCGCATCCGGAGGCACTGAGCGCAAGACCTATGACCACCCAAACGAAAATCGGCCCCGGAGTCCGGGGCCGACCCGATTGGCCGCCAAGGGGATTGGCCGTCACTCCGGGACTTCGGTCCCGCACGAAATGCAGAAGCGCCACTCAGGCTCCAACTCCTTTCCGCAGCCCGGACACGGCACCACGTGGACGTCCGTGCCGCAGAAGGGACAAAAATTGAGGTCCGGACGCTTGGGCAGTTCAGCCCGGCACCATCGGCAGGAATCTGGATCGCTCCCACCCCGCGAGGCTGCAGCCCCGGCCTCCTCCGCCGACGGTGCGTCCACGGTGGGCGCGAGATCCCCAACCGGGATCGCGTCGTCCGCCGGCGCCGGAGACACCTTGGAGCTCACACCACCACCGCGCGGAAGCCAGGCCGGATCGAGTCGCACGTCCACGGCGGCGAATTCACGGTAGAGGCCCGTATTGGGGTTGGGCGACTCCAACTCCTGTCGGAGTGCGCGAAGTGCCGGAACCGAATCGAGGACCACGTACCCTCCCTCGCCCGCCAGGAGGCGCAGGAGCGCGTCCTCGTAGTCGCCGTTCATCTCCACGCCGATGTGGTCGCGGTGGGAGCTGTAGGGGACGAGGTTCTGGTAGATTTCCGCCACTGTGAACGGCCCGTGGAGGTACTCCGGGCGACGCCCCTGGATTTCCTCCACGAGGGCCCGGTGGAAACGCGTGATGACGTCCTGCGACTCGCTCATGCCTGATCTCCGGCGGGGGGCTCCCCCTCGCTCTCCAGGTGAATCAACCCGGCCGCCACGGCCGCTCGCAGAAACCGCTCGGGATCGGTGAAGGGGATCTCCACGCCGCTGCGTTCATGCCAGCGCTCGGCCATACGCCGCATGTAGTGGCCCAGGGTCTCGTGGGAGAATCCTGCGTGGTCCCTCATCTGACGGACGATCTCGTGCCAGGTGCCCCGAAAAAGATGTCCGTCCGCGAGGCGCACGGCCTTCACGCCCCCCTCGCCCCGGGCCTCCCGCTCGAACAGGTCCAACTGACTCGGGTCGAACACCGCCCCCTGGGCGCTCCCGCCCATGAGGGCCTCCACTTCGCTGAGCAGGCGATCGATGGGGTCATCCAGGTTTTCCAGCTCCCGCAGCCTCTGCTCCCACGGGGCCAGACGGGAATCACCTACCTCGAGATGCCACAGTGCCCTCTTCAACTCCATGAGGCGCCAGACGGCCAGGGCATCCCAATGCTCCTGGGGCGGCACGCGCTCGAACTCCCGCAAGGCTCCTTCCCAGTCACCACGATCGTAGAGGAGGTGCCCGAGGTAGATACGGGCCTCGTGGAGGTCCCCGTCCAGCCGCAACGACCGCCTGATCTGCCGGCCCGCGCCGACGTCGTCGCCAAGCCGATGAAGCGCATAACCGAGCGATGCCGCAGCTTCCGCGCTGTCCGGTCGGGCCGCCGACGCCTTGGCGAAAACGTCTCGACACTCGGCGTACATCGCCTCTCGGTAGAGTGCCCGCCCCATGGTGAGCATGAGTTCGATGTCGTCGTCGTAGCCAAGGTCGGCCACCTTCCCAAAGAGCCTCAGGGCCTGTTCGCGCTCACCGAAGCGGAGCAACGTCTCGCCCAGACCCACCAGGGCATCCTCGTGCGTCGGGTCCAGGACGGCCGCTCGTTCGAAAGCCTTCCTCGCCCAGGCGAATTCCTCCCGCGCCAGGCGGGCGTATCCGAGCCCGACACACAACTCCACGGCGTTGGGATACAGCGAGAGGCCCTCTTTGAGCATCTCGAGGGCCCCTTCATAGTCGCCGTTGTTGTAGAGCTTGTGCGCCTGCTCGTCGTATTCCTCTGAACTGAGGAACCCTTCGGGCATGTAGGGAGCTCCTTGGACGGGACTCTAGCGGGTCGGCGAACCCAAGTGGGTGGATTGAACAGCAATGTAATGCCCGCCGAGGGGGCTTACCACCCTGACAAATCGCCCCGCTTCGCCTACCGCCCGCCCATCACACCTTGCCGAAGGACATTTCGCACAGGGGACAGACCAACTCCTTGCCCTTGCGGAAGAGACGGAACCCTTCTCCGTGCCGCGGACAGTCCGGATCCCCCCCCGACTCCTGCGCCTGCTTCACCTGGGATCTCTCGGATCGCGTGGCCTTGGCCAGCTCCATCTGGTACCTGAGCGAAGAGGCGCTGCACTCGAAGAGCGCCGTGGCGGAGCCGTCATCGTTGGGCACCACCCCCAGCGGCATGAGAAACCCCTCCATGGGGGATGGCATCTGATGCCCGCCGTAGAAGGCCTTCAGCAAGACCTTGTCCTCGTCCAGGACCATGATCCCGTCCTTCCCCATCTTGGCTTTGGGCCTGTAGGGCTTGGGCTCGACCTTCTTGACGGCGGCGGCTTTCTTCTTCTTTCCTGCCGGACGTTTCGGCTTCTCCGCACTGGAGGCCGCGGCGGCCGTCTCCGCCGGGAGAGCTTTCTTCGCGGGAACCTTCTCTGCCGGGGCCTTCTTGGCGGGAGCCGCCTTCTTGGCCGGAGCTTTCTTGGCCGGGGTCTTCTTGGCCGGAGCCGCGGTCTTGGCGGGAACCTTCTTTGTCGGGGTCTTCTTGGCCGGAGCCTTCTTGGCCGGGGCCTTCTGGGCCGGAGCCGCCTTCTTGGCGGGAACCTTCTTTGCCGGCGCCTTCTTGGCGGGAGCCGCCTTCTTGGCGGGGGCCGCCTTTCTGGCGGGGGCCGCCTTTCTGGCGGGGGCTTTCTTTGCCGGGGCCTTCTTGGCGGGAGCCGCCTTCTTGGCCGAAGCCTTCTTGGCCGCCGCCCTCTTCGGAGGAGCGGGCTTCTTGGGAGAGGCCTTCTTGGCGGACACCGGCTTCTTCGCCCCCTTCCTGACCGGGGCTTTCTTCTTGGCGGGCGCCACCTTCTTGACCCGGGAGCCCCCGGCGGCAGCACCCTTCTTCGACCCCTGCTTCTTAGCCATCCGGCTCCTCTCCTGGCTTCGGCCCGCTAAAAACGGGCAGAAACATACGGCGGCGGAGCCTAGCCGCCAAGGCGGCGAAGCCGAAACCGAAGAAAAAAGAAAGGGCGGGGAGCCCCGGAGGCCCCCCGCCCTTGCGCAACTGCGATGGCGACGGCGGCTTGAATCAGGCTACGCCGGCATCCGCCATGTCGTTGACGTCCGCGCCAGACTCGACCATGGCGGGGGTCTCCACCTCGGCCTCTTCCGCAGCGCCCGCGTTCGACCCGGCACCACGCGCGATGGCGGGCTTGCAGAACCGGATCCCGATCTCGTAGAGCTGACGGAGGTCCGCGTCCCCGAGGTCGGGATACCGCTCACCGAGGTATTCGATGGTCTCGTCCATCCAGTGCTTCTGGTCTTCCTCAGCCGCCTTCAGAACACCGCAGCGGTTGATATGGCTGAAGAGCTCGTCACGAGCCCGGTCCATGAGCTTCTCTTTACTCAAACGTTCCTCCCCTTATCCTTCGGTCGCGCGCACGCGCGCTGGATCTCATTAAGCGTGCTTGGTAGCTTCAGCCCTTTAGTCTAACGGAGAATCCTTCTTCGGGGAACCGACCCATTGAGCGACCACACCGCCCCGGACCCCATCGCGCTGGAGGTTTTCCGGCACCTCTTCACCGCTCTGGCGGAGGAGATGGGGGCCGCACTTCGCCGGGCGTCGTTCTCTCCCAACATCAAGGAACGGCGCGACTATTCATGCGCCCTCTTCTCCCCGGGCGGGGCGGCCGTGTCCCTCGGCGACCACATGCCGGTGCACCTGGGGGCCATGCCCATGAGCGTCTGGGCCGCGTTGGACGAATTGGGCCCCCTGGCCCCCGGCGACGTGGCGTGTCTCAACGACCCCTACCGCGGCGGCACGCACCTCCCCGACATCACCCTCATCTCCGGTGTCTTCGGTGAAGGAGGCCTGCTCCTGGGCTACGTCGCCTCCCGGGCCCACCACAGCGATGTCGGCGGCATGACACCGGGGTCCATGCCGCTGGCCCAGGAGATCTACCAGGAGGGTCTTCGCATCCCCCCGGTGCGACTCTATCTGGAGGGCCGACGAAACGAAGACCTATGGAGGACCATCCTGGCCAACGTGCGGACGCCGGTGGAGCGGGCCGGCGACCTGGACGCCCAACTCGCGGCCCTTCACGCGGGGAGCACCCGCCTCCGGGAGATCGCCCACCGCCGAGGCGTGCGCCAAACCCTCGCCGCCATGGATGCCCTGGTGGCATACGCCGACCGTCTGGTCGAAGCGGGCCTGGAGAAGATCCCCGACGGTGTGTATCGGGCGCAGGACGCCCTGGAGGATGACGGATTCGGCAGCGGGCCCGTCACCATCCGCGCGGCCCTCACCGTGTCCGGTTCGTCCCTGACCATCGATTTCACTGGCACGGATCCCCAAGTGGACGGCGGCATCAACGCGGTCGCAGCCATCACCTCCTCGGCGTGCCGGTACGTGGTGCGGTGCGTCGCGGAAGCGCTTCTGGGAGAACCACTTCCCGCAGGGGGGGGCTCCATGTCATGCGTGTCGCTGGTCATGCCTGAGGGGAGCCTGGTCAACGCTCGCCTGCCGGCGTCGGTGGCCGCAGGGAACGTGGAGACCAGCCAGCGGATCACGGACGTCCTGATCCAGGCCTTCGGCGAGGCGCTGCCGGACCTCATGCCGGCCATGTCCCAGGGCACCATGAACAACACCACGGTGGGTGGTACGGATCGTCGGACCGGACAGGTCTTCGCGTATTACGAGACCGTCGGGGGTGGGATGGGAGGCGGCCCGACGGGGCCGGGTCTGTCCGGTGTGCACGTGCACATGTCCAACTCCTTGAACACGCCGGTGGAGGCCCTCGAGCACGCCTATCCGTTCCGCGTGAAGAGGTACGCGATCCGTCGGGGGACGGGGGGAAGCGGCACCCACCGGGGAGGCGACGGACTCCAGAGGGATCTGGAGATCCTCACCTCCGCCCGGGTTGCGCTCCTCTGTGAGCGGAGGGCCGTCGGCCCTCCAGGTGCCCGGGGAGGAGAGGCGGGCGCCGCGGGCATGAACATTCTCCTCCGCGGAGGCGTGGAGGAACGCCTGCCCTCCAAGACGACCTTCACGGTCCAGGCCGGCGACGTGGTGAGCATCCGCTCGCCCGGCGGCGGCGGGTGGGGCCCTCCGGCCCCACACACCTCCAACCCGGACTGACCCCATGCAGCTCCTTCTCGCCCTGGTCTGTGACGAGGCCGGCCTCAATCCGGAAGGGAAACTCGACGTCCATGGCGTCTTCAACGACCTCTACGCGCCGGGCTTTCCAGCCAAGCAGGACCGCATGGTCCTGGCGCTGGTGGTGGAGTGGGACCGGGAGGATCAGGGCCGCTTCCGCTTCCGGGTGGACCTGGAGGACGACACCGGAAAGCCGACGCTCTCCGTGGAGGGATACTCCGACGTGGACGCCCGCCCCGCCGACCGGCCCCCGCCTCGGACCCGCCTCGTGATGCCCCTGGAGGAGGTCGTATTCCCCCGCCCCGGCGCCTACACGTTTCGCCTGAGCATGAAGGGGCAGACCCTTCAGGGTCCCAGCATCTACCTGGTGGAGGCTTCCGAAGCCCCACCTCCGCAGTAGCGGGAGGCGGCCCGGGTGGCCCTTCGGCCCGACGTTGTTTCGCCGCAAGGCCCGGCGGTCCTCCCGGAGTCGGAGGTCGGCCACGTATGCATCGTCCTCCTCTCGGGCATCGGCGACGTGGTCCACGGCCTGCCCTTGGCCCTGGACCTGAAGGACCGAAACCCCGACACCCGCATCACCTGGGTCGCCGAAGCCGCCCCGGCCCAGGTCCTGCGCCACCACCCCGCCGTGGACCGCATCGTCGAGTTCGACTCCCGGGGCGGCATCCGAGGGGTCTTGGCCCTGAGGAAGGAAATGGCCGACGTCCGGGCGGACCTGACGCTCAATATCCAGCGGTACCTCAAGAGCGTCTGGCCGACATGGCTCTCTGCCGCGCCGATCCGTGTCGGTCTGGCTCCGTCCAAGACGTCCGACGGGATCCGGTTCGCCCACACCCACGTCATGGAAGAGGGACCCTGGAAGCACTCCCAGGATCTCTTTCTGGATTTTCGCGGGGCACTCGGCATCGACCGGGGGGCGCCGGTCCGCTGGGACCTGACCTTCTCTGCCCCGGAACAGCACGAGCGTCGCGCCTTCTTCGGCACCCTGGGCGGGAGGCCGGTCGCCGCGCTGGTGGTCGCCTCCGCCAATCCCAAGAAGGACTGGGCCCCGGAGCGGTATGCACGGCTTGCCGATGCCCTGGACCGGGACTTCGGCTTCCAGGTGATCCTGCTCGGCGGGCCGTCCGAGCGGGAGCGTCGGGCCGTGGCCGTCATTCGATCGCTTACGGCGTCGGCCCCGGTGGAAGCGCTGACGAGGACGGTGCGCCAACTCATGCTCAGGGTGGCGGGGTCCAGCCTGGTCGTGGCGCCGGACACCGGCCCCCTCCACATCGCCCACGCCCTGAACGTGCCCGTGGTCGGTATGTTCGCCCACACCAACCCTTGGCGCGTCGGGCCCTGGCGGCGGTTCCACGATCTGGTGGTGGACCGGTACACGGAACCCGGAGACGAGGCGGACCCGGCAGCCTATCTTCCAAAGGACGGCCGGATGGACACCATCACGGTGTCCGACGTTCTCGCCAAGGTGGAGGTAGCGCGATCAACATACCTTTGACCCTCCCCCCCGGGTACGAAGCGGTGCCCGCCCAGGGAGCCTGGGGTTTCGCCCTCCTCGACGCCGCCCCTTGGGCGCGGGAGGTGCTCGCCGACCCCGGAACGCTCTACGCGTGGGCCGGTGGGCACCCCCAGGCCTCGGCCATGGCCGGTCGGGGGCAGGTGTACTCCGTCCCTGCTCCGGTAGCGGGGCCCGACGGTCATGCCCGGTGGGTCGTCCGTCACTACTTCCGTGGAGGCGCCGTGGCCAGGTGGCTCGATGACCGGTACCTGGCCGTCGGCGAACCCCGCCCCCTTCTCGAAGCCCGGGTCAGCTCCACGGCCCGGGCTCGCCATATCCCCACGCCCGCCGTCGTGGCCGGCGCCGTCTACGGAGACGGCGTCTTCTACCGGGCGGATTTGGTCACGGAACTCATCCCGGAGTCGTCCGACCTGGCGGAGGTGCTCTTCGGAGAGAATCCCTTGGGCCTGGGGGCGGAGGGCGCGCTCACCGCCGCCGGCCGCCTGGTGCGGAGCCTGGAGCGGACAGGAGTCCTGCACCGTGACCTGAATGCCAAGAACATCGTGTTGCAGAGAACGCCCGACGGCCCCCGCGCCCATCTGGTGGACCTGGATCGATGCGGCGCCCGGCAGGTCGGCGTCCCCGCCCCAACGCTCCCGATGCGCCGTCGCCTGGAGCGTTCGCTGCGCAAGTTCGAAGGACGCATGGGTCACTATCTGCCTCACGGGGCCTGGTCGGCGCTCCACAAGGGATTCGGGGACGCATGAGCCGGACGGGTCACGTCGAGGGCGACGGATCCGCCCCGGGCTGGCCGGGTCCGCCGCCCAGGGAAATCTGCATCGTCATGCTGTCGGCCATCGGCGACGCGGTGCACGTGCTGCCCGTGGCGAACGCCCTCAAGCGCGCCTGGCCCGAATGCAGGATCACCTGGGTCATCCAACCGGTGGCCCTCCAGCTCGTGAAGGACCACCCGGCCATCGATGACTTCGTGGTCTTCCACCGGCGTCGTGGCCTGGAATCCCCGATGGGCTTCGCGGACTTCGCCCAGGACATTCGGGAACGACGGTTCGACCTCCTCTTGGGACTCCAGGTGTACTTCAAGGCAGGGATCCTCACGGCCCTGACCACCGCCGGAGTGAAGCTGGGCTTCGACCGGGCCCGGGCGCGGGACGGGCAGTGGATCTTCACCGACCGGCGCATTCCTCCCCGTGCGCCTCAGCACGTGCAGGATCAGTATTTCGAGTTTCTCGAGGATCTGGGCATCGACTCGAAGCCAGTGGAGTGGGGCCTCCGGCTCACCGAGGCCGAAATGGAGGCGCAGGCGGCCTTCCTGGCGTCGCTGGACCGGCCGTCGTGCGCCGTGGTGGTGGGAACCAGCAAGCCCGAGAAGAACTGGACACCCGAGGGCCTCGCCCGGGTGCTGGAGGTGGTGGAGCGGGACCACGGACTCCAGCCCGTGCTGGTCGGAGGACCGTCCATGGCGGAGCGTCGGATCGCCGACGAGATCCTGGCCCGGACCTCGGCTCGGTGCGTGGACACGCTGGGCAACGACCTGCGGAAACTGGTCTGGATTCTGGAGGGAAGCGCCCTGACGCTGAGCCCCGACACCGGCCCGCTGCACATCAGCCGCGCCCTTGGGACCCCGGTGGTCGGCCTCTTCGGGTACACCAACCCCAAACGGTCGGGACCCTACCAGCTCTACCAGGACCTCGTGGTGGACGGCTACGCGGCCTACCCGGGGGAGGAGTATCCCCTGGAGCACGCCTACCGGGACGGCATGAAGCGGGTGACGGTGGACATGGTGCTGGAAAAGGTGACGCTGGCGGTGGAGCGATACGTGGGCTGACCCGTGGGGGAGCCACCCTGGAGACGTCGCTCCCTTGCTCGCCTCCTCATGGGGGTCTACGGTGTCCATATCGTCCGCAGACCACCCGGAGGACCCCATGAAAGTCCCGCGTCCCGTCGCTCTCCTGGCGACGATGATCCTGGCTGTGTTCCTGGCCGTCCCGTCGGCTTCGACGGCCCAGCAGATCCCCTCTCCCGAGGCGTTCTTCGGCTTCCAGATGGGCGCCGACCGCAAGCTCGCCCGCTGGGACAAGCTGGTGGAGTACTACAAGCTCCTCGATGAAGCCAGCGACCGCATCCACGTGGTGGAGATGGGGCCCTCCACGCTGGGAAATCCCTTCCTGGCCATCTGGGTGTCGTCACCCGAGAACCTGGCCAATCTGGACGAGATCCAGGCCATGAACGCCACGCTCCAGGACCCCCGCGGCAAGTCCCAGGAGGAGATCGACCGGGCCATTCGCGACGGCAAGGTCGTATTCGTCCAATCCTACGGGCTGCACTCCACGGAGGTGGCAGCCAGCCAGTCGGCCGCGGAGATCCTCTACGAGATGGCCACGCGTACCGACCCGGAAATCACGGAGATCCTCCAGAACACCGTCGCCATCATGATCCCCTGCTTCAACCCCGACGGCGAGATCATGGTCACCGACTGGTACAACGAGACCGTCGGGACGGAGTACGAGGGCCTGGGGCCGCCGAGCCTGTACCACTGGTACATCGGCCACGACAACAACCGGGACGCCTTCATGCAGAACACCGTGGAGTCCCGGTACGGCGCCCAGATCATCTTCCGCGATTGGACCCCCCAGGCGTACATCGACCACCACCAGATGGGCGGATACACTGCGCGCATCTACCTGCCGCCCTACGCGGAGCCGATCCGTCCCGAGGGCGACCCCATCGTATGGCGAGAGATGTCATGGTACGGGGCACAGATGGCCTACAAGATGGAGGAGAAGGATCTCCCCGGCGCCGTGAACGCGGCCATCTATTCGGGATGGGGACACTTCGGCTTCCACTGGATCACCCCCTTCCACAACATCGCCGGTATGCTCACCGAGTCGGCCAGCGCACGCCTGGCCACGCCGCTCTTCGTCCACGAGGACCAACTGGGCGGCTCCCGGGCGCTGCCCGAGTACGCAGAACAGACCACCTTCCCCAACCCCTGGCAGGGAGGATGGTGGCGCGTCCGGGACATGGTGGAGCGGCAGAAGGTGGCGACCTTCGCTCCCCTGGACATGGCAGCCAAGAATCGTGAGACGGTGCTTCGCAACGCATACCTGAAGGCGTCGCGGCAGACTGAGCGTGGACTGGAGGGGGCTACCAAGGCTTTCATCATCCCCGCGGACCAGCACGATCCCCTCACGGCCACGAAGATGGTGAACAAGCTCCTGGCGCAGGGCGTGACCGTGGAGCAGTCGGCCCAGGGGTTCCAGCACGAAGGCCGTTTGTACGGACCCGGCACGTACGTGGTGTCCATGGCCCAGCCCAAGCGCGGCGTGATCCGCTGGCTTCTGGGGCAGACCTACTACCCGGACAACAGCTACACCCGTGACGCCGCCGGGAACCCCATCCGGCCCTACGACATGAGCACGGACAACATGGCCGAGTTCATGGGCGTGCGGGTGGACCCGGCGGCGGCAGCCGTGTCCGCGCCGCTGAACAGGGTTCCGGGGTGGGTGGCGCCGCGCGGCTCGGTGAACCGCGGCTCCCACGGCTTCGTCATCGAGGGGCGGCAGAACGATGCGTTCAAGGCCGTGAACCTGCTGTGGGACGAAGGTGTGAACGTGCGCCGCTTCGTGACGAAGCATGGCCCCCACGCCCCCGGCGACTTCTGGGTGCCCGACGCCGCCGACGCCGTGGTCCAGCACGTGGCGCAGGAGACGGGCGTGGCGTTCCAGGCCATGGACGTCGACGGCGGCGACGCCGCGCCGGCGGCTGCACGCCAGCGCGTGGCCATGTACCAGCGCTACTACGGCGGCAACATGGACGAAGGTTGGACGAGGTGGCTCCTGGAAGACTTCAAGTTCCCCTACACGTCGCTCTTCGACCCCGAGCTCAAGGCCGGCGACCTCAACCGCAAGTACGACGTCATCATCATTCCCGAGGACGACGTCGGCACCCTGACCGGCGAGCGCCGTGGGGGACGCGGCGGCAGCCAGAACTATCCGCCGGAGTACCAGAGCGGCTTTGGGGACGCGGGCGTGACCGCCCTCCAGAACTTCGTCCGGGCGGGAGGCACGCTGGTCACCTTCGGCGAGGCAGGCGACCTGCCCATCCAGCGCTTCGGACTCCCGGTGCGGAACGTGGTGGACGACCTCCCGGGCAGGGAGTTCTGGTCACCTGGCTCCACGCTCAGGGTGGACGTGGACAACACCCACCCCCTGGCATTCGGCATGCCCGGCCACGCCCTGGCGACATTTCTGGCGGGAAGCCAGGTCTACGAGACGACTCCCTCCCCCAGCAGCGAGCGCACGGACCGCCTCGTGACGTACGTGGATCGGAACATCCTCCAGAGCGGTTGGCTGCTCGGTGAGGAGCACCTGGCCAACCGGGCCGCCATGGTCTCCGTGGAACATGGAGCCGGCAAAGTGGTTCTCATCGGATTCCGCGCTCAACATCGGGCGCAGACCCATGGCACCTTCAAGCTGCTCTTCAACGCATTGGTGAGCACGCCGGAGTAGTACCACACGATGTGCTCCATCCTCGGCATCCTCGAGATCCGCGCCGACGCCCAGGGCCTGAGAGATCAGGCCCTGGAGCTTTCCCGACGCCAGCGGCACCGCGGCCCCGACTGGTCCGGCGTGTTCGCGTGCGACCGGGCCATCTTGGCCCACGAGCGGCTCTCCATCGTGGATGTGCTCCACGGCGCGCAGCCGTTGGGCGACCTGGAGAAGGGGCCCGTGCTGGCGGTGAACGGGGAGATCTACAACCACCGGCAGTTGCGCGAGCGCTTTCCGGACCACGCCTTCGCCACCGACTCGGACTGCGAGGTGATCCTCCCGCTCTATGTGGAGAAGGGAACGGACTTCCTCAACGACCTGAACGGCATCTTCGCCTTCGTGCTCTATGACGTGGTGGCGGATCGCTACATCGTCGCCCGTGACCCCATGGGGGTGATCCCGCTGTACACCGGGCGGGACGAGCACGGCAACCTGTACGTGGCCTCGGAGATGAAGGCGCTGACGCCCGTGTGCCGGAGCGTCGCCGTCTTCCCCCCCGGGCACGTGTTGGACAGCGAAGTGGGCCCGGAGCCGGTGCGCTACTACGACCCGGCATGGCGCTCGCCCGACGCCCTGGCTTCGGAGGGAATCGGAGCCGCCGAGGTGAGGAAGGCCCTTCAGGAGGCCGTCCATCGTCAACTCATGAGCGACGTGCCGTACGGTGTGCTTCTGTCGGGGGGACTCGACTCATCCATCGTGTCGGCCGTGGCGAAGAGGTACGCCGCGCGGCGCATCGAGGATGACGACTACACCGAAGCGTGGTGGCCGCAACTCCACTCGTTCGCCATCGGACTGGCCGACGCCCCTGATCTGGTGGCCGCCGCGCAGGTGGCCACCCACATCGGCACGGTGCATCACGAGTTCCATTTCACCGTGCAGGAAGGCATCGACGCACTCCGTGACGTCATCTACCACCTGGAGACCTACGACGTCACCACCATCCGCGCATCGACGCCGATGTACCTCATGGCCCGACGTATCCGGGCCATGGGCATCAAGATGGTCCTCTCCGGGGAGGGCGCCGACGAAATCTTCGGCGGCTATCTCTACTTCCACAAAGCCCCCAACGCTCGCGAATTCCACGAAGAGACGGTGCGCAAGCTGGATCGGCTCCACTCCTTCGACTGCCTCCGGGCCAACAAGTCCATGGCCGCATGGGGCATCGAAGCCCGGGTACCCTTCCTGGACCTGGACTTCCTGGAGACGGCCATGAACATGGACCCGGCAGCCAAGATGGTCGGCGCCGACGGCATGGAGAAGCGAATCCTCCGCGACGCCTTCGCCGATCATCTCCCCGAGGTGGTCCTCAAACGCCAGAAGGAGCAGTTCTCGGACGGCGTTGGCTATTCCTGGATCGACAGTCTCAAGGCCCATGCGGCGTCACGGGTCACCGACCGGGACATGGACAACGCCAGGTTCCGTTTCCCGTACAACACACCTGACACCAAAGAGGGCTACTTCTACCGCTCCATCTTCGAGGAGCATTTTCCCCTGGCGTCCGCGGTGGAAACCGTGCCTGGAGGTAAGTCGGTCGCGTGCAGCACCCCCGAAGCGCTGGCGTGGGACGCTTCGTTCCACGCCATGAACGAGCCCTCGGGGAGGGCCATCAAGGGCGTGCACAAGGACGCGTACTAGGGCGGGCGGCCTACGTCGCCAGGAGCAGCCACTTCCCGATGAGGAAGCCGAAGCCGAAGAGCGCACCTATACCTGCTTCCCACTCCCGGTTCCGCTTGTATTGGACCCATGTGAATCCGTCACCGGGCATGTCGCTCTCATGCCAGGGGGTCAGACGTGGCCACACGGCGGGCACGTTGGCGGCATAGGCCCGGTACCGGTCTCCAAAGAGACCGGTGAGGAGTTCCGTCTCCCCCGCCATCGTCTTCCCGTACACGCTGACGTAGAACGCCAGAAAGAGGGCAGGCCAGATCCAGTGGCCGCCGGCCAGCGTGAGTCCGAGCCCGAGGAAGAAGCTCCCGACGTAGAGGGGGTTGCGGGTGAACGCGTACGGTCCGGTGGTGGTGAGGTCCTTCTCCTTGTGGATCGTTCCCGCCGCCCAACCCCGGACCAAGAGGCCGAGGATGCCCATGGCCACGCCGACGGCAAGCAGTCCGGTCGTGGGGCGGGCGTACCAGAGGAACGGCAGGATCAGGAGCCAGACCGCCCGCAGGCGGAGGCGACGCATGTTCACGGCCACCGCAGCGTATCGGGATCGAGCGGTCGTCTGTTCTCTCCCGACATGGCCCGGCCGCGAGCGTCGGGGTGCAGCGGCATCCCTTCGTGGATCTCCTTGAGGTGGAGCGTGAGAGAGCCCGGAAAGTTGGGGATGTCCGACTTCATGTACACCAACAGGCGCCGTTCGTCATCGGTGAAGTGAAGCTCCGCCTTGCCGCCCTGGGCGAAGAGCCCCTTCGTCCGGATGATGGGCTGCACGACGATGGTGTTGAACTCACCCGCGTCCGTCTTCCGTTTGTCACGGCGCAGGACCTTCACCGTCACCGGGTTGCCCTCGACCTTGAAGTAGCGCGTGAAGGTGTAGGTCTTCCCGACTTCGAGGGGCAGGGTCCGCACGAAGTAGATGAAGGCGATGTCGTCCAGGGGGATCGGCGACGCCAACGGGCCCGATTCGTCGTTGTCCTCGCGGTCCCAGATCTGGCGCTCGGGATAGAACTCGTAGTGCCTGTAGCTCGTGTATCCGGGATCGTGGATGTCCTGGATGAAGCGCCAACTCTGGAGTGTGCGGACGTCCAGCCACGAATCGTACTTGTCCCGGACGCGCAGACCCGCAAATCCCCCCTCGATGGACATATTGATGTGATAAGCGTCCCTCCCACGGACCGCTTCCACCGAAGGGATGGACATCTGACCCTCGCCCGCTCCGAACACGCCGATCTTCACCTTGTAGACCAGCCGTTCGCCGGGACCGAAGGGTACCCGCGCCACCGTGGAGTCGGTATCGAACGAGCGCACCAGGGGCTCGAGCGGAGGCACCGCCACCGTGACCTGGGCCTCGGCGTGAGACACTGCGGCGACAAGGACGAGGAATCCGCCCAGACGCCGCAGGACCGCGGCGGCCGTCATGCCGTTTCGGCGTCGGGCCCCCGCCAGGGGGCTCCTCCGCGAAGCCGCGTCAGCGACAGGAGCGTAGGGACGGCCTGGAAGCGCGACGGACGGACCTGGAGGTCGTATCTCATCTCCAGCGGGACCTCCGCGATGCGTCTGGCGTGGGGCGCCAGGAACCGAAGGAACTCCAGATTGGCGGCCCACCCCTCCGAGCCCACCACGGGCTTGTCGCCGGGCACGTCGCGAAGGGCCTTCTTGAGCACGATGATCCGATACGCCCTCAACCCCGTCACGGGATCCGACACCGGCGCCTTGCGCCAAATCCCACCCAACGCGAAACGGGCGAACCGCCGGGCTCGGCGCATGGGCTTGGGGAGACGGGCCTCGGCCGAAACGCTACCGGCCACGATGTCGGCCCCGCCCTCGATGATCTTCACCAAGGACACGACGTCCTCGGGGCGCTCGGTGAAGTCGCCCTGCAGAACCACGGCGCAGTCCCTCTTCGGATATGCGGCGTCCTCCGCCACGTGGCGCAGGAGGCGATCCACCGACCGGGCATAGCCCATGCGGGCCTCGGAGCGCAGGATGGTGAGGGGTAGACTCCGGCGATAGCGGGTGAGCACCTCGGCCGTCCCGTCGGTGGAGGCGTCGTCGTGGACCACGATGCGATAGTCTCGGCCGAACTCGCCCATGACGCGACGCACCTTCCACATGAGCACGCCCACGGTGGCGGCTTCGTTGTGGGCGGGGATGCAGACGTAGATCACAGGCACGCTCGGTTCGTGGTTCGTACTCGTCTCCGGACCCCCCGGCGACGCCCCCTCATACCGGCGGGGCCCCGGGCAGTTCCGGGAGCCGCCGGGTCTTCCACCTCTTGTGCTGCCAGAAGTACTGCTCCGGCGCTTCACTCACGGCTCGCTCCAGAACGGCGGTATGGGCCTCGGTGAGACGCGCCACGTCCCCCTCCAGATCCCCGGATGGCGCAAAGTCGATCCGCACCGTCCAGATCCGGTAGCGCTGTGGCCATCCCGGCTCCCGGAGACATGCGCCCACAAACATCGGGGCCCCGGAGCGCAATGCGAAGAGGGCGGGCCCGCGGAAGGTGGCGGCGGGCACCCCGAAGAACGGAACGAAGATCCCCTGATCGCGGGCGTTCTGATCGGCCACCAGCGCGACGATTCGCCCTGCGCGAAGGGAACGCAGCACCTCCCGCGGCGCCACGGCCATGTCCACCACGCGCATCCCCAAGCGCCTTCGGGCGGCCTCCAGGTCCTGTCCAAAGCGGCGGTTGGCCATGCCCTTGGCCACCACGTCCAGGGGGAAGCCCCGGGCGGACAGCGCGGCTCCGGCAACTTCCCAGTTGCCGAGATGGCCGGTGACCATCACCACGCCCTTCTCTTCGGCCAGCGCCGACTCCAGCGCCTCCAGTCCCTCGATGCGGGTGCGGGCCACCACTGCCTCGACGTCCAGGTCGGCCAGGCGGAACATGGCGACAGCCTCCCTGCCCAGGTGGGAATAGCTCGCCCGGGCCACCCGGGCCCGCCAAGCCTGCCCTTCCCGGGGGAAGGCCAGGGCCAGGTTCCGGTCGACGTCGCTCCGACGGATGCGGAGCAGGACAGCGGCCACCCAGCCCAGGAGCGCTCCGGCCCGGAGGGCGACCCCCTCCGGCAGCACCCTCAGGAGTCCCGTGGCGGAGCGAAAGAGGGCGTACTCCAGACCGTGGCGGAGGGGCTTGGCGCTCACGGACCGCCGACGGAGTTCAGATCCTGGAACTGGAGGTCGTAAAGGCGTCGATAGAGGCCCCCTGCCGCCAGGAGCGTGGCGTGGTCGCCCTGTTCTCCGATTCTGCCCCGCTCCATCACCAGGATCTGATCGGCACGCTGGACCGTGGAGAGACGGTGCGCGATGACGAACACCGTGCGCCCATGCAGCAGCCGCTCGACGGCATCCTGGACCAGCCGCTCCGACTCGGTGTCCAGAGAGCTGGTGGCTTCGTCGAAGATGAGGATCGGTGGATCACGCAGAATGGCCCTGGCGATGGCGATGCGTTGGCGCTGTCCGCCGGAAAGCTCCGTGCCACGCTCGCCCACCAGGGTGTCGTAGCCCTTGGGCATGGCGACGATGAAGTCGTGGGCGTTGGCGGCCCGAGCCGCAGCCTCGATCAGATCGTCTCCGGCGTCTGGGCGCCCATAGGCGATATTGGACCGCACCGTGTCATGGAAGAGAACCGTCTCCTGCGACACGACGCCGAGCTGCCCACGAACGTCCGCCAGCCTGAGGTCCCGGATGTCCACCCCGTCCATGAGGATCCGCCCTCCCGTGACCTCGTAGAAGCGCCCGACCAGATCCACCACGGTGCTCTTCCCCGCTCCCGACGGGCCCACCAGGGCTACGACGGATCCCCGTGGAACGCTGAACGAGACCCCCTCGAGCACCGGCTCCCCTTCCCGGTAGGCGAACGTCACCCCCTCGAAGGTGATGGCGCGCTCCAGCCCTTTGAACGGGCGGGCGTTGGGGCTATCCCGGATCTCCACGGGGGCATCGAGGAACTCGAAGACCCGCTCTGCCGCCACCAGACCCGGTTGGGCCGTGGCCGGGAACTTGGCGACGTTCTTCACCGGCGCGTAGAGCTTCAGGGAAAGCCCCAGGAAGCCCACGAAGGCCGCTCCGGACAGGTCGCCGTGCATCACGAGGCGCGCCCCGTACCAGAGGAGCACCACGGTGCCGGCGGCGGCCATCATCTCGGTGACCGGCGCGGCCAGGGACCGGGCCAACTCGGCGCGCAGGAAGTACCGGAAGTAGTCGCCCGTCAGGCGGTGGAACCGCGTGCGCTCCCGTGCCTCGGCCGAAGAGGCCTTCACCAGCCGGATCCCTGCCAACGTCTCCTGGATGTGTGCGTTGACCTCGGCGCCCTGGTTCAGCACCCGGCTGTCACGGCGACGAAGGACCTTCACCAGGGGTCCCCAGATGATCATCGCCCCGGGGATGACCACGAACGCAGCCAGGGTGAGTCGCCAAGAGATGAGAAGCATGGCGGCAACCGCCGTGGCGAACTCGAATACCGCCGACAGCAGGCGCGACAGTTCCGAGGTCACCACCGTACGCAGGGTCTCCACCTCCGTGGTGAGTCGGCTCACGATCTGCCCCATCCGCACCCGCCCGAAGAACGCCAGGTCCAGATCCACGAGATGGTCGTACACTCTGTTCCGCAGGTCCCGGTTCACCGACTGCTCGGCACGCGCCACCAGGTAGGCCCGCGCGAAGAAGAATACGTTCTTCACCGCGAAGACCACCAGGATGAGCACGATGATCCGGCTCACCGCAGCGAGGGGATCCCCGGAGAGATCGACCCAACGGTACACCGTCGCGTTCAGCAGCCGGTCCATGGCCGAGCCCCCAGCGGAGGGAGGCGCCCCCTGCTGGACGAAGAGGGCGTCCACGAAGGGGATGAGCAGGATGTAGACCGCCGCGTCCAGGAGCGCGAAGACCAGCGTCGCCACCACCGCAGCCAACATGAGCGGGGCGTGTGGCCTGAGGAACGAGAGGATCCGCAGGTAGAGCTTCACGGCGGTGTGGGCTACCTGGGCCTGGGAGTGAGACACGCGACGGGAACGATCATCTCTTCAGGGCTGATGCCGCCGTGGAGAAACGAGTTCCGATACCGGGCCTGGTACTCCCTCAGCTTGGTAGGATATACGAAGAAGTGGTCCTCGGTGGCGACGAGGTAGGTGGTGCCCATGCGTCCTCCGGGCAGTCGCAGGTCCTTCTCGTCGCGCGTGGCCAGCGCAGCGGACGGGTCATCGACCCTGAGATCCTGCCCGAACTTGTACCGCAGGTTGGCCGTGGCGTCACGACGCGCGTACACCGTCGTCGGGCGCTGGCACAGGATGGACCCGTGGTCGGTGGTGAGAACCACCCGCCTCCCAGCTTCCGCAGCCTCCTTGAGCACCTGAAACGCCGTCGAGCGCTCGAACCAGGCACGCGTCAGGTCCCTGAGCGCCGCCTCGTCCTTGGCCACCTCCATGAGGATCGGAGACTCGGAGCGCCCATGGGTCATGAGGTCCACGAAATTGAACACCATGGCGATGACCCCCCCCGGCGTGCACAAAGCCGAGTTGACCCGGGCTCGCACCTGCTCGCCGTCGCGATCGGAGAAGATCTTCTCATAGTGGACCGGCACGCGCCGGCCGGTGAGTCGTCGGAGCTGCTCCTCCAGGAGACGGTCTTCGAAGGCGTTGAGGCTCCCCTCGTCGTCGGAAGAGTTCCACCACTGAGGGTTCTTCCTGGCGATCTCGTCAGGGAACATGCCGCTGAAGATCGCGTTGCGCGCGTAGGGGGTCGCCGTGGGGAGGATGGAGTAGTGATACCGCTCCTCGATCTCGAAATACGGGGCGAGAAGGGGCGTCATCGCACGCCACTGATCCAGGCGCATGCAGTCCAGAACAACGAAGTAGACCGGCTCATCCCCAAGCCACGGAAGCAGGAAGAGCTCGATCAGATCCACCGAGAGGGCCGGCCGCTGGCCCGAGTTCCGCATCCACAGGGGGTACTTCTTCAGGACGAAGGTCCCGAAGTCCCGACGCAGGTCGGTCATGAGTGAGCGAACCGTATCGAGAAGCCCCTGCTCCCCAGCACTCTCCAGGCGGAGGTGCCAATCCGTGAGTTCCATGTAGGCGCGGGCGTACTCGTCCGCATCCCCGGCCTCCTGGACCTTCCGGGAGAGCAGCGGGAAGCGAGCCGCGAAGTCCTGCGCGACCTGCTGCTGGCGGATCGACGACCCCTCGAGGATGCGGGTGACCACGGAGAGGACCTGACGGGGGCTGGTGGGCTTCACCAGATAGTCGTCTACCCTCCGACCGATGGCTTCGGTCATGGTGCGGTCCTCCTCGGACTTGGTCACCATGACCACCCGAGCGTGCGGATCGTGGCGCCGCAGTATCTCCAGGACCTCGAGACCTCGTCTGCCTGGCATCTGCTCGTCCAGCAGGACCAGGTCGTAGGCGTTCTCCCTCAACAGGGTGAGTGCGTCGTCCCCGTTCGAGATGGCGTCCACGTGGTACCCACGCGCCTGCAGAAACAGCAGGTGGGGTTTCAGGAAGTCGATCTCGTCATCGACCCAGAGGATCCGTCTTGCCGAGCGGGGAGGCTGCGTCATGACTTGAAGCTAAACCTACCCTCAGGCCCCGAACACCACCGCCAGCCGACGACGCAGCTCGTCGCGCACTTCACGGAAGGCCCGGAGCTTCTCCGCGTCGGTGCCGTCCACGCTGGCAGGGTCCGGCAGCTCCCAATGGATCCGAAGGGCCGAACCCAGCCAAACGGGGCACACCTCCTCGGCACACAGGGTGACCACCGCGTCCACCGGGCGCTCCACCTCGTCGATCCCCTTGGAGCGCTGCCCGGACGTGTCGATCTCCACCTCCTCCAGCACCGCGACGGCTTGGGGTCGCACCCGGGTGGGGCGGGAGCCCGCCGAGGAGATCCTCACGCCGGGTGGAGCGAGGGCCCGGGCGATTCCTTCGGCGAGCTGACTCCTGGCCGAGTTGGCCACGCACAGGAAGAGAATGTGGCGAGGTGCTCTGATCCGGAGGTCCTCGGCCTCGGCGCGCCAATCCCTCCCCTGCCCGCTCTCCTGTTGCGTCATGCCGACCAGGTGGCCTCCAGGACCCGCAGCCAGTTCCCATGAGCGATGCGGCGCACCTCGGGTTCGGCGAATCCCGCATCGCGAAGCGCCTGAAGGAGGCTCGGCAGGGCCGTGACATCCGCCAGGTCGTCGGGCATGTGGGCACCGTCGAAGTCCGAACCCAGACCCACGTGCTCCACGCCGATGCGGTCCGCCACGTAGCGCGCGTGGCGCACGATCTCCGTGAGCGAGGTGGGCTCCTCGGTCCGGCCGTCGGCGCGCAGGAACCCCGTGTGGAAATTCACGCCCACCATGCCGCCGCTGGCCTTGATGGCATCCAGCTGGGGGTCGGTGAGGTTCCGAGGCGAGGGCGCCAGCGCCCAGGCGCACGAGTGGGTGGCCACCAGAGGCGCATCGGAGATCTCGGCCACGTCCCAAAAGCCCTTTTCGTTCAGGTGGGACAGGTCCACCAGGACGCCTTTCTCGTTGCACGCCTTCACGAGACGCTTTCCAGCCCCGGTGAGTCCGGGGCCCGTGTCGGGCCCCCGGGGAAAGTCGAAGGGCACGCCGTGCCCGAAGGCGTTGGGTCGGCTCCACACTGGCCCGAGCGAGCGAAGTCCGGCCTCCACGAGTACGTCGAGGGCCTCCAGCCGCGTGTCCAGCGCCTCGACCCCCTCGATGTGGAGTATGGCGGCGAAGGTCCCGTCACCCAGACACCGACGAAGCTCCGCGGACGTCCTGACGACCTTGAGCTCGCCCGCCGCCTGGCGCTCGAGTCGAAGAAGATCGGACATGCACCCCAACGTGAACTTCAGGGCGTGACGGCGATCCAAGCGGGGCGGAAGGTCAACGGTACGGCCGCCTGGAACTGGGTTCCCGTCTGGGCCGATCATGGGCTTGATCACCCGCTCCATGTCGTGGTTGGCGGTGAAGATCGCGAAGAAGCCTCCGGCGAGCCCTCCCTCCCTGGCACGAGGCAGATCGATGTGCCCCCGGTCGCTCCGCTCCAGGAAGCTGCGTGCCTCATGAGGCGGGAGGCCGCGGATCTGGGTCAGGGTGTCGTTGTGTCCGTCGAGGACGGGAACGTGTGGGCTTGTGGACATGGGGCGACGGGTTCAGTGTGACATGAAGTCTCCCCATAGAGTGCGCCCGGGGCGCACCCGCCACCAGTCCGGAGTCGTGACATGAGGACCCCCATCGCCGTCGCCGCACTGCTGCTCCTGATGGCGCCTCCCGGGGCTACCGCGCAGCGAGGTCAGTCGGAACGCTATGACGTTACCGACGTCATGATTCCCATGCGGGACGGGGTCCGACTGAACACCAAGGTGTTCGTGCCCCGGGACCGCTCGGCGGAACTCCCCTTCATCATGACCCGCACCCCCTACGGCATCGGAGGAGCGGCGGGCAACCTGAACGGGTACTTCCTGGACCTGGCGCAGGAGGGGTACATCTTCGTGTTCCAGGACATCCGGGGGCGCTTCGGCTCCGAAGGCCAATTCGTCATGCAGCGCCCCGCCCGTGCGCCGGGAGACACCGAATCCCTGGATGAGGGCACCGACACCTGGGACACCGTCGAGTGGATCCTCGAGAATGTGCCGGGGAACAACGGGCGGGTGGGGATGTTGGGCATCTCTTACTCCGGGTGGACCACCATCATGGGCGCCCTGGAGCCTCACCCCGCCCTGAAGGCGATCTCCCCCCAGGCGTCTCCAGCCGACATGTGGCTTGGTGACGATTTCCACCACAACGGTGCGTTTCGCCTCAGCTACGGGTTCGAATACGCCGCCATGATGGAGACGTCCAAGGAGACCGAGCAGTTCGCCTTCGACCGTTACGACACCTACAGGTGGTATCTGGACCTGGGATCCCTGGCCCACGTCAACGAGAAGGTGCTCAACGGTAAGATCCCCACCTGGAACGACTTCGTGGCCCACCCCGACTACGACGCCTTCTGGAAGCGACAGACCCTCATCCCCCACATCCGTGGAGTGAAGGTTCCCACCCTGAACGTGGGCGGGTGGTGGGACCAGGAGGATTTCTACGGGCCGCTGAGGATCTACGAGGCCCTGGAGGCGTTCGATACCGAAAATCTCAACTACCTGGTCGTGGGGCCGTGGAACCACGGAGGGTGGTCCCGACGCCCGGGTGATGCCTTGGGCGCGATCCCCTTCGGAAGCGCCACCTCGGACTATTTTCTCGCCCAGGTGCAGGCGCCATGGTTTGCCTACTGGCTCAAGGACAAGGGGACGTTGAGCCTGCCCGAGGCGCTCACCTTCGAGGCCGGCGCCAACACGTGGCGCCGCTGGGATGCCTGGCCCCCCAAGACCGAGGTCCAGGACCGGAACCTCTATTTCCACGCCGACGGGAAGCTCTCCTTCGACGCCCCGTCTTCCGACGCCCCGGCCCCCTTCGACGCCTATGTCTCGGACCCGGACCACCCGGTGCCCTACCGCCGTCGCCCGATCCAGGCGACCTACGGACCGGGATCCACGTGGCGAACGTGGCTGGTCGAGGACCAACGATTCGTGGACGGCCGCGCCGACGTCCTGTCCTACGAGAGCGACGTGCTCGCGGACGACGTCACCATCGCCGGTGAGGTGATCGCCAACCTCTTCGCTGCCACCGATGGCACCGACGGGGACTGGATCGTGAAGCTCATCGACGTCTTCCCCGAAGAGTATCCCCAGGATTGGAACCTGGCGGGCTACCAACTCATGGTCTCCAACGAGGTCTTCCGAGGACGCTACCGGGAAGGCTACGAAGTACCCAAGCCCTTGGCGCCCGGGGCCGTCCTGGACTACTCGTTCTCCCTCCATACCCAGAACTACACGTTCAAGAAGGGGCACCGGATCATGGTGCAGGTCCAGAGCACATGGTTCCCCCTCATCGACCGGAACCCCCAGCGCTTCGTGCCGAACATCTTCCAGGCCCGCGACTCGGACTTCCGTCCGGCGAGCGTGCAGGTGTACCATGGCCCCGGCCAGGCGTCGCACGTGAAGGTGCCCGTGGTCCGGAAGCCCATCTCCTAGCGAAGGTCGATCATGTCCGATTCCCCCGCCGTGCAGGACTTCTACCCCGACGACGCGGCACACTGCTACGGATGCGGCCGTCTCAACGAGACGGGCCTGCGCGTCCGCACCAGATGGGACGGCGAAGAGACCGTGGCTCACTTCACGCCCGCCCCCTACCACACAGCCATCCCCGGTTCCGTGTACGGAGGCCTGGTGGCGTCGCTGTTGGACTGCCACGGCACCGGGAGCGCTTCCGCCGCCGCGTTGCGCCAGGAAGGCAGGGAGATCGGAGACGGCCCCTCTCCGCGGTTCGTGACCGCGGCCCTCAAGGTGGACTTCCTCAAACCCACGCCCCTCGGTCCGGAACTGGAGATCCGGGGGCGGATCGTGGAACTCAAGGAGCGGAAGATCGTGGTGGAGGAAACCCTGTCCGCCGACGGCGTCGTCACCGCGAAGGGCCACGTCGTCGCGGTGAGAATCCGAGACGTCCAGTGACCGATCCATCCCCATCATCCTCGCCACCCAACTCATTCGTGAGCATGACGGAATACGAAGCCCGGACCGGGCCCGAGGGGCTTCGCGCGCGCAGCCTCGCAGGCCAGGACGCCGACGGCTTCGCCTTCACTTCCAAGGGCGGGAGGTAACGTGCGCACGCGGCTCTGGTCCATGGCCGCGACGGTGGCGGCGCTCACGGCCCATCCCGGGCCGCTCACGGCACAGCAGAACGGTGGCATCGGTCCCGAGGCGCTCCCACGTCCCGAACTCCGCCTTACGGCCTCGTCGGGCATCCACATCGACGGCCGCATGGACGAGGCGGCGTGGGCGACGGCGCGGCCCCTCACGGACTTCGTCCAGTCTGAACCAGAAGGCGGAAGCCCGGCAAGCGAGGCCACGGAGGTGCGCTTCACGTACGACAGGAACTACCTGTACGTCGGTGCCGAGATGTTCGACCGAAACCCCGAGGGCATCGTGCTCGGCGGCCTCGAGCGGGACTCACCGGGGATCCTTTTCGAGGAGATGGACGCGTTCGGTCTGACCCTGGACACGTTCCTCGACCGCCGCAGCTCCTTCATCTTCTTCGTGAACCCTGCGGGAGGGGTCAAGGACGGCCAGGGAACGGACGACGGCCGTGCCCGGGACTACGGGTGGGACGGCGTGGTGGACGTGCGCACCAGGGTCCACGAGCGAGGGTGGACCATGGAGATGGCCATCCCGTGGCGCACCCTCCGTTTCGATCCGACAGTGACGGACCAGCGCTGGGGCATGAACGTCATGCGTCGGATCCGCAGGAAGAACGAGGTGTCGTACTGGGCCCCGCTGGAGCGGCGCAACCGGATCTTCCTCATGTCCAAAGCAGGCACCATGACGGGCATGGCGAACCTCCCCGCGGCCCGCAACGTGAGCATCAAGCCCTATGCGCTGGCGTCCCGCTCGGTGAACAACGCGCTGGGCGACGATGCGCTGAGCCACGAAGCCGACGGGGGCCTGGACATGAAGTGGGGCATCACCCCCAGCCTCACCATGGACCTGAGCTGGCGCACCGACTTCTCCCAGGTGGAGGTGGACCAGGAGCAGGTGAACCTCACGCGCTTCCCCGTCTTCTTCCCGGAATTGCGCGAATTCTTCCTGGAGAACTCCGGGACCTTCGCCTTCGGCGACATGGATGGCGGACCAGGCGGACCACGGCTGGGCTCATCCCTGCGGGACCTGACCCTCTTCCACTCGCGCCAGATCGGATTGCGCAGCGGGAGCCCCGTGCCCCTGCTGGGCGGCGCGCGCCTCACGGGACGGGCGGGGAACTTCGAGCTGGGGGTCCTCAACGTCCAGAGTGAATCGTATGGCGAGACCCCCGCGGAGAATTTCAGTGTGCTCCGGGTGCGGCGAAGCGTTCTCAGGAACTCCGACGTCGGGATCATCTTCACCAACCGAACCCCCACGGGCGTCGCGGACGGCGTCGGCAATCTCGCGCTGGGCGTGGACGCCAACCTCAGGGTGTTCGGTGGCCTGTTCCTCAACACCTACGTAGCCGGTACCCGCACCGGAGAGGATGACGCCCGGGCTGCCCGCCTCTCCGTGGGCTGGCGCGACCGGTTTTGGAACACGTCCGCCGCGGTGCGCCAGGTGGGCGAGGACTTCAACCCGGGTATCGGTTTCGTACGCCGCCGTTCCATTCGTGAAGGCTACGCGACCGTAGGCATCCACCCGCGCCCGAACATCCCCCACGTACTGGAGGTGAACCCGTATCTGGAAACCACCTACACCACGAACCTGAGTGGACGCCTGGAGACCCGTGAGAACCGGACCGGCTTCGGCGTCAGCTTCGACGACCGTTCGTCCCTGAACCTGAGCTTCGATCGACGTTTCGAACGCCTCGATTCGCCGTTCCGGGTACGGGAGGGGACCTCGATTCCCGTAGGCGACTATCGCTTCGGAGAGGGTTCCGCTTCGTATCGCTCGAGCCAGGGCCACACGCTGTCCTTCAACGCGGGGATGTCCGGGGGCGGGTACTACGACGGAACGCGCTTCAGCCTCACCGGAGGCGTCCGCTGGCAGCCCGACCGACATCTCGTGCTCGATCTGGACGCCAACCACAACGCGGTCACTGCCCAGGGTGACTCCTTCAGCGCCGACCTGTACAGCGCCCGCGTCCAGTACGCGGTGAGCACGACCCTGAACTTCAGCGGCTTCGTTCAGTACAATGACGCCGCCGACGAGATGGTTACCAACCTTCGGGCCGACCTCATCCACGCACCCCTGAGTGACCTCTTCCTGCTCTACACCGAGCGGCGATCCACCACAGGGACCGGCGTACTCGAACGCTTCGTCACCATGAAGGTGACGAGGCTACTGATTTTCTGACCCTCCAGCACCGGAGCGTTTCATGAGCACCAGCATCCACACCGCACTTCGCGCCGCCTCGGGCTTGGCCCTGGCAACGGCGCTCCTCCTCCCCGTGACTGCACGCGCGCAACAGAGAGAGGCGGGACCGCTCCAACAAGCGCAGCAGTTGGACCGCGAGGGCTCCTTCGAGCAGGCCCGCGTTCTGTTCCAGTCGGTCATCGACAATGCCCGTGAGCCTGCCGACCTGGCCGCCGCCCAACGGCGCATGGCCATGCACTACGGCTTCATGGGCGATTGCGCCAACGCGGTCCGGTACGAGGAGATGGTCATTTCGTACTGGGTGAGCCGGGAAGACGAAGAGCCCCAGAACGCCTTCTACCAGCAGGGCG
>DATHZE010000112.1:0-3674 GCA_035458765.1 Longimicrobiales bacterium
GCACGGGGGTTCACCATCATTTCACGGTTGACGTGGAGGAGTACTTCCATGCGACCGCGATGGAGCCGTTCATTCCTCCGTCGCGCTGGGAGTCGATCCCCCGCCGATGCCCACAACTCATCGATCGGATCCTCGAGCACCTCGACGAGCACGGCGTCCGCGCCACCTTTTTCGTTCTCGGGTGGCTCGCCGAGAAAGAGCCTGCTATGGTGCGCGCCATCGCGAATGGGGGCCATGAGATCGCGTCGCACGGGTGGAGCCACAGAAGGGTCACGCACCTAGAGCCCGAGACGTTCCGGGAGGAGGTCAGGAGGAGTCGTTCTCTCCTCGAGGACCTCTCCGGTGGACCCGTAGTGGGTTTTCGGGCCCCGAGCTTTTCAATCCTGCCGGGCTACGAGTGGGCCTTCGACGTGTTGATCGAGGAGGGTTACCGATACGACTCGAGCGTCTTCCCGGTGAGGGTGCACCCCACATACGGCTACCCGAACGCCAGCCGAGACCCCTATGTCCTCGACCGCCCTTCGGGCCGACTCGCGGAGGTCCCGCCGGCGACGCTACGAGTGGCGGGTGTGAACCTGCCCTCGGCTGGAGGAGCGTACCTCCGGTTCTTTCCGGTAGCCCTGGTTCGGGCGGCCCTGGTGTCCGCCGGCCGCCGCGATGCTCCAGGGACCATCTACGTCCATCCTTGGGAATTCGACCGCGAGATGCCGCCCACACCCGGGCCCTGGGTGACCCGATTGCGCATGAACGGAGGCATTGGGCAGATGGAGCGCCGCGTCGGGTCCCTAACGAAACGTTTCCGGTTTTTGCCGATGCGTGAGACCGCGGAGAGACTGCTGCTCAACACGGAGGCTGGCCCGGTTTGAACGCAGCCTCGACGGAACTGACGGTTCTGCCTCTCGGGGAAACGGATCTCGCCTGGGACACCCTGGTCGCGGGCTTCACGGAAAGCACCGCTTGTCATCTTCTTGGATGGCGGCACGTGATGGCGGAGGCGCTCGGCCACGAGGCCATGAACTGGGTGGCAGTGGATCGAGAAGGCGTGCCTGTGGGGCTTCTGCCTCTGGTGAGGGTCCGCAGCCGCCTGTTCGGAGACTTCCTCGTTTCCATGCCGTTCCTCAACGACGGAGGTCCCCTCGGATCCACCCCAGCGCGTCAAGCGCTCGGGCTGCGTGCGACTGAGGAGGCGCGCGCAAGTCGGGTGGATCTCCTGGAACTCCGCGGCAGATCGCCGGTGCCCGGAGACCTACGCAGGTCCAATCGGAAGCTCACCGTTCTGATGGACTTGGGCGACTCTCCCGAAGCGTTGTGGGAGCACGGCCTGAAGGCCAAGGTCCGCAGCCAGATCCGGCGCCCCATGAAGGAGGGCATGACGCCGCGCTTCGGCCCTGACCAGTTGGACCCATTCTACGAAGTGTTCGCCAGAACCATGCGGGACCTGGGGACTCCGGTGCTCCCGCGCAGCTTCTTCGAGGCCATCGTCAGGCACCTCTCGGACCATGTGACCTTCTGTGTGGTCGAACACAGCGGCACCCCCGTGGCGGCCGGATGCGGGTTCTCCTGGAACGGCGAGTTCGAGATCACCTGGGCGGGAGCCTTGCGGGAGGCCAGCCGGATGGCTCCGAACATGCTGCTCTACTGGGCCCTCATGGAGGACTCGTGCCGGCGGGGAGTGCGGACCTTCAACTTCGGTCGCTGCTCCCCGGACTCGGGAACCCATCGCTTCAAGCTCCAGTGGGGGGGGCACGATGTGCCGCTACCGTGGAGCCAATGGTCTCCGAGCGGGGTCGCAGCCACCCCGAACCCCGATTCGCCGAAGTACCGCCTCGCAACCGCAGCGTGGAGCCGCCTCCCCATGGGCATCGCCAACCGAGTTGGCCCCCTCCTCTCGCGACTGATCCCGTGATCCGTCACCAGGTTCCCGCACGATCACCTCTGTCCCTGCGTGTGATCTCGAGCGCCGCCTGGCGGGCTGCGCTTGCCCCAGGTGGAGCCAAAACGGCCCTTTCCGAATTGCTGTCGGCGCGCTTCGGCTCGGACGACGTGCGGCTGACCGCCAGCGGCACCGAGGCACTGCAGATGGCGCTCACCGAGGCCGGAGCGAGAGCAGCATCGAAGGGACGCCCCGTTGCCCTTCCCGCCTACACGTGCTACGACGTGGCGAGCGCGGCCGTGGGCGCCCATCTACCCGTGACATTCTACGACATCGATCCTCGGTCCCTTTGCCCCGACCTGGAAGGGATCCGCAGGTGCCTCAGCGCAGGCGCCGGAATCCTGGTGGCGAACAGCCTCTTCGGGTTCCCCTTGGACTGGGACGCGCTAAGAGAAGAGTGCGATGCGGCAGGAGCGATCCTCATCGAAGATTGCGCTCAGGGCATCGGCAGCACCTGGAGGGGAAGAGCGGGTGGCTCTTTCGGGGACATGACCGTGCTCAGCTTCGGGCGCGGCAAGGGATGGACCGGCGGCGGCGGTGGCGCGTTGCTGGTCCGGTCCGGTGCGAAAGCGGCATCCGGAGACAGATGGGCGAGCACGGAGTCCGACCTCGGTCCGGCCGGCGCGGGAGCCGGACCGAGGGCCCTCTCTGCCTGCCTCGCCCAATGGGCCATGGGGCGCCCTTCCTTGTTCTGGCTACCTGCATCCCTTCCGGGCCTCAACCTAGGGGAAACCCACTACCGGGCGCCTACCCCACCGCACCGCATGGACGCCTTCGCCGCTGCTTCGGTTCTGGGGCACGAGTCCCTCGCCCGTGCCGAGGTCGAAACCCGTCGGCTCAACGGTCGAAGGTGGGGGCAGGAGTTGTCCGGGCTCTTTGCAGACCCCGTCGGGTGGTTCGCGCCCACCCCCCTCCACGACGGGACCTGCGGCTACCTCCGATATCCGGTGGTCGTTCGATCACCTGCTGTCGCCGCAGCCCTGGGGGGCAAGCGGGGACGGCGGGCCGGCATCGGGCGCGGCTACCCCACAGTGCTCCCGGAACTCCCGGCCCTCGGCCCACTGATCGCGGGACGGCCAACGGCGGCCGGGGCCTCCGAACTGGCCGAAGGACTTTTCACTCTGCCAACCCACGGTTTCGTCGGCGCCCCGGATTTCCGAGCAGGCGCTCTCTTGCTTCAAGGGCGTTGACAACAGCCACCCAAGGGTAGGTGGTTCCAGGCGAAGGGAACCGCTTTTCCTTCGGCGGACGGCGAGATGCACAGCCATCGCAAGTTGTTGCCGTTATTGCACTTGTGCAATACCACTGCGTCCATGGCACAGAATCTGCACCCCTCATTTCTGCGGGTACGAACGCGAAGGGGGAGGCGACCTGGGCCGGATGCTCTCCGGAGCCAAGAGACGCAACCCCGCCGCGTTTCATATTGCGGATACCGGACACAACAGTAAACATATGTTTACACGACCTCGATGGGTCCTTTTGGCCAGGTCGTGTCTCCACGTCCTCGGCAGGCTGAGAGGACGAACACAATCCCGGGGGGGGAATTCTCAGGCATGCTGCTTGCGCGCTCCATTGTATCAGAGTGTACCGAAGTGGGGCAGAACAGCCGCACGATGGTCGTTCGGGAGGCCGGCAGAAGGTTCCTGCTGGTCTCTGCTTCTTTCGCCCTTGCCCTGTCGGGCTGCGGCTCCGACAGTAGCGGGGTGACCCAACCTCTCACCACGGGCGGTACGCAGGCGGT
>DATHZE010000113.1:0-4224 GCA_035458765.1 Longimicrobiales bacterium
GAGACCGGAGCGCGTCTCGCCGCGGCCGTGAGCGCTCCGACTCCGGTGACGCCCAGGAGCGCGAGGAAGAACCAGAAGGCCGGTGACGAGCGCGCGGCGGGGCCGAACGTGGGGCTGAGTTCCCCCAACCCGCTCACGAGCCCGGGGGCGCTGACCTCCGTCAGCAGAAGGGCTGCATACCGCCACGCTCCGACGCCGTACGGCGTGACCAGCGTGGCCAAGAGCACGACGAGGAAGGTCGTCAGGGCCGGCTTCCACGATTCGGCTACGGACTTGCGTCCTGGCCAAAGCGCTTCCAGGAGATAGGCTCCCGCCATCATGGGTCCGAGGATGAACAGGCCATGGCTGTTCACCCATGCGACCTGTAGGATGGCGAGCGTGGCTGCGCGTCGGCGATGCGGCATTCCAGTGCCGCTGAGGAGCAGGTAAAACGCGGCGACCAGCAGGACGGTGACCGAGTCGGGGCGAGGCAGGAAGCGCTCCACGCACGCCATGGCCGCCAGGAACGTCAGGGCCGCGCTCAGGGAGACTCCGCCCCAGAGGCGGGCGGCCCGGTAGGTGCAGACGAGGGCACCGACCCAGATGCTCGCCTGGAGGATCTGGACGCCGACCCAGGACGCGGCTCGGTACGCGCTGGCCAGCAGGACCTGGAACAGCCAGTGGGAGTCGTGGTAGGGGCGCCCCAGAGCCGCGGCCGCGTACTGATCGAGGCGGGGGACCGACCGCGTGGCGAGAATGTCCCTGCCGATGGCGAGATGCCACCAGACGTCCAGCGAATACACCTCCTGCACCAAGTAAGTGAGGACTACCGCACACAAAGCCGCCAACAGGACTCTGTCGGCCTCGGGGCTCGTACCGGGATGGGGGTGGATGCTCACCTGCGCCGGACTCCGCGGTGGAGGAGGACCCGCCGGTCCTGGGTCCGGCGTGGCTGGTAAGGTAGTCGGACCGCCGGTGCGGGGGGAGGCAGCCAACGGTGAGACCGGCACCCCACGATACCTGGCGGCGTCGGGATTCCTCGGGTTCGCCCCGCGATGATGAGTATTTGTAGGGATTCTCCCTACGGAATATTGCGGTTACCTCCCTACGGCGGACCTAATGACAAAAGGTGCATTCTGGTACACGGCCCTTCCAGGGCACTCTGACCGCGCTGGACTCTGCGTCGAGGAGAGTCTGCCCTTTCACGACACAACACTCCGCGCCGCGAGCCGCGGAAAGGACGGTAGCGTGAGACATCTCATCAGGGCGTTTGGAGTCCTTGCACTGGCTGCAGCCAGTGCGACTCCGGTCGCCGCACAGATCGCCGGTTCCGGCCACGACTTCAGTGGAGCCTTGTGGATGACGAACAGCGAGATCTGCGTGGCCTGCCACACGCCGCACAACGCGGATCAGAGTGGTGCCGCAGCTTCCGCACCCCTCTGGAACCACTTCAATGACACCTACGCGTCGTACTCGACGTACAGCAGCACAACATTGAACGCCGGGGTCGGGGGGGTTGCAGGTCAACCCTCCGGTCTGTCCAAGCTGTGCCTCTCGTGCCACGACGGCCGCGTGGGCCTGGACGCCTTCGGGGGCTCTTTGGGAACGCCCACGGAGACGATGACGCTTCTCTATCCGACTTCGAGTTTCGGAGTCGACCTCGGGAACGATCACCCGATTTCCATTAGTTACAGTGCGGGTGACCCGGAGTTGCAGGCGACGACTTTCGCGCCCGGCGGCAACTGGGGCACTGCGCAGGTCTCCGACGTCCTCTTCGGCGCCGGCACCGTCGAGTGCGCCTCTTGCCACGACGTGCACAACGGGGGCGATCCGTACAAGATGCTGGTCTTCTCCAACAGCGGGAGTGAACTCTGCCTGGGCTGCCACAACAAGTAACCGGGTAATCCTCACGCGGCTCCTCTTGGAGGCCTCCGGCCTTCGTCGAGCGCAGGAAGCGGGGTGGGCTTTCGGGATAGGGGCCCACCCCGCGTCCGTTCGTTATGGGGGCGGGTAGGAGGCTTCCCTACCGGATTGTCAGCCGTTCTCCCACAGCACGTTCGCGCGAGGAGTGCCACTTTGCAGTGGGGACCCTCGCATCAAGAAAGGAACATTCGATGAAGCGCCTCCTGCCCCTGTCGCTCCTCGTATGCTCGCTTGCGGCATGTGCCACGACGGGCCGGTTCGGCCGCGTGTCGGAGGAGTTGATCGTTTTTCCGCCGCCGCCGGACACCACGCGCGTCCAATTCCTCTTCACCATAAGCAACGAACGCGACCTCGGTGGGAGATCCGGCGGTCTTGCATCCCTCGTCACCGAGCAGGACGCGAACGTGCTTTTCCTGGAGCGGCCGTTCGGAGTGGACTATCACGAGGGGCGCTTCTTCGTCTGTGACACGGAACTTCCGGGTTTCTATGTCATCGACTCCGGAACCCGCAATCTGACGGCACGCCGCCCCCGGGGTCTGGGAGCGCTGGAGACCCCCGTGGGATGCGCGGTGGACGTCGCCACGGGGGACCTCTACGTGGCCGACGTCAAGCGAGGGCAGGTCGTGGTCTTCGACTCGACCGGGAGCTACGTCGACAGCTTCGGGGAGCCCGAGGCCCGTCCCTCGGACGTCTTCGTGGAGGGGGACCGCCTGTGGGTGGCGGACCTGGGTCCCGCGAAGATACGCGTGTACGAACTGACGACCCGGCGGCTTCTCCGGTCATTCCCCGAGGGTGGCCCGGGGCGGCCCCCGCTGCGCCAGCCCACGGACGTGTGGGTCCAGGGGGGACTGGTGTACGTCACGGACTTCGGGGAATTCCACGTCAAGATCTACCGCGAAGACGGCACCTTCGTGCGTATCCTTGGATCCTACGGGGACAGCCCCGGCCAGTTCGTCCGGCCGAAAGGGTTGGCGGTGGACCGCGAAGGGCGGATCTACGTGACCGACGCCGGCTTCGAGAACGTCCAGATCTTCGATGCCGAGGGCCGCCTCCTCATGTCGTTCGGCGGACCCTACACAGGTCTGGGGAACATGTACCTGCCGGCGAAGGTGCGCCTCGTCTACGAGGGCATCGAGCCGTTCCGGGACTACGTGGACCCACGCTTCGAGTTGGAGTACCTCATCCTCGTCACCAACCAATACGGCCCCGACCGTCTGAACGTGTACGGGTTCGTGAGGCCGGCGACCGGATCGTGATTCGCGCATGGCCGGGCCTGGTCTTCCCGCTGGTTCTGGTTACGGGGCTCACGGGATGTATGGCGGCGGCCAAGGTCTTCCTCGACATTCCCGAGAGCACCGGGCCGGAGCGGTCCGCCGAGTTCCCGCCGGAACTGCTCGAGCAGCTGGCGCTCAAGCCACCTCCACTCCCACCACCGGCCATCGAAGGCGTTACCGACCCCGACAGTGTCCTGGGACTTCTTCCGACGGACCACAGCGGCGGGGTGGACTGGGTGAGGGCCCTGCGGTCGGGTGTCATCCGACCCCGGGCGGTGGCGGCAGGATTGGAGGAGGCCGGAGACTCCGCCGGTGAATTCTCCTACGACCTCTACCTGTCGGACGGCACGGGGCCGGAAGCGTACTTTCCTCACTCGGCGCACAAGGACTGGCTCGACTGCCGAAGCTGTCATCCCCGCGTCTACAGGGGAGGGAAATCCTCCCTCGATCGGCGGACGGTCCACGAATCGTCGTCCTGCGGCTACTGCCACGGTCCTGTCGCCTTCCCCATCCAGGCGTGCGAGCGATGCCACGAGACCGCTGCTGATCTCCCGCCTGGAAGGCTGCCCAAGACGCTGGGGGAGACGATCCAGATGGTCAGGGGCGAGGGCGGGGACTCGATCAACGCCAGGGGAGCCTTTCGGGGAATGGAACTCGGTGGGGCCTATCCGCCGGCCACGTTCCCCCACGGGCAGCACCGCCTGCGGTTCCGTTGCCGCGCGTGCCACGAGGACCCGTTCCCCATGGTCCGGGGCGCCACCATCCTCTCCCAGGAGGATGCCCACTCGAAGCGCGGCTGCGGGCGCTGTCACGAGGGCAGCGTCGCCTTTGACATCGCCCTCGACGCCTGCGGCCAATGCCACATCCGGGCCGCGCAGGGCGACGGCTGATCGTCCGTGATCAGGTGCTCCAGGGTCCTGGGTGCGGTGCTTGTGGCTTGTGTCGGGCTCCCGGGCGTTTCGGTGGCCCAGGAGGGTCTTCGCGTCAAGCTGGCCGGACCCGGCGTCGGGGTCTCCTTTTACGGGCATCGATTCGCTTACGGGGCGAC
>DATHZE010000114.1:0-14044 GCA_035458765.1 Longimicrobiales bacterium
CGGCGAACACCTCGGTGCGGGCTTCTTCCCCCGCCCACCAGACCGTGTTGCCCGCGTTCCGCACGAAGTTGCCCCGGTCCAGGGCATCGCGGGCGCCGACCTCGTCGAGGAGCCTGCCGGCCGACGGGGGGATGGACTCGGCCAGGGGTCCGGCGGGGGGACGGGAGGGGCGCACCATGGCGACGCGATGGCTCCACCGTGCCAGAACCGACGCGGTGGCGTATCCGGCGGGGCCGCCGCCCAAGACGACGACGTCAAACGAGGGCAACGAGGGGGCTCCGAGCGGCAGGGGCGTGGACGGGGGCCTCAAGGTATGGGGGGCGCTCCTACCGGCTGCTCCCTCCTCCACCGATGGGGTCGCCCGCCGGCATCTGCAGCTTCGGCCCGGGCACCGTGTCCTCGGTGCGGGCCTGCCACCGGCGAATGTCCGCCGCGACCATCTTGGCGTGAGGAGAGGCCTGGCTCATCCCGTCGATGCGAGCCGCGAGGCGGTCCAGGCGGTCCGTGAGGATGGCCCTCACCTCCGTCGGATTCCCGGCCATGCTGCCCTGCTGCATCATGCGATCCACGACCGCCCGCTGGATGATGTTCTGCACCTTCTGGTGGTAGCCGTCTCCGGGACGTTGGGCGTCCCAGGTGGCCTGGATCACTCGGTCGGTAACCTCCGCGAGATCCGGATAGTCTCCCATGCCGCCGAAGACCTCCAGGCGCGCCATGCGCTGGGGCTGGAAGATCTCTCCGACGGAGAAGTCCGCCGCCGCTTCGGCCGCCCCCAACGGATCGAAGAAGCGCTCGGTATGGCCGGGGAACGACTCCCCCTGGCCGTGCCGATCGGCCTGCGGTGGAATCAACGAGACGATGCGCTCGGGGAGCGCCAGGAAGTCCACCGTGAGCGTGGACAGGACCGTCTCCAGGGCGTCCCGCTGTTCTTCCCCCGGGACGATGGTGATGGGCGTCTGGCCGTCACCCTTCACCGCCGGCCGATAGTCGGCTCCGCCCAGGCTCTCCACGGCCGAGCGCAGCTGGAAGCGGTGGTGCATGTACAGCGGAAGGAGAACGAACTCCAGCTTGGACAGGGGTTCGCCGGTCCGGATCATGTCCGGCCCGAACCGGTCCAGTCCGATCTGGCGGATGCGGATCTCGGTCTTGAGGTGATCCACCAGGTTCGCGCCGTTGTCCCACACGCCGGCGTACTGATGGCCCGCGCCGATGAAGTTGTTGTTCGTGTGTCCGACGTACCGCAGACCCGCGTCGAGCCCGCCACGGACGATGTTCTCCAACGCCGCCTTCTCGTCGGTGCCCTCGGGAAATTCACGGTACAGATAGTCGACCGACAGCTTGTCGTAGGTTCCGATGCGGCGCAGGTATGCGTTGGACAGGTCCAGGTCCCCGTTGGCGTCGATCTCCACCAGCGGCGCGGGATAGTCCATGACGCTCTCGCGGCCGTACGCGCTGGCGATGTAGTTGTGGGGGAAGCCCAGCGTGTGCCCGACCTCGTGGGCCGAAAGTTGCCGAACCCGGGCCAAAGCCATCTCGAAGGCGTCCGAGCCGCTTGCCACCTGGGTCAGGTAGTCGAAGTCCGGCGCCGAGGCCAGATCGCAGGAGTCGAATGCGTCGTTGTCGAACCAGCCCCCGCCGTCGTCGGAGGAGATGCCGCCGGGGAACGGGGCCACCATGCCCTGCCCGTGGAGGTAGTCCTGGCGGAGGCGAAGGCTTCCCAGGTTCACCACGCCTCGGATGATCTCGCCGGTGCGCGGGTCCACGATGGAGTTGCCGTAGGAGTAGCCCCGGGTTTGCCGGTGGGTCCAGTGGATCATGTTGTAGCGGATGTCCTGCGGATCGATGCTGTCGGGCAGGACCTTCACCTGGAAAGCGTCGATGAAGCCAGCCGCTTCGTAGGCCTGGTTCCACCAACTGGCGCCTTCCACCAGGGCGCTGCGGATGGGCTCGGGCGTACCGGGATCCACGTAGTAGACGATGGGCTCGACGGCTTCCGACGGGCCGGTGCCCGGCGTCTTCCGATGGAGCCGGTGGCGGGCGGCGAGGCGGACGGTCATGTCCTCGTCGATGGGCGTGGCGTAGTCGGCCACGTTGGGTCCGCTGACGCCGATGCGGGGGTCCGCGATGCGCGCCTGGTAGCCGGGACCCGGGAGCCGGATGAAGGAGTGGTGTTCACGGAGCGTGATGGCGTCGCCCGAGGCAGCGACGCCCCGGACCAGTCGCCCCGGCTCACTGCTGGTGAACGTGAGGATCGCCTCCACCTCCGTGTTCTCCGGGAAGGACTTCGTGGAGGGGAGATAGATGGCGCTCCGGGTCCTGTCGAGTTGGAAGCGTCCCTGCCCGCTGCGGGCGATCTGCTCCACCACACCGCGGGCATCGCGGAGGAAGAACGCCGTGGCATCCACGAGCACGTGGCCGTCCGACTCCGCCACGATGTCGAAGCCCCAGTGGACCGAGGGCGCGAACGCGTCCCTCACCGCCGCCACCTCCATGGGATTCTCACTGTTGGCGACGAAGGAATAGTTCGGCTCCATGAGGAGGACACGGGGCCCGATCCGCATGGGCTTCAGCACGGAGGCTCCCCCCACCTGGCCGCGATCGATGCCAATGGGGTTGCTGCCCAGGCCGGAGCCCATGGAGACCGAGTAGAGAAACTCGGTGTCCAGGTCGCCGATCTCCCAGAACATGGTTCCGGTGTTCTCCTGCCAGTACAGGTTGAAGAGCCCCTCCATCTTCTGGGTTCCACTGGTCTTCTCCGCGATGGAGGGCAGGGGCGTGCCCTGGGCGGTCACGGCGCCAGGGAGAGCGCAGAGGGACGCGAGGGAGAGGACGAGCACCGGGGCGAACCGGAGGGGAGCGGCGGCGCGCTGGAGCGTTGTACGGGACATGGGCACCTCGTCAGGGTCAAACAGGTCGGACCGGATGGCGCGGCGACAAAGTACGGTGGGTGCCGACCTCCCGACCACCTCTACCGCGCGAGAGGAGCCGAATCGGGTCGGGGGGAGCCCTACGGGGGCAGGAAGCGAGGGCGCCCAGGACGAGGCGGCGCCGGGGGCTACGGGACGGCATGCTCATGCCGGACGATTGCGGCGGGTCGGGTCCCCACAGCAGGTCCCCGCCGGCAAGGCTCTCGCCGGCCACGGGGTGGTTGCCCATCTTCCTCGTATGAACGCCATCACCTTCCAGGACATCGAGACCCTGGCCTTCGAGCGGGTACCTGATCCGGTTCTTCAGGCTCCCTCCGACGTCATCGTGCGCGTCTGGGCAGCCGGCATCTGCGGCTCGGACCTGCACCCGTACTTCGGACGGGAACGGGGCCTTGATCCAGGCACCGTCATGGGGCACGAATTCCTGGGGGAGGTGGTGGAGGTGGGGGCCGACGTGGGCCGCTTCCAGGTCGGGGAGGTCGTGGTCGCCCCCTTCAGCACCAGCTGCGGCGTCTGCTTCTACTGTCGCGTCGGGCTCACGGCGCGTTGCGAGAGCGGGCAGTTGTTCGGGTGGGTGCAGGAGGGCAGGGGCCTTCACGGCGCCCAGGCGGAACTGGTGCGCGTCCCCTTGGCCGAGGGGACCCTGGTGACCGTCCCCGATGGCCTGGACCCCGCGGTGGCGCTGCTGGCCGGAGACGTTCTCTCCACGGCGGCGTTCGGCGCGGATATGGCACGGGTTGGCGAGGGGGACCTCGTGGTGGTGGTGGGATGCGGTCCGGTAGGGCTGTTGGCCATCCTCACGGCCCGGGAGCGCGGCGCCCGCGAGGTGGTTGCCGTGGACCAGGTTCCTTCCCGGCTGGCCGTCGCGGAGAGCTTCGGTGCGACGACCGCCGACTTCTCCGCGGGCGATCCGTTGGCGGTGGTCCGCGAGCGTTCCCAGGGTCGGGGAGCGGACGCCGCCATCGAAGCCGTGGGGTCCCCGGCGGCGACTCGTCTGGCGGCCGACCTTCTCCGCCTCGGAGGGCGGCTGGCGGCGGTGGGCGTCCACACCGAGCCTCATCTGGCCCTGTCCCCGGGCGAGATCTACGACCGCAATCTCCACTACGCGTCGGGGCGCTGTCCGGCGCGCCACTACATGGAGGCCTCCCTGGCGTTGGCGGCTCGGGACCAGCATCGGATCGGCACCCTGATCTCCCATCGGCTCCCCCTTTCCGAGGGGGTTGCCGCCTATGCGCGCTTCGCCGCCCGGGAGGAAGGGTGGACCAAGGTCGTCCTCCGTCCCTGATCGGTCCCACGGGCGGAGGGACCCGGGGCGCCTCGGGATCACCCCCGAAGGGAAATTTCCCCACTCCCATTGCCAGATTTTTCCCACTGCAACGGGAGAAGACTCCCCGACAACTTTCACGTGCTACTCTGCCCACCTAGGGCTGCGATCGCGGCCCTTCATTATCCAGATCCGGGGCCCAAGGGACCTCACCCGGCGGCTCCGACGAGCCGTGAGGAGGTGCCTATGTCAAACATCCGAGAGGCCCTCGCCCAACGCGTGCCGATCATGCGTCAGGAGATCGCCGAACTCATCAGTGAACACGGGGATGACGTCATCTCTCAGGTGACGGTCAGGCAGGCCTACGGAGGCATGCGCGGGGTGAAGGGGCTGGTTTGTGATACGTCCCTGGTGGATCCGTACCAGGGTCTCATGATACGCGGAATCCCCATCGACCAACTGGCCGACAAGACCGCGGAGGACATTTTCTTCCTCCTCGTGGTGGGGCGCCTTCCCAACGACGTGGAACTGGCCCACCTCAAACAGAATCTGTTCGCCAGGTCCGAGGTGCCGGAGTACGTGTGGAAGGTCCTCAAGGACATGCCCCACACGGCGCACCCCATGGACATGCTCATCACCGCCATCACCACCCTGGAGGAGGAGTCGGTCTTCAGGCGGCGGTACGACGATGGGATGAAGAAGGACGAGTATTGGGAGGCTGCTCTGGACGACAGTCTGAACCTCCTGGCGAAGCTCCCGTCCCTCGCCGCGGGGGTGTACCGGATCCGGTACGACAAGGGCGACCTGATCCTTCCCGATCCGAAGCTGGATTGGTCGGCGAACTACGCGCACATGCTCGGCGTCGATGACCCGAAGTTCTTCGACCTCATGCGCCTCTACATGGTCCTCCACAGCGACCACGAAGGGGGCAACGTGAGCGCGTTTACTGCGCACGTGGTGGCGTCGGCGCTGTCCGACCCCTACTACGCGGTGGCGGCCGGGTTGGCCGGATTGGCCGGGCCCCTCCACGGCCTGGCGAACCAGGAGTGCCTGAAGTTCGTGCTCGGGGTCATGGACCGCTTCGGCGGGGCTCCCACGCACAAGGAGATGGAGGAGTACACCTGGGAGGTGCTCAACAGCGGTCGCGTCGTGCCCGGGTATGGGCACGCCGTGCTCCGGGCCACCGATCCCCGCTTCACCGCGTTCCACGCCTTCGGGAAGGAGCACTTCCCGGAGGACCCGGTCTTCAAGACGGTGGACGTGGCCTTCGAGGTCGTGCCCAGGGTTCTCCAGGAGCACGGAAAGGCCGCCAACCCGTGGCCCAACGTGGACGCGGGCTCCGGCGCGCTCCTGTACCACTTCGGCATCAAGGAGATGCGCTACTACACGGTGCTCTTCAGCGTCAGCCGGGCCATGGGAATCTGCTCTCAGCTCATCATGAGCAGGGCGAACAACGAGCCCATCACCCGACCCAAGTCGGTCTCCACGGCTTGGATGAAGCAGCAGGTGGGCGTGGGCAGCGCCGACTAGACCGGGTCGGCTGTCCACCGTGGGAAAGGGGCGGGGGAGCTCGGCTCCGCCGCCCCTTCGTTCGTCCCGTCCGCCCGCGAAGCCCTACCTCCCCCCCAGTACCTCCCGGTGGAACGCGTCGTCCATGGCGTCGGACATCCCGGGCTCCTGGATCCGGTAATGGCAGTAGGCGCAAATACCCTGCCGCGGGGCTCTCCCCAGCTGAGGCGCCGGCGGCACACTTCCGCCCGCCGCCCTGTACGCGGTTTCCGCGCCGGCCAGAGCGTCCTCGAAGATGCGGTGGGTCAGAGGCAGATTGTGCTGACCGCCTGACGTCCGCACGAGGTCGAGTTGGCTGCGCGCACGCGTGGTGGCCAACACCCCGGGGTCGTCGGCTCCACGTCCCTGCACGGCGCGCTCCGCCCCCGTCAGGTATCGGTCCACCAAGCGCAACCGCTCGTCGATCCCCTGACTCCACCACCGGAGTACGGTGGCGTACTCGGGACGGTGGCACTGAACACAGGCCTCCGAAGTTCCGAGCCTCCGGTTGTCGTCGGAGCCGGCGGAAGGGATGTGGCACGATCGGCAGGTGAGCCCGTCCATGAAGTGGTTCGACGGCGTCGTCGCCTGTACCTCGGGGAGGATACCCAGCACAAGACGCTGTGGGCCCTGGTGGACGGCGGCGTGACAGGATTCGCAGGTGGAAGGGTTGACCCACGCGTGGTCCACGTCGACGCCGTGCTCGTTCGCGTGGCACGAGACGCACTGCAGGTCGACCGCGGAGCTCATGGCTTCGATGCGGTGGTTGTCCTCGTCGTGGCACGTGCTGCAGGCGTTCCCCGAATGCGGCGGGTGGAGATCTTCGCCGATCCCTTCCGCCGTGGCCCGTGCCACATCGTCGTGGCATTGGCCGCACCGGCTCAGGGAGACCTCGTGCACGGGACGGGACACGGCGTAGTGGCACCGGAGGCACCCGCCCTCGATCCATGGCAGTCCCTCGTGGGGAATGGCCACGCCTTGGCTCGTGGACCCCGTATGGTTGGGGGTCGCGTGGCAGAGGCGGCAATCCTCGCCCCGGGAGCCCGCCAGAGCGTCGGCGTGGCAGAGGCCGCAGGTTTCCGCGCCCGCCGTCAGAGGCTCGCCCCCGGCCTTGTGTTCGTGGCACCCCGCGCACGACAGCCCCGTCGGGCCGGTGGACCCGTGCTCCCAGTGCTTGAAGCGTACCGAAGCCAGGGTCACCTCGGTGGGGACGGCGTCGGCGTGGCATCCGGATCTCATGCACGACGTCTCGGGAACCGACGCGACGGACCGGTCGGCCAACCCCCCTTGGTGGCACTCGGCGCAGGACAGGTCGCCGTGTGGGTCTCCGGACGTCAGTCGGGGTGGCGGCGGCTCGCATGCGAACCCCGCCACAGCCACCAGGATCAGTAGAGGATAACGGCCCATAGGATCATCCCGGTGAGGGCCATGCCGATGGCTACCGCAAGGAATCCGAGGGCGGCCGCGACGAGAGAGGCCCGGCGCGAAGGGGGAGGCGCCGGAGTATCGGTGATCTGATCCATGGACGGAGCACTTCCGGCATGACTGTCGATCTGGTCGAGGATCACCGGGTGCTCCTCCTCCATGTAGGCTCGGGTGGCCCGTCCGGTGAACATGACGGCGTCCAGTGGGAACTTCTCCGGGCGGAAGTGGACGTGGAAGAAGTGGATGGTGAAGATGAATCCCGACGCCAAGAGGGCCTCGTCGGCGTGTACGATGGTCGCCACGTTGAAGACCCAACCCGGCACGAAACGAGCGAAGAACTCGGGGAACCAGAGCATGAGGCCGGAGCCTCCGATGATGGCCACGCCCCAGAACACTGCGAAGTAGTCGAACTTCTCCATGTAGCTGTAGCGGGCGAAGCGGGGTCTGGGGCCACGTCCGAAATACCAGCGCACCTGGTTCCAGAAGTCCGCCACGTCCCGTGGCTGGGGCACCAGGGAGTCCGGGCCCCAGAAGAGCTTCATGGGGTCCGGCGCCTGGACCAGCTTTCGCACGAGATAGAACAGGTGGGCGCCGAAGTAGCCGAACGTGATGACCGCGCCGATGCGGTGCAGGATCCCCGCCATGGCCACCCCGCCCAGGAGACCCATCAGGGGGCCAGCCCAGAACGCCTCGCTGAAGCGGAGGGGAAGGCCCGTGATGACCAGGAGAAAGAACGACACGATCACCGCGGCATGGGTCAGGCGGTGATACAACGTGAACCGCCAGATGAAGGGGCCCTCGCCCCGTTGGGCCGAGTCGAGGTGGAGGGGAGCCTCGGGAACTGGGACGGGCATGGGTCAGCCTCCGACGTCGTGGTGCGCGCTGTGGGGTGTGCCTCGGACGGCGTCGATCCCCAGCCGGACCAGCCACAGGAACGTGTGGGCCCCGAAGACCAGGAAGACCCCGATGAGCAGCGCGGTCATGAGGTGGTACGACCAGTAGACGAAGGGATACCGCTCCTTGTCGTTGTGGTCCGCGTGGGGTTGGAACTGGGCGAAGCCGGCGGTGGCCTGCGGGTGGCACGTCTGACAGGTCTCCAGGAGCCTCTCCCCGCTCACCAGAGACCGTGCGTCCGCGCTGGAGTAGATCCCATGGGTGCCGTGGCAATCCGCGCACGTCGCCACGGTTGGCGAACCCAAGGTGGCCGCCTGCCCGTGGTAGGAATCGGCCCAACTCTCGCGGTAGGGCTCGTGGCAGTGGGCGCAGCGTTCCGTGAGCTCGGCTCCGAAGGTCGGGTCCGAGGGGACCAGCATGTCGTGGGATCCGTGGCAGGCACTGCACGTCGGGGGCTCGGCTCTGGACGCCCCTTCGGGGATGCGGCCGCCCGGCAGGGCCAGTGGCGCCACGGCGGCACCGTGGGCGTCCCCGGACCAGGCGGCGGAGACGTCCTCGTGACAAGCGCCGCAGGTGGCCGCCTGGTTCAACGGATGGATGGAGCTCCGGTCATCCTCGGTGGGCATGGTTCCATGGGGAGCATGGCAGGCCGCGCAGGACACGGAGTCGGCGTGAGGGTCCACTTCGGCCGCACCGGCCTCGTAGTGGCACGACCCGCAGGCCAGCCGGACTGCCCGCGCTCCGCCCGCGCTCTCCAGGACGGCCTTGGACAGCACGTCATGGGTGCCGTGGCAGTCCTGGCAGGTGGCCCCCCCGTCCAGGGCGTGGAGGCCGCCCTCCCAGGCGTCGGATGCCTCGGGGTGGCACGAGGCGCACGTGCGCGTGGAGGCCGGGTCGGGATGCGGGTAGCTCCGGAAGCCGGTATGGCAGTCGGCGCACGTCATGGATGCGTGGGCCGAGTTCGCCAGGAACTCCGCGGGAGCGTACAGCCGCTCCGCGTCCGGAAGGGTGGCCACGTGCTGGCGAAGGAACTCCAACTCCCCGTGGCATGACTGGCACGAAGGTCTTTCCTGCTGGGCGACGGCCGGCGGCGGCGTCCACGCCGCCGCAACGAGGAGCGCCATCAGCGCCGGCGCCGGGGGGAAGGGGCTTCTCAAGATTCCACTCCGTACTTCTTCAGGCGGTTTCGGATCTGGTGACGACTGAGGCCGAGGAGGCGGCCGGCCTCGGTGCGGTTTCCTTCCGCGATGCGCAAGGCCTCCGCGAGGAGCCCTCGCTCCAGTTCTTCCATGTCGAGTCCGGCCGGACCCAGGGTGAAGCCCCCTTGGCCATCGCTCGCCGCGTCGTCCCCCTGTCGCACCTCCGGGGGCAGGGAGTCGACGTCCACCTCGTCCACTTCGGTGAGCAGCACCGCGCGCTCCACCACGTTGTGAAGCTCTCTGACGTTTCCGGGCCATCGGTACCGCTCGAGGAGAGCCTGGGCCTCGGGCGTGACCCCCTTCACCTTCTTCCCGAATTCCTTGTTGAAGCGGTCGACGAAGGTGGTGGCGAGGACGGCGATGTCCGATACGCGGTGACGCAGCGGCGGCAACTCGATGGGGAGGACGCGGAGGCGATAGAACAGGTCCTCGCGGAAGTTGCCTTCGGCCACCTCCTCCTCCAGGCGCCTGTTGGTGGCGGTGATGACCCGCACGTTGGCCTTGAGGTCGTCGGTGCCCCCCACGCGGCGGAACGTCTTGTCTTCGATGAAGCCCAGGAGCTTGCTCTGGAGCGCCAGGGAGAGCTCTCCGATCTCGTCCAGGAAGAGCGTCCCTCCGCTGGCGACCTCCACCAACCCCCGCTTCAGGGTCCTGGCATCGGTGAACGCGCCTTTTTCGTGGCCGAAGAGTTCCGACTCCATCAGGGACTCGGCCAAGGCCGAGCACGTCACGCTGACGAAGGGTCGGTCCGCCCGTGGGCTCATGTCATGGATGAGGCGGGCCAACACGCCCTTGCCGGACCCGGTTTCGCCCAGGAGCAGAACGGTGGCGGTCTCCGCCGGGGCGATGCGCTCCACCAGGGTGAGCACCTGGCGCATGGCTGGGCTCGACCCGATGACGTTGCCCCGGACGCCGCCGGCCCGGCGCAGGGCGCGGACTTCCCGGCGCAGCCGGGTCCGCTCCAGCGTAGCCTCCAACGTGGCTTCGAGGCGGTCCAGGGAGAACGGCTTCTCCAGGTAGTCCTGGGCGCCCTTCTTCAGCGCCTCCACGGCGGATTCGATGGTGGCGTGGGCGGTGATCATGACACAGGGAACCGCTTCCTCGGCCGTGAGCTCCTCCAGGAGTTCGGTCCCGTTTCCGTCAGGGAGCCGGATGTCCAGGAGGGCCGCGTCGGGAAACCCTCCCTTGAGCGCCTTTCTGGCCTCGGCGAGGGAGGCGGCGGCCAACACGTCATAGCCGCGCCGCTTGAGCCGCTCCTCCACCACTGTCCGGATGAGGTCGTCGTCGTCCACGAGAAGAATGCGGTCGGCCATGATCAGGCTCCCTTGCCTGCCGGTGTGGACACCACCGGGAGGGTGATGCGTACCGTAGTGCCCCGGCCGACGCGGCTCTCGATGGCGAGTCCGCCCCGGTGGGCCGAGATGATGCGGGCCACCAGCGGGAGGCCCAGGCCCGTGCCCAACGGCTTGGTGGAGTAGAAGGGCTTCAGGGCTCGCTCCACTTCCTGGGGCTCCAGGCCGTGGCCCGTGTCCGTGATGGCCACCTCCACCGCGTCAGGGCCGACGTGGGCGCTCACGGTGATGTGGCCGCCCCCCGGAGTCGCCTCCACTGCGTTGGCCAGGACATTGAGAAAGGCCTGCCGCAGCCTGCGCGCATCTCCTGGGACCCGCACCGCCACGGCGCCGTAGGTTCGGTGCACCTCCACCGACTGGATGCCCGGGAGCCCGGACAGCTCGGAGAGGGCATCGTCGAGGATCTCCCGCAGTTCGGCCGAGCCCTCCGCAGCGACCAGGGGCTTGGCCAGGGAGAAGAGGTCCTGCATGGTCTCGTGCAAGCGCTCGAGCTGGGCGTTGGCCGCGTCCAGGACCTCCCTGCCGCCCTTGTCCAGCTCGTACTCCTGTTGGAGGACGGAGACCGCTGTCCGGATGGATGCCAGGGGACGCTTGAATTCGTGGGCCATCTCGGCGGCGAGCTCACCGACTTCCGCCAACCCCTCCTGGGCGGCCAGCCGGCGGTCCTTGTCCGCAGCCAGCGCCTCCACCGCTCGTTCCTTTTCCAGGAGATGGGTTACCGACTGCTCCAGATGATGGAGCTCGTTGCGCGGAATGGCGTCAGCGTCCGGTCGCTTCGACCCGGTGCGCAGGAGGATGTCCATGCGGTGGAGTGGTCGCACCACCTCGCGCTCGAACATGGTCACGACGACGATGCCCACGGCCAGAAGGGACACCGCCATGAGTCCCATCCCCAGGCGGGCCCCGCGCTCCATGGCGGCCATGGTGGGCGCAACGGAGAACTCGATTTCCAGGACACCGGGTTCGGGGATGGCCACCGGCAGGTAGGCTCGGACGGCGTCACCGTCGCCGACGGCCTTGACGATCCCCGAGCGGGGAAGCTCGGACGCGTTGGGGATGAAGACCGAGGGAGAGCGCGTTCCCTCTTCGTAGTGGTCCGCGGAGATGAGGATCCGACCGTCCCGGTCGTACACTCGGGCCAGGGTGATGTCGCCTTCTTCCCGAAGCCGCGTCAGGGCGTGGTGGGCGGGGGCCAGGCGTCCCAAGCGGATCGCCGACTCCAGGGTCGCCTGAGTGGATGCGGCGGCCAGGAGGGCCTGGCGCTGCGCAGACGCCAGGGCCTCGTTCTCCCAGTACCGAAAGGAGAGGTATGTGGAAGCGCCCAGGACCGCTGCCGCGGCACCCAGGACGGTGATCAGTAGTTTTCCCCGGACAGGGAGGGAGCGGGCACGTCGTACCCAGCTCATCTTCTTCCGACCCCACGGCGGTGATCGTGCGAAAAAACGAAGCTGAAAGCTTCATGTGAAAAATAGCACAAGCACTGTCGACGGCCCAGGGGTAGTCGCGCGTTCCTGCGCGCCCCGCTGACGGTTTCGAGCACTAGGGGCCGAGGGGTCGCGGCTGCCCGCGCCCGGAGTGAGTCGGTGGACGCGCCGAAGGGGCCCCGGCCTTGGCCGGGGCCCCCGTGGTCAGGGTACGGAGCGCGCGAGTTCACGCGAGGAGTGCGATTGCGGCCAGTGCCGTGACGTCCGCGATGAGGGCGGTTGCGAAACCGCGCCGCCAGAAGAGGACACCGAAGGCCGCGGCGGGCAGGCCCACCCCCACCGTCAGGAAGAGGGCGGTGCCGGTCCAGCTGGCAAACCCCACTGCGGACGCGCCGGGGGCGTACAGGAGCACCTGAACCAGCGTGGCGGCCACGACGGCACCCACCAGGGCCTCGTTCACGTCCAGGCGGTGCCACCTCAAGAGCGTCCATGCCACCGACGTCACCAGGAAGAGCCTCAGCAGGACTTCGTTCACCAGAGCCTGGCTTGCGCTCACCACGACGGTGCCCACGGCGGCGGGCGCTGCCGGGCCGGTGAACGGGACCGCGAGCAGGCCTACCACCGCACCGACCGCGAGCCCGATGCCCAGGTCCTTCGCCGTGGTGCGTCCGGTTCCGAGACCCGCCATGGCGCGGGGGAAGGGAACCGAGCGAGCCAACCGCAGGGCCACGGTCACCACCGGACCGGCCACCCAGACCGCCAGGAAGGCCGCGAGAAGCACCGCCCCCACCTCGGTCAGCCTCAGCCGGACACCCCAGATTTCCGGCCGATCGGCCAGGAACGTCATGAGCAGCGCCGCGAACGACGCGCCCGCCAGGAGCGTGCCCGCCCGCCGCTCAGGCCACCGGGCGTAGGCGTTCTTCAGGGCCCGCAAGGCCTGAACGCCCGCCACCGCCACGATGATGCCAGCTCCCACCCAACCCACTGCCGCCCCTACGATGGGGCCCGTGCGGGCGGTGTAGAAGGCCACGATGGTCATGGCGACCCAGATGCTGGCCAGCCATGCAACCGACAATCCGGGAATGGCGTAGAGGGCGGCCCTGCCCAGGTCGCCACGAGCCCGCCTCGGCGTAACGCCCGCCGGGCGTCCGAGGTAGCCCAGGACGGCGCCGTGGATCAGGCCGAGGAAGGCGCCAACGATGAAGAGGGCGGTGGCCGTGGCGAAGATGGCGTTTCCGCTCAGGCGTCCGGAGAGGGTCATCGCCCCGACGAGGATGCCGCCGACGCCGACCCCACCCGCCATGGCGGAGAGCACCGCCACGCGCCCATGGAGCCCGATGCTCCGGGGAACCGTTCCGGTCTTTCTTTCTGCCGTGAAGGCGCTGGTCGGGGCGTTCATCCTTTCCTCCTATGGGTCTCGGAGGCGTTGCGCCTCCGTTTGCCCCATAACAGGTACAAGGGACGTGCCCCTCGTTTTGTGTTGCCTGGAAGACTCTGTCGTGTAACGAATTACGTCATTCTGGCCGTCGGTCAGCGCCTGTCGATGGCTACGCGAACGCGCGAAAGCGCGCGTACTCCGACAGGGCTGGCGCGCGTTTCCGCGCGTCCGTCACGGGGCGGGGACCTGACGGGTCAGGGCGCCGAGGTCCCCCGCCGCAGGGGCCACAGGGTCAGGGTCTCCACGTCGAGCTCGTCCCGGGAAAGTCCCAGGAGGTAGTCCTCGCCGATCTCCAGGAGGCGTGTGCGGGCGGGCGTCTGCAGACGGGCCACCGCGTGACCCTGGGGGTCCAGGACGGTCCACACGGGCACGGTTTGCCCAGGGGCCACGTACTCCTGCACCCAGAGAAAGCCGAGGGCATCGCTCATGAGGAGCTGGTAGGGCGGCAGTTCATCGGGGAAAGGCATCTCAGCCAGGAGGTCCCTGATCTGGCGGGCCTCGTTTTCCGTGGAGGCTTCGGCGACTTCCTCGTCTTCGTGGGCGGCCCGCAGCTCCGCGGTGACCGGGAGGGGT
>DATHZE010000115.1:0-2531 GCA_035458765.1 Longimicrobiales bacterium
GGCACACGCTCCAGCCAAACAGCCAGCGGCGCCGGCGCCGGCGGCGTCCTCGCCGAGAGAAAGGCGCGCACCACGGTCAGGACACACCCTCGGAGAGAAGCCGACGGACGGCATCCACACCGGCCCTGAGCGCGTCATCCACGGCCTCCGGCGTCTCGACGCCGGCCTGGGCGAGGTGGGGGCGGCCGCCGCCTTTTCCGCCAACCACGCGAGCGACGTCCTTCACCACCGCGTCGGCCCGCACCCCCCGGGTGATCAGATCGTCTGTCACGAAGGCAAACAGGGTTCGCTTCCCACCGGGCAGTTCCGCCCCGACGACGGCCACGCCGCTCTCGCCCGACGAGAGGAAGGCGTCGCCCCATTTGCGTGCATCGTCGGCCCCACGAGCCTTGAGTCTGATGCCCCGGTAGGAAGCTGAGACTCCATCGACCTCGATGACCTGGGAGACCACCTCCGTCTCACCCGCCCCTGCCCCCGACCTCAACTCGTCAAGCAGGCCTTCAAGCTCGGCCCTCTCGGCAAGGAGCTGGCCGGCCCGTTGGCCCAGGTTGGCGGGCTGCGTCTTCAGCAAGCGGGCAGCCTCCTCCAGGCGCGCTTCCTGCTCCTTGAGGAACTGGAAGGCGCCAGGCCCGGTGAGCGCCTCCACCCGGCGCACCCCTGCCGCGACCCCACTCTCGCTCACCAGGCGGAACAGGCCGATTTCACCCGTATGACGGACATGGGTCCCCCCGCACAACTCCATGCTCACGCCGGGAATCCTCACCACGCGAACGACGTCGCCGTACTTCTCCCCGAAGAGCGCCATGGCACCCTCTTGGACCGCGTCGGCATAGGAGCGCTCCCCGATGTCCACCGGGTGATCGGCCCAGATCCCGCGGTTGACCATGGCCTCCACCTCCTCCCGTTCGTCGGACGTGAGGGGAGCCGTGTGCGCGAAGTCGAACCGCAGGCGATCGGGGGCCACCAGGGATCCACGCTGCACCACGTGCTCTCCCAGGACGGCCCGGAGGGCCCCGTGCAGAAGGTGGGTCGCCGTGTGATTCCTCTCGGTATCCCGCCGCACGCCCGGGGGTACCACGGCTTCCACGGACATGGGCGCGACAGGAGCAGACGGGAAGTCTCCCTCCACGGGTCCGAAAAGGACGGTGCGCCCCCCTGCCTTCCGCACGTCGGCCACGGCCATCGACCATCCGGACCCACGAATTTCACCAACGTCCGAGATCTGGCCCCCGCTTTCCAGGTAGAACGGGTTGTCCCTCAGGGCGAGCCCGAGAACGCCGGCTTCCATGCGCCACGCCAGCACGTCCGTACGGACCCGGGTCGTCCCGTAGCCGACGAAGACCTGGTCCTGCGGCGAAAGCTCGTTCCACCCATCCAGGGCAGAGTCGTCTGCCACACCCACGCCGGACGCGACGCGGTCGGCACGGGAGCGCGCACGCTGTTTCTCCAGGGCCCGCTCGAAGCCCTCGACATCGACCTCATACCCGCGCTCCTCGGCCATGAGTTCGGTCAGGTCCAGAGGAAATCCGAAGGTGTCGTAGAGCTTGAACACCTCCTCACCGGGTACGGGTGATCCCGTGTCCCCTCCCTGCGGCGCCAACTCGTCGAAACGACCCATGCCACCTTCGATGGTGGCCAGGAAGCGCTCCTCCTCGCCACGGGTGGTCTGGAGCAGGTGCTCACGCCGCTGTTCGAGCTCCGGGTAGACGTCGGCCATGGTGTCCACCACCGCCTCCACCACATGCACCAAAGCCGCTTCCCGCAGGCCGAGGAGCCATGCATGACGCACCGCCCGCCTCAGGATGCGCCGCAGCACGTAGCCGCGACCCTCGTTGGACGGGAACACCCCGTCCGCAAGGAGGAAGGCCACCGCCCGGGCATGGTCGGCGAGGACCCTGTAGCTCACGCTCTCGTCCTGAGCCGGATCGTAGGGTCGGCCCACGACTTCGCCCACGCGCTTCAGGAGGGGAAGGAAGAGGTCCGTGTGGTAGTTCGAGTCGACACCCTGGAGAACCGCCGTGACCCGCTCGAGTCCCGCTCCGGTATCGATGGACGGGGCCGGAAGGGCGTGCAGGGTCCCCTGGGCGTCCCGGTCGTATTGCATGAACACCAGGTTCCAGAGTTCGACGATCTCGCCCCTGTCGCCGGCGGCGACGAATTCTTCGGTCGTCTGTTCTTCAGGAACCCTCTCGCGCAGGTCGTAGTGCAGTTCCGAACAGGGGCCGCAGGGCCCCGTATCCGCCATCTGCCAGAAATTGTCCTCATCCCCCAGCCGGAAGATGCGCGCCGGGTCGAGTCCGACCTCATTGGCCCAGAGGTCCGCGGCCTCGTCGTCTGAGTGGTGAACCGTGGCATAAAGGCGAGACGGATCCAGACCCAGAACGTCGGTCATGAGCTCCCACGCATACCGAACGGCATCCCTCTTGAAGTAGTCGCCGAACGAGAAGTTGCCCAGCATCTCGAAGAAAGTGTGATGACGCGCCGTCTTCCCCACCTCCTCCAGGTCGTTGTGCTTACCCCCGGCTCGTACG
>DATHZE010000116.1:0-10498 GCA_035458765.1 Longimicrobiales bacterium
CCAGGAGGACGATGGCGTCCCCTTCGGTGGTGAACGCGTGCCCCGTGATGTGGTCCACGTCCTCCACCACCCCCACCATCCCGATGACCGGGGTGGGGTAGATGGCCCGCCCGTCGGTCTCGTTGTAGAACGAAACGTTGCCGCCGGTGACCGGGGTCTCGAACACCTGGCACGCGTCGGACATCCCCAGCACCGCTTCCCGGAACTGGTGATAGATGTGGGGCTTCAGGGGGTTCCCGAAGTTCAGGTTGTTGGTGATGGCAGAAGGGAGCGCCCCGACGCACACCAGGTTCCGGGCGGCCTCGGCCATGGCGATCATGGCTCCGGTCCCAGGCTCCAGGTACACGAAGCGACCGTTGCAGTCGGTGGTGGCCGCCACGGCCCGCCGCGTGCCCCTGATGCGCACCACGCCGGCATCGCCTCCAGGGCGCACCGCGGTGGACGTCCGCACGGTGGTGTCGTACTGCCGGAAGATCCAGCGCTTCGATGCGATGTTGGGCGACCCCACCATGGTGAGGAAGAGGTCGGAGAGGTCCCCGGTGGGCTCGGCGTGCTCGCTCAGATCCATGGCTCGGAGAGCCTTGACCTCCTCGCTCTCCACTCCTTCCCGTTCATAGGTGGGGCACCCCTCCGTGAGAGGCAGGGCCGGGATGTCCGCCACCACGGTACCCCCTTCCAGGACGCGGAAGCGCCCGTGGTCCGTGACACGGCCGATGACGGCCGCTTCCAGCTCCCACTTCTCCAGGATGCGGTGGACCTCGGATTCCTGACCCGGCTCGGCCACCACCAGCATGCGCTCCTGGGACTCGGAAAGGAGGATCTCGTAGGGGGTCATGCCGGGCTCGCGCACCGGCACCAATGCCATGTCGATGTCCACGCCGCTTCCACCCCGGCCCGCCATCTCCGAGGCCGAGGAGGTGATGCCCGCGGCGCCCATGTCCTGGATGCCCGAGATGGCCCCGGAGGCGATGAGTTCCAGGCTGGCCTCGAGAAGCAGCTTTTCGGTGAAGGGGTCCCCCACCTGAACCCGGGGCCGGCTGGCGTCGTCGTCGTCGTCGCTCAGTTCTTCACTGGCGAACGTGGCTCCGTGGATTCCATCGCGTCCGGTGCGAGCCCCCACCGCCATGAGGGAGTTGCCGTCACCGCTGGCCACGGCCGTGATGAGTTCCTCGCGCTTCATGAGCCCGAGACACATGGCGTTCACGATGGGGTTGCCCTCGTAGCCGCGGTCGAACACCACCTCTCCCCCGATGTTGGGGATCCCCATGCAGTTGCCGTAGTCCCCGATTCCCGCGACCACCCCGGAGAGGAGGTAGCGTACCCGGCCGGAGTCCAGATCCCCGAAGCGGAGGGAATCCAGGACCGCGATGGGTCGGGCCCCCATGGTGAAGATGTCCCGCAGGATGCCACCCACGCCCGTGGCGGCGCCCTGGTAGGGCTCCACGGCCGACGGATGGTTGTGGGACTCGATCTTGAAGGCGAGGGCGTACCCGTCGCCGATGTCGATGACGCCGGCGTTCTCTCCGGGTCCCTGGATCACCCAGGGCGCCTTGGTGGGGAGAAGGCGCAGCATGCGCTTGGAGTTCTTGTAGCCGCAGTGCTCCGACCACATGGCGCTGAACACTCCCAGCTCCGTGAACGTCGGGGTGCGACCCAGGATCTTGAGGACCCGCTGGTACTCGTCCTGGGAGAGTCCGTGGTCCGCCACCAACTCCGGGGTGATGTCCGGGTCTCCCGGGCGGGGATCGACGTGGGTTTTCATGACTCCCGCGGGGGGTGTTCCCTCAGCCGTGCTCACGATGGGATAGCTCTTTGCTTCGGAGGTTCTGCGATGCGATGGGGTGATGAACGTCTGAACCGGAACACTAGGTGCTCGCCGCCGCCAGGCTCTTGATCAGGGAGGTGAAGAGAGGCAACCCGTCGGTGGATCCGAGCAGGGGCTCCATGGATCGCTCCGGGTGGGGCATCATTCCCAGGACGTTCCCCTGCTCGTTGCGGATTCCCGCGATGTTGTGCCACGAACCGTTCGGGTTCGCTTCGTCGGTCACGGCCCCGTCGGCGTCCACGTACCGGAAGACGACACGGCCTTCGGCCTCGAGGCGCTCGAGTGTGTCCTTGTCGGCCTCGTAGTTTCCTTCGCCGTGGGCGATGGGGATCCGCAGGACCTGTCCGGCCTCGTAGTCGGCGGTGAACATGGAATCGGTGCGCTCCACCCGGAGGAACACGTCGCGGCTCTCGAAGCGCAGGGTGTCGTTCCTGATGAGCGCCCCAGGCAGAAGCCCGGCCTCACAGAGGATCTGGAAGCCGTTGCACACGCCGAAGACGGGACCTCCCCGGTTGGCGTAGGTGACCACGTCCTCCATGATGGGACTCATGCGGGCGATGGCGCCGGCCCGCAGGTAGTCTCCGTACGAAAAGCCCCCCGGCAGCATGACGACGTCGTAGCCGTCCAGCCCGCGTTCCCGGTGCCAGATGAACGAGGGCGCGCCACCGACCTGCTGAACGGCCTTGTAGAGGTCGTAGTCGCAGTTGGAGCCCGGGAACGTGACTACCGCGACCTTCATGAGGCCGAGCCCCCCGTTCCGCCCATCAGGGCCACCTCGAAGTCCTCCGTGACCGGATTCGCCAACAGCTTTCGGCACATGGCTTCGGCGGCGTCCACCGCCGCTTCCTCCGACGCGGCCTCGATGTCCACGTAGATCGCCTTGCCGACCCGCACATCGGCCACGCCGCTCCAGCCCAAGGAGTTGAGTGCGTGGTGGATGGCCTTGCCTTCGGGGTTCAGGAGCCCGGGTCGGGGCTTCACGCGGATCTCCAACTGATAATGGCTCAAGCCTTGTCCTCCTGAGAGTCGTCTCGTTGGGTGCCGGGAGCTCCGGTACCGGAGCGGGGTCCCAGGTCTGCATAGTCCAGGATGCGGACTTCGTTGCGTCCCGAGTGGTCGTCCTCGTCGTCTTCGTCCAGCAGGGGGTCGCCCCCCGGGAGCCGGTCCAGAAGACCCAGGAGAACCGACTTGGCCAGACCGTAGAGGATGTAGATGAACAGGGACGTGAAGAAGTAATATCGGGGAATCGTGATCGCGGCGAAGAGGCATGTCAAAATGAATGCCGTGTTCGCGAGCCCGCGGGCCGTCTTGAGCCCGATGCGGGGCACCTTGGCGTAGGGAATGTGGCTGACCAGGAGGACGCCGAGGAGCACCACCCCCACGCCGGTCATGCGTCCCCATGGCAAATCGGCGAGATACTCCTGGAAGATCGGCGTCTGACTGAAGGGATAGAACGACGCCAGGAACATCCCCGCCGCCGGCGACGGGAGTCCGTGGAAATAGCGCTTCGCCTCGCCGCCCTGCTCCACGTTGAAGCGGGCGAGGCGCACGACCACGGCCGTCACGTACACGAACGAAAGCACCCAACTCCACTGGGTGTCCGAGAAATACACCTGGTACATGATGAAGGCCGGAGCCACACCGAAGGAGATGGCGTCCACCAGGGAATCCAACTCCGCTCCGAACTTGGAGCCCGTTCGGGTGAAGCGGGCGATGCGGCCGTCCAGCATGTCCAGGATGCCGGCGAAGATGATGTACCAACCCGCCCACACCAGGTCACCCCGGGAGGCCGCCACGATTGCGTGCATCCCGAAGAAGAGGTTCCCCAAAGTGAACGCCGAGGGCAGGATGATGATCCCCCGCTGCAGCGTCTCCCGCCTGGGCGTCAGGGGGCTCACGATGCGCCCTCCGACCGGAGCCGGGCCAGGGGGGTCACCCCCACCACCACGCGGTCTCCGACCTGGCACAGGACCTCCCACTCCAGAGGAAAGAACACGTCCACCCGCGATCCGAAGCGAATCAGGCCGATGCGGTCGCCACGGCCCACGGTCTGCCCGACTTCGGGGTCCGTGATGATGCGCCGGGCGATGAGCCCCGCGATCTGGCGCACCAGGATCTTGCCATGCGCCGTCTTCAGGCCCAGGGACGCCTGCTCGTTCTCGTCGGAGGCCTTGTCCAGCCAGGCGACGGCGTACGCCCCCGGCTTGTAGATCAGGTGCTCCACGGCTCCGGACACCGGGGCCCGCTGCACGTGGACGTCGAAGACGCTCAGGAAGATGGAGATCTTCCGACAACGGCCACCGAGGTACGTGGCTTCGTCGGCTTCCGCCACGACGATCACCTTCCCCTGGCCCGGTGCCACCACCAGCGAAGGATCGGCGGGAACCGGATGCATGGGGTTGCGGAAGAACCAGAGCGTGAAGAGGGCCGAGACGGTCAGGACGGGGGCCAGGAGCTGCGAGGCGAGCCCACCCACGCCCAGGGCCCAGGCCGTCCAGCCCAGGGCCGCCAAGAAGGTCGCGCCAGCGATGAAGGGAATCCCTTCACGGGCGAACCTCACGTGTCGTCTCCGAACCGGGGAAGCGGATAGTCGTCCAGGCTCACGCCCGTCAGGCGCTTGAACACGTCCTGATACCGGGTCGAGATGGCCGCGACCACGTCGTCGGGAAGCTCGGGAGCCGGCGGCGTCTTGTCCCAGTCGACCAGCGTGTCCAGCCAGTCCCTCAACGGCTGCTTGTCCAGGGAGGGCTGGCCTCGACCCACGGCGTAGTGCTCCTTGGGCCAGAACCGGGACGAGTCGGGCGTCAGGACCTCGTCGATGAGGATGAGCTCTCCGTTCTTGTCGTGGCCGAACTCGAACTTGGTGTCGGCCAGGATGATGTCCCGGGTGTCGGCCACGTCCCGTCCGAAGGTGTAGATCTCGTGGGAGAGATCACGGAGGCGTGCGGCCAGTTCCGCCCCCAGGATCCCTTCGGCCTGGGAGTAGGTGATGTTCTCGTCGTGCTCGCCCTCCTGGGCCTTGGTGGCCGGGGAGAAAATGGGTGGGTCCAGACGCTGGGACTCCTGGAGGCCCTTCGCCAGGGCTTCGCCCGCCAACGTCCCGCTCTGGCGGTACTCCTTCCAGGCCGAGCCGGAGATGTAGCCGCGGACCACGCACTCCACGAGAACGGGGCGCGTCCGCTTCACCAGCATGGCGCGCCGCGCCCATCCGTCACGGCTCGCCGCGAGTTCCGGGTGTCGCTGCACGATGACGTCGGGGTCGACGGCCAGGAGGTGATGAGGAATGTGGTCGCCCAGCTTGGACAACCACCACGCGGTGATGAGCGTGAGCACCTCGCCCTTCCGCGGGACGGGACGGCCCATGACCACGTCGAACGCGCTGACCCGATCCGACGCCACCATGAGCAGGGTGTCCGCATCGACCTCGTAGACGTCTCGGACCTTTCCCCCATGCAGGAACTTCAGAGGCAGCTCCGAACGGAGCACCGCGCCCTCCCTCGACGCGTCAGACACGGACGTCGGGCTCCGCCACCCGACCTGCCACCGCCTCGTAACGTTCCAGGACCGGGGCGACCCATTCCTTCAGCATCCGGTCCACCTGTTCGGGCGCCCGGCCGATGAATCGGCGGGGGTCCACCAGCGTGTCGAGTTGCTCCACGCTCATACCGAAGGCGTCGTCCGCGGCGATGCGGGCGAGGAGATCGGCCTCGGCGCCTTCGTGCTTCATGCGATGTGCTGCCGCCATGGAGTGTTGGCGGATGCGTTCGTGTAGATCCTGGCGGTCGCCGCCGTGGGATGTCGCGTGCATGAGAATCGTTTCGGTAGCCATGAAAGGGAGATGCTCCGCCAGATTTCGGCGGATGACCTCGGGGTTGACGATGAGTCCCTTTGCGACGTTCTCCACCAGGACCAGGGCGCCGTCCAGGGAGAGGAACGCGTCGGGGATGGAGAGACGGCGGTTCGCCGAGTCGTCCAGCGTCCGCTCGAGCCACTGTGTGGCCGCGGTGAACGCGGGGTCCTGGGCCAGGGTGATGACGTGTCGCGTCAGGGCGCAGATCCGCTCGGCCCGCATCGGGTTGCGCTTGTACGGCATGGCGGAGGAGCCGATCTGCTCGGCCTCGAACGGCTCCTCCACCTCACGGAGATGAGCGAGTAGCCGCAGGTCGTGCGCCATCTTGGACGCCGACGCGGCTACCCCGGCCAGGGTGGCCTGGACGGCGTAGTCCACCTTCCGGGGGTAGGTCTGGCCGCTGACCGGGTAGGCCGACTCGAAGCCCATCCGCTTGCCCACCGCCGCGTCCAGGGCGTCGACCTTGGCGTGGTCGCCCTTGAACAGCTCCAGGAAGGAGGCCTGGGTTCCGGTGGTGCCCCGGACGCCCCGGAAACGGAGCGTCTCGAGGCGGAACTCGATCTCCTCCAGGTCCAGCAGGAAATCCTGGATCCACAGGGTCGCCCGCTTCCCGACCGTCGTGGGCTGGGCGGGTTGGAAGTGCGTGTATCCCAGCGTGGGAAGCTCGGCGTGGGTCCGGGCGAAGGCCGCCAGAGCCGCGATGCACCGCACGATGCGGTCGCGAACCAGGGTCAGTCCCTCGCGGTGGAGGATCAGATCCGTGTTGTCGCCGATGAAGGCGCTGGTCGCGCCCAGATGAATGATGGGCCGTGCCGCCGGCGCGTCGTCCGCGAAAAGGTGGACGTGGGCCATGACATCGTGGCGGAAGCGCCGCTCGTATTCGGCGGCCTTGTCCAGATCCAGGGTGTCCAGCGCGCCTCGCATCTGCTCCACCGCGTCGGTGGGAATGCCGAGCCCCAGCTCCTGTTCGGATTCGGCCAGCGCGAGCCAGAGACGGCGCCACGTGCCGTACCGGCGCGCGGGCGAGAAGACCTCCTGCATCTCCCGGGATGCGTAGCGCTCCGAGAGCGGGTGGACGTATCGATCGTGAGTCTGGTTCAAATCGTTCCTTTTCCTGGTCTCGATGTCCTGCTTCCGACGGGCGTCGCTCGAGCTTGGAGCATCAGGTGTCTACCGTCGCCAATAGAGGTCCCTGGCGACGTAACCGCCATTGCGCTCCACCCAGATGCGCACCCGTCCTTCTCCCCGCAGCCCTTCGAAGATACGCCGGGCGTCTTCCGCGCTGCCCACTGTCGCCTGGTTCACCTGCCGGAGAACGTCTCCGGCCTGGAGCCCCAACTGGCCTCCCAACTGGTCCGAGATGGAGGCGATGAGCGCCCCCTCGTCGCTGACGAGCCCACGCTCGGCCTTGATCTCGGGCGTCAGCGTGATCAGCTGCATGTCCTGCAGGACCGTCACCCGCTCCGCGGTCACGGACGGCAGCGCTACCGCGGACAGACGCACGGGGCGCGGCTGCCCTTCCAGGCGGAGCTCCAGGGCACCCCCCGCGCGCAGGTCCAGCAGGGTCGCCTCGAAGTCCAGTGGCGTGCTCAGGGGGCGTCCGTTGGCCTCCAGGAGTCGGTCTCCACCCTCGACTGCGGCCCTGTCCGCAGGGGATCCCGGAGCGACGCGCGCCACACGGACTCCCCGCGTGCGGCCCCACTCGTCGGCCTCAACGGGCTCGACGTCCAGCCCGACCCAAGCCCGGCGCACCTCTCCATGGTCCACCAGGTCGTCGGCGATGCGCAGTGCTCGGTCGATGGGAATGGCGAAACCAGCGCCCTCGCTCCCACCGCTGCGGCTGAAGATCGAGGCGTTGATCCCGATGACCTGGCCCAGGGCGTTCACCAGGGGACCACCCGAGTTGCCGGGATTGATGGTGGCATCGGTCTGGATCATCCCGAGATAGAAGCCATCCTCGTTCGAGGACGGCACCAGGTTGCGCCCCACCGCCGAGATCACGCCGGCGGTGACGGTGGGCTCCGCGTCCGAGAAGTAGTTGGCGAACGGGTTTCCGATCGCCACGGCCCACTCCCCGATCAGGAGACCTTCGCTGGTCCCCAGAGGGGCGACGGGCAGGTTCTCCCCACGGATCCTCAAGACCGCGATGTCCGCGACCTGGTCGGTCCCCACCAACTCCGCTTCGAAGTCACGACCGTCGGAGAGGGTGACCTTGATCCTCTCCGCGTTTCGCACCACATGGTCGTTCGTCAGAATGAGGCCGTCCGCCCGTACGATGACGCCGGACCCGAATCCTGCCACCCGGCGTTGGCTGCCCGGGGGCATGAAGAAGCTCTCCCACATGCTCTGGGGCCGCGCGCGCTCCCGTGAGATCACGCTCACGTTGACCACGGCGGGGGCGACCACGCTCGCGGCCCGGACGATGGCGGTCTGACGGGAGGCGTCGACGGCCTGGGTCGCCGTCTGGGCCCCGGAGGGGACCGCGGTCTGGGGCCGGGCCAGCGTGGACAGGGCTTCCGCGGAACCCTCTGCGGCCTCCGCGGTGTTGGCCACCCCCGACCCGTCCGGGGCGCAGGCGCACAGCCATGCCAGGGACACCAGCGCCAGCCCCGTCGCGCTCCTCGTGATCATGGCCGGTCTCCTCCTCCTCCTCGCCTCAGATCTTGGCGCCGAGTTTTCCCCAGTCCTTGAGGAAGCCGTCCAGTCCCTTGTCGGTGAGCGGGTGCTTGGACAGCTGCCAGAGGACCTTGGGGGGCATGGTGGCCGCGTCGGCCCCGATGAGCATGGACTCGACCACGTGCATGGGATGCCGCAGGGACGCCGCCAGGATCTCCGTGGCGTACCCGTAGTTGTCGTACACCTGCCGAATCTGATGGATGAGCTGCATCCCCTCACCGGAGACATCGTCGATTCGACCCACGAAGGGGGACACGAACGTCGCCCCTGCCTTGGCCGCGAGGAGCGCCTGGGATACGGAGAAGCAGAGCGTGACGTTGGTGTGAATCCCTTCACCCACCAGCGTCCGGCACGCCTTGAGTCCGTCTTCGGTGAGAGGAAGCTTCACCACGATGTTGTCGTGCAGGGCGGCCAGCTTGCGCCCCTCCACCAGCATGGTGTCCTTGTCGGTACCCACGACCTCGGCGCTGATCGGGCCGTCCACGGTCTCGCAGATCTCCCGGTAGATCTCCTTGGGGTCCCGCTTCCCGGCGACCTGAGCGATGAGGGAGGGGTTCGTCGTCACCCCATCGATGAGGTTCGCTTCGGCGGCCCGGCGGATCTCGTCGAGGTCCGCGGTATCGAGGAAGATCTTCATGCTGGTGCCGTGCTCCGTTTTTCTGGAGGTGGTGAAGGGTCGGGGATGCGCACGTCGTCTGAATACTCCACTCGGGCGAGGAAGAGCCCCTCCGGTGGCGCCGGGGGTGAGGTCTCCAACCCCGGCTCGGAACGGAGCAGGGCGGGAAGGTCCTCGAGCGGCCGTCGACCGCGAGCCACCTCGACCATGGTGCCTACAAGATAGCGCACCATGTGGTGGAGGTAGCGGTCGGCGGTGATCGTGAACCGGACGCCCAACTCCCAGCGATCCCACGCCGCCGCCGCGATGGTGCACCGATCGCCGCGTTCCGGCTGTCCGGCCTTGGCGAAGGCCAGGAAGGAGTGCTCACCCAGCAGGTGCGCAGCGGCGGCGTCCAGCAGTGATGGGTCCATGGCCTCGCACAGCGCCCAGCACCACGGACGATGGAACGGCGAGCGGGATTCCGGCTGCGTTCCCACCCGGTAGACGTAGGTCCTGGACAACGCATCGTACCGGGGGTGGAAGTCGGATCGGACCCGGTGGACTTCCTGGATCCAGATGTCCCGGGGGAGGATGGCGTTCAGGGAGCGGTGGAGGTCCTGCGGCGTCCAGCGTCCGGGCATGTCCACGGAGGCCACTTGGCCGGTGGCGTGGACCCCGGTGTCGGTGCGGCCCGAACCCAGGACCGTACGGGGGCTGTCCGCGAGCCGGGAAAGCGCAGCCTCCAACTCGCCCTGCACGGTGCGCTGATCCGGCTGAAACTGCCATCCGTGGAAGCCCGCGCCGTCGAAATGGACGGTGAGCTGCAGGCGGGGGGATTCCTGGGGTTTCACGGCGGAAAGGTACCGGTGGGGGAAGTGATGTCAAGCGAGCCTCGCCCCCCCGTACATTGACCCAAAAACCGCACCGCCATTAGCATTTCAGGCTGCCATCCATCACCTAGACGGAGTATCCCCTTGCAGAGGCCGCAGGAAGAGGACCAGGTCGTCGACCTGACGCGCCTGCTGGAGAAGGTCGCAGAGGGAGAGGACCTGACGGCCGACGAGGCCAGGGACATGTTCCACTGCTTCATGACGGGGGCGGCCAGCGAGATCCAGATGGCCGGCCTTCTGGTGGGGCTCAGGGCCAAGGGGGTCCGGCCGGTGGAGGTGGCCGGGGGCGTGCGAGCCCTCAGGGAGGCCATGATTCCGGTGCCGGCTTCGGACCCGTCTTCCTTGGTGGACACCGCGGGTACGGGCGGCGGGGCAATCACGACGTTCAATATTTCCACCGCGGCGGCTCTCGTCGCGGCGGGAGCCGGTGTGCGTCTCGCGAAGCACGGGAACCGCTCCTTCACGTCGCGGAGCGGCAGCGCGGATGTCCTGGAGGCCCTCGGGGTGCGGATCGATCTCACCCCCGAGCGGATGGGGGAGATCCTGGAGAGCGAAGGGATCGTGTTCATGTTCGCGCCGTTGCTCCATCCGGCGATGCGATACGTGGGGCCCGTGCGCCGCGGCTTGGGCATCGCCACCGTGATGAACATCCTGGGCCC
>DATHZE010000117.1:0-4917 GCA_035458765.1 Longimicrobiales bacterium
GGGTGCATCCCTTCCCGTGCCGATGCCTCGGTGGCTAGGGGGCCGCGGAAGATCTCACGGACGGCGCCACCGGCCAGGCGTGTGTCCGGTCCATCGCCGGAAGGCCCGGTTGAAGCTGCTCGAGTCGCTGAACCCGAGGAGCGCGGCCACCTCCCCGATGGAAACCTTCGAGTCCGACAGGTACGCCTGGGCCAACTGGCCTTTTGCCGCGTCGAGGACCTCCCGGAAGGTGGTGCCCTCGCTCGCCAGCTTCCGTTGGAGGGTGCGGACGCTCACGTGGAGGGCGTGGGCCACCGCCTCCGACGACCCTCCCTCGGGGAGGGCGGTGGTCAGCGCGCTCAGGACGTTGGCCCTGAAGCCCGCGGGACTCGCCTCCCCTCGAGGAGCGATCATGCGGGCGTGTTCCTCCAGGAGCCGGGCGAGGGCCTCGTCGGCCATGGCGGTGGGCGCCCGCCATTCCTCGTCGCTGAAACACAGACAGTCGGCTGCGGCGCCGAAGCGAACCGGTGCCTGGAACACCCGCTCGTAAGGCTCGGGGTCCTCGGGCCGGGCCAGACGAAGCTCGACGCGGTGCACACGGAGTTCCGGGCGGATCCGCATGCGAATGCGGGTGACCAACGCCGAGAACACGTAGTCCACGTACAACGAGGGCACCGGCTCCCCTTCCGCCCGGGCCAGCCACAGACGGTGCTCCCTGTTGCGGTCCTCGATGCTCAGGCTGACGGTCTCGGAGATGATTCCGAAGTAGCGGGCGAAGCGCCGAACGCCGTCGCCCACCGTGGTCGAGGCGGCCACCAGATAGTCGATGACGCGGTAGGCGCCGAAGGGCAGGGAGGCGGGGGCGAACAACTGCAGCGCGGGGTCGCCCGTGCGCGCTCTCAGGGCCTGCCAGATGGCCATCACCGCCGGGGCGGGAAGCCGGGCGTCGGGCGTCTCCAGGAACTCGCGGGACACACCCGACCTCCGGAGCACGTCCGCAGTACGGACCCCGCGCGCCTCGGCCGTCCGGACCATCGCGAGCGTACTGGTGGCAGCAATCGAAGGAGGGGTGCGCGCCATTGGAATTGAAGTGTGCAATACCCCGTCGGATGGAGTCAAGAAGGATCGGTCCGGCCCTGGGCGCCCCAAGGCTCGGCGCTCCGAAGCGCGTCCAGATCACGCAGGATCCCCTCGACCGTGGCCTCCACCACGATCCTCCCTTTCTCCACAGTCGCGAGGGTCGCGTCGCCCCACACGCCTGACTCGGAGAATGTCCCCGTCCCGTCGGCCCGGCGCGTCAACCCGCCCTGCCCCCGCGGGTTGTCCTCGCGGACAGCGAGACCCATATCGACGCGTTCCGGGGCAATGTAGAGCATCATCGACGTCTCGATCTCGTCCGCATGGGTTCCCCGCACCTGCTCTCGCACCTCCTCTTCCACCGCCCCGGACACTTCCAGGATGTTCGTGAAGTGCAGGAGGATCCCCTCTGCGCGCAGCACCTCGGCCGAGGCCTCCAGCGGCCGGAGCGTCGAGACGCCCGTGTTCAAAACGTAGAATCGTCGGGGTCCGTAACCCGCCAAGCTTCGGACGATGTCGACCACCACGTCCCTGGCGGTTTCGAAGCGCAGATGAGTGGAGCCCGGGTACTCGAGGAACGATGGGTAGAAGTGATAGGGAAGCGTGGGCGCCACCACTACGTCCGCCGCTTCCAGGACACGACGCGCGAGGTACTGCGCCATGCGGTGATCGTTGTCCAATCGGAGATGTGGCCCGTGCTCTTTCGACGCCGCCCCGAGGGGAATGACGACCACCGTCTCCGGTGTGAGCGCAGCCTCGGCTTCCTGCCATGTCAGATCCGCGAGCGCGATCCCCCGCGCACCCTGAAGCTGGGCCTCCGCAGCGTCAGGGGCGAGGCTCAGCAACAGGGGCGCCATCAGCATCCGGAACGGCAGACCACGCATCAGCATCTCCAGTCAATCGGCATCTCACCGAACTCCGGCGGCCAGGGTTCGAAAAGACCCCTCTAGGAGTCCGCCGCCGGATCCGAGTGCCACCATTCGCGAAGAACAAGGCAAAGGCCGGCTTCGTTGAACGTCAAGACGAATACCCCGTCGAGCCCTACCCGCTGTCCCGTAGGAATCCGGGTGAATCCGGCCCCCCAGCGCGCCACGCCGGTGTCGGCCGTGACCGAGAGGACCTCGTGTGAAAAGGAGACGTCTCGTTGGGAGTTCGTCGCGTCTCTCCAGTAGCGCTGGATTTCGTCCCGCCCCCGGAAGGGCGAGTCGAACGGCGTCTCGTAGTACTCGGCGGCCTCGTCGAAAAGAGCGGCGGCAGCCTCCGGATCGCATCTCTCCCAAGCCCGTCCGTACCGTTCGAGCCAGCCTTCGATTTGCCCCCTGTCCATGCCCGCGCCCCTAGGCAATGACCCACATCACGACAATCACATAGAACAGGGAGGTGGCAGCCGCTTCGAGTCCCAGATACCGCCCCCGAACTCGGATGAACTCGGGTGAGGGTGCCTCGCCTGCTCCTGGAGCCAGTTCCTTGAACTTGGGCTCGACCACGTTGTCGATGATCGGGCCCATGACGAACATCGCCCCCACGAGGACCATCTTGGTGATGAGGAGAGGCGTGAAAGGGTACCCGATGATGATCCAGCCGATACCGGACACCACCAACATGACCAGGCCCAGCACGATCTGGCGGGTCAGGGGCTTGGTGACCTCGAGGAAGACCGCCACGAATGCGGGATCGGCCCTGCACCGGAGAAGAAGCCTGAGCTTGGCGGTGGCCGAACCGAGTCCCAGCGCCACGCCAACCAGGTGCACCACCGTCAAGACTGCCGGCAACGAGACCATGAGCACAATCCTCCTCTGGCCAAGCCTCTACTGACATCCTTTCCGTGGGTGGCGGCATTTCATGGGACGTTCGAGGGCTCCCCGCCGGCCCCGGCGATCCAATTCCAGACTCCGACGCCCGCCAAGTCAATACTCCCGTTCTTTTCCCTCCGCACGGCCGCAAGATGTCGTCCCTGCTCTACCCCCGACTGCGTCTCATCGCCGCCATCCACCGGGAAGGCCCCTTCACCGCCGGGTGGCCTCCTCGTTCACCCGAAGGACTTCGCCAAGAAGGGTTCCAGCCCGGTCGTACAGGTGTCCGCTCCCTCCCTCGGATCTACGGGAGCGACACTCGTCCGGTCCGCCGCAGGAGCCACCAACCGGTGAGGTAGCCCACGCCCATCGGGGGCAAGAGCACGATGCCGACGGGCACGAGCAGCATGAGCGTGTCGAACTCCCAGAATACCGCCGCGAACACTGGGATGGCCGCGAGAACTCCGGCTGCGTAGGCCAGCCAGATGGGGAGCAGAGAGGCACGAAGGGGCGAGTCGGCGGGGAACCCGACGCGCCACGGAACCACGACCGCCGACGCGACCAGCACGAAGGGGAAGCCCCACGCCAAGAGCGTCAGCACCAACTCGACAACGACCGAGGCGGGGTCCAGGAACCCCTCGAGGGGGAGAGTCGGAGCTCCCTGAGCATCGAGATAGGCCTTCACGCCGAGACCTGTCGCCCACGGCAGCAGCAGCCCCGTGCAGGTGAACAGCGCGGCCAGCCCCCAACGTCGATCGCCGGAGACCGCGGAGATCGCTGGGTCCGCCGACCGGCCGACGTCCGACGGATTCTCCGCTGCCCGGACCTCCCCATAGAGGTATCCCGGCACCACGAACCAGCCCAAAGCCGCAAGGGGTCCCAAAGGGATGGTCAGGCCCAGGCCGAGGCCGAGGTGCACCATCAGGAAGTGCCAGCGAGGTCGGGTACCGGACTTCAAGCTCCGGAGTCGTCGCGCCAGGCGGAAGACCACAAACGTGCTGGCGACGAGAAGAAGGCCCGGCATTGCCAGCCCGAGCACGAACAGGACCGACCAGACGTCACCCATGCTACGCTCCGGGGCCGCTTCCGGCGCGACACGACGGCTGCGTGCGCGCCCATCGGCACACCCGGATTATCTATACACGGAGATCTTTCCGGAACAGGCCGCCCGGTTTGCACCTGGCGGCCCGGGTCCAGCATCATGATCCCGCGGCAGGAACCCGAAGGCGCCGGAACGATCCGGTCCACCGAACGATTCTCGACAGCGTGGCCATGACGACATGAGGACTCTCCAGGTGCTGCAGGCTAATCCAGTATCGGTCTTCGGCCTGGCTGCCGTCGTGCTGTGCTGGCTTCTGGCCGTGGTCTTGTTTCGGACCGGGGCCAGAGGGAGTCTCGGTCGGCGTTTGTCGATCCTTCTGGCCGTGGAAGGGATCACGTTGGGGTCGAGCGGCATCCTGGACTTCTTCCTCGTACCGGCGGCCCGAACCGGAAGCGCCTACGCTCATTGGGTGCAGGGGAGCGCGGTAGTCCACTTCGTGGGAGACGGCGCCATGCTGGTCCTCTATCCGATGTTCCTCGCCGCGGTGCTGAACACACCTCTCGTCCGCCCTATCGCCCACCCCGCCGCGCGTCGGACGCTCGTGGGTGGAGCGATGCTGATGGTGCTCCTGGTGTGGTTCACTCCGCTGCTTCTCGGGGCCGCGGTACTGTATGGGGTGATGGCCTCGCTCTTCGGATTCGCGCTCGTCGCGTCCGTACACGCATGGCATTTGGCTCCTGCCGGGCTGGGTAAGACGCGGGCCGGCGCGATGGCGCTGGCGTTCGGGTTCCGGGACGTTTGTTGGGGCATCGCATATGCATTTGGGATCCGCCAGGTTCTAGCGGGAGCCGCTGCCGACCCCCCCGCCTACCCGGCATCCTGGTACATCGTCTACGCCTCAGGCACCCTGTTCGCGATTCCGGTCCTCACCTACGGCATTCTCCGGACTCAGCTCTTCGACATCGACCTGCGCCTGCGGTGGACCCTCAAGCAATCCACTCTGGCCGGCGCCTTCGTTGCCCTTCT
>DATHZE010000118.1:0-23446 GCA_035458765.1 Longimicrobiales bacterium
CCCCGAGGTCTTCTCGCGGTTGCTCCATGACGCTGCGGTGGCCTGTCACGACTCGCTGCTGAAGCGGGCGGAGCAGGAGGGCGGGGAGCGCCACTTCGCCACGACGCTGACCCTGTTCCTGGGGTTGTGGCCCCACGCCTACCTGCTCCAGGTGGGGGACTCCCGCTGCTACGTCTTCAGCGACGGGGAGCTGACCCAGATCACCCGGGACCAGACCTACGCCCAGGACCTGGTGGACAGCGGGGCGCTCACCCAGACCATGGCCCAACACAGCCATTGGGCCAACGTGCTGTCCAGCGCCATCGGCGGAGGCGAGGCAGCCCCGGTCGTCACGCGGGTCGTTCGCGATTGGGGCGCGGTGGTGCTTCTGTGCAGCGACGGGCTCACCAAGCACGTCCCCGATGAGCGCATCAAGGAGGTTCTCGCTTCCATGACCAACGCACGCCAGGCCGCCGAGCAGCTCGTGCAGGACGCCCTGGACGACGGGGGAAGTGACAACATCACCGTGATCGTCGGCCGGACGCTGGCGTCCCAGCCTTCCGGATCGACGGAATGACCGACTCCCACGCCTCCCGCGACCAGGGCACGTAGCGTCGCAACTCGGCGCTGCCTCAGCTCACCGGCCGCCGCACCGGACCGCGGATCCACCGGCCCGGCTTCATGCCTGTGAGGGCTCCGTCACGGATCACCGGGACGCCGTTGATCACCAGGTTCTCGATGCCCACTGAGTACTGGTGGGGATCGGTGTACGTGGCCCGATCCTGGATCGCCTCGGGATCGAAAACGGCCACGTCGGCCAGCATCCCCTCCGCGAGAACGCCCCGGTCCGTCTGGCCCAACCACCTCGCCGGCATGGACGTCATCTTCTTCACCGCTTCTTCCAGGGTGAGGACGCGGAGTTCCCGCACGTACCGGGCGAGGACCCGCGGGAATGCGCCGTAGCTCCTCGGATGGGGATAACCGACGCCGTATCCCACGTTGTCGCCGTCGGTCTCGATCATGGCCAGGGGGTGCTGCATGATCCGGATGACGTCGGCTTCGTCCATGGTGTGGTAGATGGCACTGAATCCGCCGGCGAGCTGCAGGTCGATGGCCAGGTCGATCCCAGCCTCCAGATCCGTTCGTCCGAAACCGCGATCCTCGGCGTAGTCGGCCAACGTCTTCCCGTCGTAGCTGCGGGCCGAAGGGACGACCCGGAACTGGACCCGCTCCAGGTCGCTTCCGGCGCGGTCCTGGTTCCAGATCCTGCGCATGTCCTCTTCCATGCGGGCCCGGGTCGCGGGGTCGGCCACCCTCTGGGCGAATCCTTCCCGGCCGCCGGCCAGCGCCCATTGGGGGAAGAGGATGGAGGATCCCGTGCTCGACGCGGTGTAGGGATAGAGATCGTGTACGATGGAGAGCCCCGCGGCGTTGGCGGAGTCGATCATGGCCAGGGTCCGCTCGCTGGCGCCCCGCTGCCCCATGCCTGTCGCTTTGTGGTGGTTGATCTGGGCCGGGATGTTCGCTGCGGAGGCGATACGGATGACCTCGGCCACCGACGCGATGAGGCCCGAGCCCTCGTTGCGCATGTGCGTGACGTAGATCCCGCCGTGGGCGGCGGCGACCTTGGCCAGCTCGATGACCTCCTCGGTCTCGGCGTAGTTCGCGGGCACGTAGAGGAGGCCGGTGGAGAGCCCCATCGCACCCTGGCGCATGGAGGAGTCGACCACCGCCTTCATCCGCTCGAGCTCCCCGGGGGTGGGGTCCCGGTCGTCCATCCCCATCACGCGCTCGCGCGTCCAGGAATGACCGGCGAAGAACGCCATGTTGGGCGCCATCTCCAGCGACGACGCGAAGGAGTCCAGCGGGAACGGTTGGTCCCCGGAGTGCAGCGAGGCCACCAGTGTCGTGATGCCTTGTCGCAGGAAGTTCTCCGACAGGGGATGGTCGGCGATGCTGAGTTGGGTGTGGGAGTGGTTGTCGATGAAGCCCGGGGTCACGATGCGTCCCGTGGCGTCGATGACCGCGCGCGCCCGCGACGGGTCGATTCCCTCACGGGATACCGCGACGATCCGGTCGCCCTGGATGGCCACGTCGGCGGCGAAGCTCGCTGCGCCCGTACCGTCCACGACGGTGCCACCCTTGACCAGGAGGTCGTACTCCTGGGCGTGGATCGGGACGGTGAAGAGGGTCAGGGCCAGGACGGTAGCGGGGATCGGGCGCATGGTTGTGTCTCGTGCGAGGCGGCGTGGCTTCTTGTGGCATAGTTGCTTGCCGCCCCATCTTGCCGCCAGTCGCAAGCCCCCACTGCAGCACTTCGTGACCCTCCCACGGACCTGCCCGTGCCCGAAGACGCCATCGCTCGATTGAGCGCCGCCCTCGACGGCCGCCACACCCTCGAACGAAAGCTGGGTGAGGGCGGCATGGCCACGGTGTACCTGGCCGAGGACCTGAGGCACCAGCGTCGGGTGGCCATCAAGGTCCTGAAGCCGGAGCTGGCGGCCGTACTGGGCGCAGAACGTTTCATCCAGGAGATCACCACAACCGCCAACCTCCAGCACCCCCACATCCTGCCGCTCTTCGACTCGGGCGAAGCCGGCGGGTTCTTGTACTATGTCATGCCGTACGTGGAGGGCGAGACGCTGCGGGGCCGCCTCGAGCGGGAGGGCCGCCTGTCGCTGGAGGACACGCTGGAGATCACCCGGGTGATCGCAGGCGCCCTGGACTTCGCCCACCGGCGGGGGATCGTCCATCGGGACATCAAGCCTGAGAACGTGCTCTTCCAAGACGGGGTGCCGCTGGTGGCGGACTTCGGTATCGCCGTGGCGGTCTCCACCGCCGGGGGAGACCGACTCACCGAGACGGGGCTCTCCCTAGGGACCCCGTCGTACATGAGTCCCGAGCAGATCGGGGGCGAGCGGGAGATCGACGCCCGGAGCGACGTATACGCTCTGGCGTGCATGGTCTACGAGATGCTCGCCGGCGATCCGCCGTTCGTGGCTTCCAGCGCCGCGGCCCTCATCGCGCGCCACCTCATGGACGCGCCGCCCCCCATCACCACGGTGCGCAGGAACGTGGGTCCCGCGGTGGAGGCCGCGCTGACGCGGGGGCTGAGCAAGACGCCCGCCGACCGGCAGGGGAGCGCGGGCGCCTTCGCCGAGGAGCTCCGGGCCCAGGCGCCCGCCGGATCTTTCCAGCAGGTCGCGCTGGTGGTCCTCCCTTTCGTCAACCGGAGCCAGGACCCGGACAACGAGTACTTCAGCGACGGCCTCACGGAGGAGGTCATTGCCGACCTGTCGCAGGTGCGGGCGCTCCGCGTCATCTCCCGGAACTCTTCGATGACGCTCAAGGGCACCACGAAGGACACGCCGACGCTGGCCCGGGAGCTGGGGGTGAGCCACGTGGTCACCGGGTCGGTCCGGCGCGCAGGCCAGGCGCTGCGCGTCACGGCGGAGCTGGTCGAGGCACGCACCGACAAGCCCGTATGGAGCGACAAGTACGGCGGTACCACCGAGGACGTGTTCGGCATCCAGGAGGAGATCGCCCGGAAGATCGTCGCGGCGCTGAAGATGACCCTGTCGCCCACCGAGGAGCGGAAGGTCGCCGCGCGTCCCATCCATGATCCGGTCGCGTACGACTGCTACCTCCGGGCGCGCCACGCCATGTACGCGTGGACCCCCGATGCGTCGGATCAGGCACTCCGGCTGGTGGACGAGGCGATGCACATCGTGGGCGAGACGCCCCTCCTGCTGGCCACCAAGGCCCAGCTGCACTGGAACGAGGTCAACATGAACCTCGTTCCGGCGTCGGTGAGCCTCCCCAAGGCGCTGCACTTCGTGGAGCGGGCCCTGGCGGTCGAGCCCCGCTATGCCCTCGCCGTGTTCGTGCGGGGGCTGGTGTCCGGAGCCCGGGGGCGGCAGGAGGAGGCGCTCCCGGACCTGTACCTGGCCCATGAGCTCTGGCCTTCGGACGCCAACGTGCTGGCCGAGGTGTGCCGCTTCTCCAACACGGCGGGGCTCCGGCGTCACGGCGCCTTGGTGAGCCTCATGGAGCAGGTGGATCCCCTCGCCTGGATCACGTCCCTCGTCACCAGCTCGTACCACTGGACGGGGGGCCGCTTCGAGGCGTCCGTCGAGCCGGCCCGGAGGGCGTGTGAACGGGCAGCGCCGGCCTCCATGGTGCCCCTCATGGCCGGGGGTCAGCTCGCGGTGGCAGGGAGGACCGACGAGGCCATGGAAGTCCTCGGCCGTGCCGCGGCACTCCTGCAGGGGACGCCGCTCGGGCGCGAGGCCTCGTTCATGTGGCACGCCCTCAGGGGCGACCGGGCGGCGGCCCTGGCGTTCGCGCCGGCGCTGGACGGCGTGGTCCAGAACGAATTCGCGGCCATCTTCACCGCCGATTCGTACGCGCGCCTCGGCCTTCTCGACGAGGCGCTCACCTGGGTGAGGAAGGCGGTGTCCCACGGCTTCATCAACTACCCGTTCCTCGCCGAGCACGACCCCTTCCTGGACGACCTCCGCGGCACCGCGGGCTTCAGCGCCCTCCTGGACGAGGTACGGCCCCGGTGGGAGTCCGTCGTCGCCTGGGAGGAGAGCCGTACGCCCTGAGACATCGCGGTTCTGGCCCTTCCCCCGCCTCCCAACCCATGTTGGCACCCCATGACCGACCTACCCTCCCGCCTCACCACGGCCCTGGCCGACCGCTACCGCATCGAGCGCCAGCTCGGTGAAGGGGGCATGGCCACGGTGTACCTGGCCGAGGACCTGAAGCACGACCGCAAGGTCGCGATCAAAGTGCTGAAGCCCGAACTCGCCGTCGTCGTGGGCGCAGAGCGCTTCCTGGGCGAGATCCGGACCACGGCGAATCTGCAGCACCCCCACATCCTGCCGCTCTTCGATTCCGGCGAGGTCCACGGCCAGCTCTTCTTCGTCATGCCCTATGTCGAGGGCGAGACGCTGGCGGACCGGATTGCCCAGGACAAGCAGCTCCCGGTGGACGAGGCGGTGCGGCTCGCAACCGCCGTGGCCGGCGCGCTCCAGGTGGCCCATGACAGGGGCGTGATCCACCGGGACATCAAGCCCGCCAACATTCTGCTCAGCGGCGGTCAGCCTCTCGTGGCGGACTTCGGTATCGCTCTCGCGGCGGGGGCGGGGGGCACCCGCCTCACGGAGACGGGGCTCAGCGTGGGCACGCCCTACTACATGAGCCCGGAGCAGGCCACCGGCGACCAGGTCATCGGGCCTGCGGCGGACATCTACGCGTTGGCGTGCGTCCTCTACGAGATGCTGGTGGGCGAGCCGCCGTACCTGGGGAACACCGCCCAGGCGGTGCTGGGAAAGATCATTCAGGGGCTCCCCGTTTCGGCCACGGCCGCGCGGAAGACGGTGCCGGCCAACGTGGACGCCGCCATCCGGAAGGCACTGGAGAAGCTCCCGGCGGACCGCTTCACCCGGGCTGCCGATTTCGCGGCGGCGCTGTCCGATCCCTCGTTCCGCCACGGTGCGGAAGCCGGGGCGGCGGGCGCCGCTGGCGACGCCGGACGCTGGCGCATGCTGGCCTTTGCCGCCATGGCGGTTGCGGTGGTGTCGCTGGTGGCGGGTGCCCTGGGCTTCTTCGGGAGCGCTCCGGAGTCGGGGCAGGTCCTCCGGCAGAAGATCGCGATGCCCTCCATCGGGCCGACCGTGCGCTGGGGGCTCATGATGGCGCTGGCGCCCGACGGCTCGGGCATGGTGTACCTCGATGTGAACGAGGACGGCCAGAGGGCTCTGTACTACAAGGCTCGCCAGGAGACCGAGGGCACCCCGCTTCCCGACACCGACGACGTCGACGCCGTCGCGTTCTCCCCCGACGGGACGATGATCGTCTTCAACCAGCGGGGGAACCTGGTCACCCGTCCGGTGCGGGGCGGGGCGGCCACGACGCTGGCCACCGGCGTGGACCAGGCTACACCGGGGCTGGACTGGCTGTCCGACGGGACCATCCTCTACGAGATCTCCGACGGTGACCAGGTGGGTAGGATCCCGGGAGACGGGAGCGCCCCCACGGACACCATCGTGCGGATGGGCTCCCTGCGGTGGGTCCACGGTATCGAAGGCCACGAGTCGGCGCTGGTGCTCCGCTGCCCCGGGTGCGACCTGGGGGTGGTGGACCTGGAGAGCGGTGAGCTTGTGGAACTCCTCCGGGACGTGGCCCGGGCCTGGTACGTCCCCACGGGCCACATCGTGTACGTCCGTTCGGACGGGGCCGTGTACGCCACGCCCTTCGACCCCGAGACCCGGGAGATGGGTGCCATCGGAACTCCCCTGTTCGAGGGTGTCCGTACCGGCAACGGGTGGGCGGACATGGTGCTCGGGGAAGACGGAACCATGATCTACGTGTCCGGTTCGGGGACCGGCGGGGGCAAGGCGGAGGTGCTCACCTGGGTGGACCGGGACGGTAGCATCGAGGTCGTGGATCCGACCTGGAATCCCCAGGACCTGGATCCAGCCGTGCTTTCCCCCGACGGTCGGCGGCTGGCGGTGGGGGTCGCGAGCGACGCGAGCATGGACGTCGTCGTCCACGAGCTTCCCGACGGACCCAGGACCCGCCTCACCGCCGGCGACGGGCGGTACTTCCAACCCACCTGGACGCCCGACGGCCGTTCATTGGTCTACCTGGACCTCACCGGGGACAGCGCCAGCATCCTTCGCCTCAGGGCGGACGGGAGCAGCCCCACGCCCGACACCCTCTTTGGCCCGGTCCAGGGTGATTTCGGCTTTCCCCAGTTCACGCCCGACGGGAAAGGCATCGTGTTTGCGGACTTCCGCGTCGGCAACCGGAACATTGGGTTCCTGGAGGTGGGGAGCGACAGCATCGTCACCCTTTTCGGCACGGACTTCGTGGAGTTGGCGCCCACGGTGTCTCCCGATGGCCGCTGGCTCGCGTACACCTCCAACATCACCGGAGAACTCGAGGTCTTCGTCCGCCCGTTCCCCGACGTGATGAGTGGCCGGACGCAGGTGTCCAACGGGGGTGGGGTCGAGCCCGTGTGGGCCAAGGGGGGCGGTGAGCTCTTCTACCGAAATGAGACCTCCCTGGTGGCTGCCGCCTATCGGGCCGATTCCACCTTCGTGGTGGAGTCCCGGACGGAGCTCTTCGAGTTCGGGGAGAACCGCTACATCGTGCGGCTGGGCGGCCGGTCCTACGACGTGGACGCCACCGGGAAGCGGTTCCTCACCGTGCGGTATCCGGGTGCGTCCGCCGATGGCCCTGAAGTCCCGCAGGCGAACATGATCCTGGTGCAGAACTGGTTCGCGGAGCTGCGGCAGCGGCTGACCGGAGGCAACCGATGACCGACGGCCACACCCAACGCCTCGAGTCGGCCCTGGCCGGCCGCTACAAGATCCAGAAGAAGCTCGGCGAAGGCGGCATGGCCAGCGTCTACCTGGCCGAGGACATCAAGCACGAGCGGAAGGTCGCCCTGAAGATCCTGAAGCCGGAGCTCGCCGCCGTCATCGGCGCCGAGCGCTTCCTGGCAGAGATCAAGACCACGGCGAACCTGCAGCACCCCCACATCCTACCGCTCTTCGATTCCGGCGAGTCCGACGGGTTCCTGTACTACGTCATGCCGTACATCGAGGGCGAGACGCTCCGGGACCGCATCGAGCGCGAACAGCAGCTGGGTGTGGACGAGGCCGTGCGCATCGCCCGGGACGTGGCCGACGCCCTGGACTACGCCCACCGCAACGACATCATCCACCGGGACATCAAGCCGGCGAATATCCTGCTGCACGACGGACGGCCGGTGGTGGCGGACTTCGGCATCGCGTTGGCCATCAGCGCGGCGGGTGGCGGCCGCATGACGGAGACGGGGCTGAGCCTGGGCACGCCCCACTACATGAGTCCGGAGCAGGCCAGTGCGGACCGGGACCTGAGCGCCCGCTCCGACGTCTACAGCCTGGGCTGCGTCCTGTATGAGATGCTGGCGGGGCAGCCGCCGCACACGGGCCCGTCGGCCCAGAGCATCCTGGTGCGGATCCTCACCGAGGACCCCCGGGACGTGACGGAGCTGCGGCGCACGGTACCGTCGAACGTGGCGGCCACGGTGATGAAGGCCATCGAGAAGCTGCCGGCCGACCGGTTCGACACGGCGCGGCAGTTCATGGAGGCGCTGCAGGACCCGGCCTTCGCGTACGCGCCGGCTGTGCGTGCCAAGGCCGCCGCGCCTCGGCCGACGCGAGGCGCGCCTGTTGCCGCCGGCCCCTCCCGGACGTGGATGGCGGCGACGGTGGTGGTCGCCGCGGTGGCGGCTGCGGCTGGTTGGATGCTGGGACCCGGCCAGGCGCCACCGGCCGTCGGCGGGCCGGTCACCTCGTTCGTGCTCGCCGAGGAATTCACCAGCAACCACGCGCCCATGGTGGCCTCCGATGGCTCCATCGTCTTCTACGACCTGGCGCGCGGTGGTGGTCTGTGGCTCAGGGCGGCGGGTTCGCTGGATGAGGTTCCCCTGGAGGGTGCCAACGTCGTGGGGGGGTCCGGGGACAATGGCGCGTTTTCCCCCGATGGCCGGTGGTTTGCGTTCATCGAGGACGACGGAACCGGAGGGAAGGTGCGCCGAATGCCGGCGCGCGGAGGTCCGGTCAGCACGCTCTGGAGTGGTTCGGACTCATCCGAGGCACAAGGCACGCCGGAGTGGAGCGACGACGGCTGGATCTACATCTACCTCACGGGTGCCCTCGCGCGCATTCCCGAGGACGGCGGTCCCGCGGACACGTTGTTGGCCACCTCAGCACAGGCCATCACACGAATCGAGTCGTTTCCCAGGGGCCGGGGCATCGCCTTCACGTTGCGGGGGCGCAGCGGGGCTCATGTGGTGCTCATGGACCTTGCGACGCGGGACACGACGACGCTGGTGAACGATGGCTTCGACGCCCGGTACGTGAATTCGGGGCACCTGATCTACGCCCATGAAGCCGGTGCGCTCTACGCCATGCCCTTCGACGCGCGTCGGATGGAGCCCACGGGCCCGGCGGTGCCGGTGATCGAAGACCTGGCCGTCAATGGAATGTACAGTCGGTACGACGTCTCGTCCGAGGGAACGCTGGTCTACGCCCAGGGACCTGCCTCGGGAAACGTAGCGGGCGGGCTCACGTTCGGGCGGGTGACCGCCGAAGGAATCACGGAACGGTACTCTCTCGAAGGTACCGATCATGACGACGCCGCCCTGTCCCCTGACGGCCGCATGCTGGCCTATACCCGCGGGGGCGCCATCTGGCTGTACGATACGGAGTTGGGCTCCAACGTACCCCTCAGTGCCCCGAGCTTGGCGGAGACCGCCCACGGTCCGGTCTGGTCCCCGGATGGCCGGCAGATCGTCTATCAGAGCGAGTTGGAGGGAGACTCGACCAGCTACCTCTACGTCCAGGATGCCGACGGGTCGGACGATCCGCGGCGCCTCGAAGGGACCGAGCGGGGTAGGGCGTCGCAGTGGCTCGAAGACGGGACGATCCTCTACAGCAGGGTGGGAGGGGTCCCCGATGTATTCTCGGTTTCGTCCACGGGCGCCGAAGCCCCGAAGCCCCTCCTGCGTGCGGATTGGGCGGAGCACGCTCCTCGCGTATCCCCCGATGGTCGCTGGCTCGCCTTCCTGAGCAGCGAGAACGGGCGTGCGGAAGTCCATTTGCGGCGCTGGCCCGCACTGACCGGGAAGGTGGAGGTGCCTCCCGTCGGAGGGCTCAACACCAACTCGAGGCTCGTCTGGTCACTGGACGGCCACCGCCTCTTCTACACCGGCGTGAGGAACCTCATGGAGGTCACGCTGGGCAACGGCGACCCCCCCGAGGCGTCCGTCCGGGACACGGGTGTACCCACCAGGCTGGTGCAGGACAATCACCCCGATGGGTCGATTCTCGTCACCCTGGGCGTCAACGCAGCGGGAGATGACGGCGCCCGAGCCACGCGTGGGCTGGTAGCGGTCTCGAATTGGCTCACGGCGCTCCGAGAGCGCCTGGGAGAAGGCAAGCGGTGAGCGACGGGCACACCCAACGCCTGGCGTCGGCCCTGGCCGACCGCTACCGCATCGAGCGCGAGCTCGGCGAGGGCGGCATGGCCACGGTGTACCTGGCCGAGGACCTGAAGCACCAGCGCAAGGTGGCCATCAAGGTGCTGAAGCCCGAGCTGGCCGCGGTGCTGGGCGCCGAGCGCTTCATCCAGGAGATCACCACCACCGCCCAGCTGCAGCACCCGCACATCCTGCCGCTCTTCGACTCGGGGGCGGCGGACGGCTTCCTGTTCTACGTGATGCCGTACATCGAGGGGGAGACGCTCCGGGACCGGCTGAACAGGGAGAAGCACCTGTCGGTGGAGGAGGGGGTTCGGATCGCGCGGGAGGTGGCCGACGCGCTGGACTACGCACACCGGCGGGGGGTGATCCACCGGGACATCAAGCCGGAGAACATCCTGCTCCACGACGGCCGCCCCATGGTGGCGGACTTCGGGATCGCGCTGGCGGTGAGCGCGGCGGCGGGGGGCCGGATGACGGAAACCGGCATGTCGCTGGGCACCCCGTACTACATGAGCCCGGAGCAGGCGACGGCGGAGAAGGACCTGACGGGCCGCTCGGACGTGTACTCGCTGGCCAGCGTCCTGTACGAGATGCTGGCGGGCGATCCGCCGCACATGGGGTCGTCGGCCCAGCAGATCATCGTGCGGATCATCACCGACGAGCCGCGGCCGCTGGAGGAGGTACGGAAGTCGGTCCCGGCGAATGTCGCCGGGGCGGTGGCCAAGGGTCTGGAGAAGCTGCCGGCGGACCGGTTCGAAACGGCGAAGGCGTTCGCCGACGCGCTGGCGGACGCCCACTTCACCACGGGGGCCTCACCCAGGGCCGCCGCCCGGGGAGCCGGCCGCCCTTGGTGGCGTGATCGCCGGTTCGCGGCAACCGGCGCAGCGGGGGTCGCCATCGGAGCCCTGCTGGTGTCGCTCAGCACCCGGCCCGGCGGCCGAGCAGGTCCGTTGGAATACGACGTCGGCCTCCCCGACTCGGCCGGCATGATGTCGGCGGCGCAGGACGTGGGCTTCGCCGTCGCCCCCGCCGGGGACTTCGTGGTCTACGAAGCCGTGCGGGATGGGCGGAGCGAGCTCTGGTACCGCTCCCTGCTCGACGCCACCGTGCGGCGGATCCCGGGCTCCGACGACGGAGCCCAGCCGGTAATCTCTCCCGATGGCCGGCGCATCGCCTTCTTCCGCGTTGGCGACGGCGACTGGACCGTCGAGGTGCTCCCGGTGGACGGCGGGACGTCCACGACCCTGGGCCGTGGCATCGGGATCGTGCGGAAGCTGTTCTGGACGACGCCTGACAGCATCCTGCTGCTTCAGAGCGATGCCCGCTCGGGCCGCTGGTTAGATCCAGAACGGGGCGCGGGCGCGACGGTGGCGATGCGCTACTGCGAAGCCCAGTCCCCGATCCCCGGAACGGACCGCGTGCTCTGTGGCGGGGGCGGGCTCAAGTGGGGGTACCAGCTCGTGCTTGGGGACTCTGTGACCGAAGAGCGGCTGTGGCACGCGGAGGACAGCACCCGGGTGTTCGGCTCGTCGTTCCATGTGCTGGAAGGCCGGTACCTCACCTACGTGTCCATCGGCGCCGACCTGCTCGCGGCGCCGGTGGACCTGGCCAGCGGCCGGGTGGGCCGCGCCGTGCGCATGGCCAGCGGACTCGGGCTCGCCGATTACACCGGCAATGCGAGCTACGACATCGCAGCGGACGGAACCCTGGTATACGCCCAGGCAGACAACCGGTCCATCGGGCACCTGGTCCGCCTCCGCGAAACCGGGATCGACACGCTTCCGGTGGGCAGGGACGCCTTTGTCACCTTCGAATACAGCCCCGACGCCAGCCGCCTCGCCGCGGTGGTCGAGGGGCTCGAAGGCATGGAGCTCCGGGTCTACGACCTGTCGTCGGGTCGGTTCCAGACCTGGATCCGACGGCCCGCCGTCACCCACCCGGCGTGGAGTCCCCAGGGCGACCAGTTGGTGTTCAGCGCCTTCGATTCGCTCTTCGTGGGCGCGCCGGACCGATCCGGCGCGCCGGAGTTCCTGCTCCACGTTCCGGGGGGCGCCGACGCGCTCCAGTGGATGGCCGACGGCCGGGTCATCCTGCTGGAGTACGAGTCCAACGCCATTCTGGCGATGGGGCTCGACCAGCGACCGGTAACCATCGACACGCTCTTCGTGGGTAACGGGTTCACGTGGGCGTCCGCCGACGGACGATGGATTGCCTACGTCGACAGAGGCTGGACGGAGAGCTGGATCGAGCCCCTGCCGGGCGACGGCCGCCGGTTCCAGGTGGCGGCCGGCAATCTGGCGGACATCCAGTGGCTCTCGCCCTACGAGCTCGGTGTGCCCATCACCGACGGAAGTCGAACCCGGGTGGAGCGGGTGAGCGTCGACCCCTCGGCGAATCCGCCGGTGAGGAACCTGGGCTGGTGGGCCGACGCGCCCGAGTTCCGGGACACGAACGGGCCCTCGTTCGCCACGGCTCCGGGCGGGGGGCTGATGTACCTGCAGGGGGCGCCCGCGCGGCCGGCCTCCTATCTCCGCGTGGTGCCCGATTGGGTGGCTCAGATGAAGCGCGCCGTGGACGAGGCGAATCGATGACCCATGCTCCCTCCTGCCTCACCCAGGCACGCTCCGACCGCTACCGAATCGAGCGCCAGCTCGGCGAGGGCGGCACGGCCAGCGTGTGCCTGGCCGAGGACGTCAAGCACCAGTAGGGTGCCTCGGTAGGCTCGGACGTCCCCTGAGGGATCCCGGCCCGGACTTCGGGGTTGGATCAAAGGACCGCGACCCCGAGTTCCTCGGCCCTGCCCGGGTCCTTGGAAACCCACCCCGGAGCGCGCCATGAAGCGTCCATCCCTCACCCTCGGCGTGGAGGAGGAGTACCAGGTCGTCGATCCCGAGACCCGGATGCTCCACCCCTACATCATGAGGGTCCTGGACAAGGGCCGCATCACCGTGAAGGGGATCAAGCCCGAGCTCCACCAGTCTACCGTGGAGGTGGGTACCGAGGTGTGCGCGAACACGTCGGAGGTCCGCTCCGAGATCGTGCGGCTCAGGAGGGCCGTGTCCGACCTGGCGGGGGAATACGGGTGGAACATCGTCTCCTCCGGCACCCACCCCGTCTCGTCGTGGACCGAATCGCCCATCACGCCCGTGGACCGCTACCTGGGGCTCGAGGAGGACCTGCAGGATCTGGCGCGGCGGAACCTCATCTTCGGGACCCACGTCCACGTGGGCGTGGAGGACCGGGAGTTCCTCATCGACACCATGAAGGTGGCCCGGTACTTCCTCCCCCACCTGCTGGCGTTGTCCGCCAGCTCGCCGTTCTGGATGGGCCGCAACACGGGTCTGATGTCGTACCGGACGGTTGTCTGGCGGCCCTTCCCGCGGTCAGGGATGCCCCCGGCCTTCGAGACGTGGGCAGACTACGAGCACCTGGTTTCGACGCTGGTGCGTGCCAACTCCATGGAGGACCCGTCCAAGATCTGGTGGGACATCCGGCCCTCCCACTTCTACCCGACGCTGGAATTCCGCATCTGCGACATGGGGACGCGGGTGGACGAGGTCGTGTGCCTCGCCGCCCTCGTCCAGGCCATCGTCGCCAAGCTCTGGAGGCTCCGCCGCGAGAACGTCACCTTCCGCTGCTACTCCGTGGCCCTCCTTCAGGAGAACAAGTTCCGCGCGGCTCGCTGGGGCCTGGACGGCAATCTCATCGACCTGGGAAAGGGCGAGGAGGTGTCGACGCGGGAAATGGTGTTGGAACTGTTGGCCTTCGTTGACGACGTTCTGGACGAACTGGGATCCCGTGAGGACGTGGCCTACGCCCGGCAGATTCTCAGCGAGGGGTCCAGCGCCCATCGGCAGATCAGGATCCTGGAGGAGACCGGAGATATGAACGCCGTGGTGGACCACCTCATCGCGGAAACCATGGAGGGCGTTCCCTGAGCGCGGGCACGGGTCAAAGTCCCTTCGAGCCGTTTCTACAGGCCCAGGGCTTCGTCCTGCTGGACGGTGGATTGGCCACGGCCTTGGAAGCCCGCGGCCACGACCTCCGCGACAGCCTTTGGTCGGCCCGCGTCCTCCTGGAGGCGCCGGAGTCGGTGCGCGCCGTGCAAACGGCGTACCTCGAGGCGGGCGCCGACTGCATCGCCACGGTGACGTATCAGGCCACGTTCCAGGGATTCCATGCCCGAGGTTTGAGCGAGGGCGAGGCGGTGGAGGCGTTCGAGGTGGCGGTGCAGCTGGCGGTGGAGGCCAGGGACGGGTTCTGGCGTGAGCCAGGGGCTCGGGCGGGACGGATCCGGCCCCTGGTCGCAGCCAGCGTCGGTCCGTACGGAGCATTCCTGGCTGACGGCTCCGAGTACCGCGGGGACTACGGGCTGTCGGTGGACGAGCTCGCCGACTTCCATCGCCGCAGGTGGACCCTCCTGGCGGCTTCCCGGGCCGACCTCCTGGCCTGCGAGACCATCCCCTCGGCGTTGGAAGCCCGGGCGTTGCTGGCTTTGCTGGACGAGACCCCGGACCGATGGGCCTGGCTCAGCTTCCAGTGCCGTGACGAGCGCCATCTGGCGGACGGAACGCCGCTCGGCGACATGGCAGAGCTCTGTGCGGGCCACCCCCGGGTCGCCGGGGTAGGCGTGAATTGCGTCCCCCCGGGGTCGATCCCGGGTCTTCTGGAGGCGATGAGGGGTCGGATCGGGAGCGGTCATACCCCCTTGATCGTGTACCCGAACTCGGGAGAGCTATATAACTCCACTACAAAGAGTTGGGAGGGTGGACCTGGCCCCGTGGATCTGGGTGATCGGGCCCCCGCATGGCTGCGGCAGGGCGCCACTGTCGTGGGCGGGTGCTGCCGTACCTCGCCCGACACCATCGGGGCCATGCGAGGGGCCCTGGTCAGCCGCGCCTGAGCCCCACCAGGTTCCCGGTCACCACGGCGGCCTCGGCGCTCGCCAGGAACCGAATCACCCCGGCGATCTCCTCCGGGGCCAGCCAAGTGCCATGATCGGCGCCGGGCATGGCGGCCCGGTTCGCCGGCGTGTCGATGGTGGTGGGGGCCACGGCGTTCACGGTGATCCCATCGGGAGCCAACTCCTCCGCCAGATTCCGTGTGAGGCTCACCAGGGCCGACTTGGCGGCCAGGTAGGCGCTCATGTCCGCGACGGGTCCTCCCAGGGCCGCGGCGGAAGCGACGTTCACGATCCGGCCCTCGCCGGCCCTTCGGAGCAATGGGACGGCGGCCCGTATGGCCAGGAAGGGCGCGGTTGCGTTGGTCTGCCACATCCTCGTCCACGTGCCGGGGTCCGTATCGGCGATGGGGGCCATGGCGAAGCCGCCCACCAGATTGCAGAGTAGGCCCAGCGGCGTCCCGGTGGCGCCCACCTCCTTGAACAAGCCCTCTACCGCCTCTGGGCTTGTCAGGTCGGCCTCGTGCAGGGAGAGCCTCGCCTGGCCGCCCACCCGACCGGCCAGGGCTCGCGCTTCGGCATCCTTCCGCCAGGGAACGTGGACCCACCAGCCATCCTTCAAGAGGCCTTCCACCACGGCCACCCCGAGGGCGCCGGTGCCGCCGGTGACTACTGCCGCCTTCCCGCTCATCACGCCTTCACCTTTCTGGAGGGATCTGCAAGATCGGCAACGCCTCCCGTCTGGGAAACCTCGTCTTGCCCCCTTCGCCGGAATCGGAATAACTTCCGGGCTCTTTCCGCGCCTTCCTCGCCACGTTCACGGGTTCCCCCATGCAGGCGTCCTTCCACACCGCCGATCCCGTCACCTTCGATACGCCGCTCCTGGCCGTGGGCGTGGCTGAAGGGGCCAGCGCAGCGGAGGGCTTCCTCGCGCGGCTGGATCATGCGTTGGGTGGCGCCGTGGCGCGGGTGATGGCCGCCGGCGATCTGAAGGGAAAGCCCAAGGACGAAGTGGTTCTCTATGGTGCTGAGGCCGGCCCCGCGCGGGTGGTACTTCTCGGCGTGGGCACGACCGAAGCCATCACCGGGGAGCAGCTCCGTCGACTGGCCGGCCGGGCCGTGCGTACCGCGGAGAGGCTCGGCCTGGAGTCGCTGGCTCTCCACCTCGACGGCCACGGCCAGGTCCATGGGTCGGAGTTGGGCCAGGCGTGTGCCGAGGGGGCCGTGCTCGCGGCTTGGCGCTTCACGGAGTTGAAGGCCCCCCCCGAGGACGAACCCCGGGTCTCCGTCGAGCGGGTGGACCTCCTCGGGGAGGGGGGCGACGTCGGTGAAGGCGTCGAGGTGGGCGCCGTCATCGCCCGTGCCGAGAACCTGGCCAGGACGCTCCAGTCCCGCCCCGGGAACGTGGCCACGCCCTCCCATCTGGCGGCCGAGGCCCGGAGAGTCGCGAAAGAGAGGGGCATGGTCGTCACCATCTTCGACGAGGCCCGAATGAGCCAGGAGGGGATGCACGCCATCCTGGCCGTGTCCCGGGGTTCGGACGAAGAGGCCCGACTCATCGTGTTGGAGCACAGGGGTGGTGCGGACGGTGAGGCTCCGCTGGTGCTCGTGGGGAAGGGACTCACCTTCGACGCCGGCGGCATCTCCATCAAGCCCGCCTCGGGCATGGAGGACATGAAGTTCGACATGTCGGGCGGCGCCGCGGTCATCGCCGCCATGCAGGCTGTGGCGGAGTTGGGGGTGAAGGCCAACGTGGTGGGCATCGTCCCGTCCTCCGAGAACCTCCTGGGTGGGTCGGCGATGAAGCCGGGGGACATCATCCAAACGCTGGCGGGCAAGACGGTTGAGGTGGTCAACACCGATGCCGAGGGCCGTCTCATCCTTGCGGACGCCCTGGCTTGGGGAGCCCGGATGAAGCCTGCCGCCATGGTGGACTGCGCCACCCTCACCGGTGCCGTGGTCGTCGGCCTGGGGCGTCACGTGGCCGGCCTCCTGGGGAACGACGACGACTTGGTGGAGGAACTCCGGGCCGCGGGCCAGCGCTCGGGAGAGCGCTGCTGGCCCCTTCCGCTCTGGGACGAGTACAAGAGGCAGTTGGACAGCGAGACCGCCGATCTGGTGAACGTCGGCGGGAGGGACGGCGGGTCCATCACGGCCGCGTGCTTCCTCTCGGCGTTCGTGGGAGATACGAAGTGGGCGCATCTGGACATCGCCGGCACCGCCTACGGGGACGGCAAGCTTTCCTATCAGCGCAAGGGAGGATACGGATTCCCCACGCGCCTCCTGGTGGAATGGGTCCGGAGCCGCGCCCGCTGAGCCAGACGCCCCCTTTCCGCCGGCCTCCAGGGGCCGGCATCAGCTCGGGCCTCATCTCGGTCTTCGGTCGCACGCGGCGGGTCCGCGCGCTGGGCCGCCGGGTCGCGGGGGTCGCGGGGGTCGCGTTTCTGACCTTCGCCGGGGCTGGCTTGGCCCAGGCGCAGCAGCGGCCCGATTCCCTTCGGGTGGCCCCGGACGAAGAGCTCGCGGACACCCTCGCGGCCGACTCCCTGGCCGCTCGTCAGGACTCCATCGCCGCCGCGGACTCGGTGTACTTCAATCTGCCGCGCCTGGACAGGGATCGGACGCCCGGATGGGACCAGGGGGTGTGGGAGTGGGAGTACGAGGAGCTGCAGACCCAGGGAGCCGTCACCCTGGCCGACCTCGTGGCCCTGGTGCCGGGCGTGACCACCCTCCTGACCGGTGACTACGGGAACCCCGTAGGCTTCACGGCTTTCGGTCTGGGCGGGGGCCGGCTTCGGATCTTCCGGGATGGCTTCGAGGTGGTGCCGCTGGAGGGCGGGGTCCCCGATCTGGCGCGGGTGGGCCTGGCCGGAATCACCTCGGTGCGCCTGGAGCGGAACCCCGGCGAACTGGTGATCCGCATGAAGAGCCTGAGGTATGAGGCTCCCCGGCCCTACTCGCTGGTGGAGGCGGGAACGGGGGACCTCAACACCAACTTCTTCAGGGGCACGTTCGCCATTCCCCGCGCGCTCGGCGGGAGCATCGCGCTGGCCATCGAGCGCGCCGACTCCCGGGGAGCGAGGGGGAACGCCGCAGGAAATCAGACGGGCACCTGGCTCAGGTACCAACTCCACCGAGGGGACAACGCGGGCCTCAGCGTGGACTTCCGCCGCATGGGAACGGAGACCGAGGTGACGGACTACGCGAGCCCGGTCACGCGCACGGACTTCACGGTCCGGGGCAGGGCACAGCTGGTGGCGGGGTTGGTGGGGGAGGCGTACTGGGGTCGGTCCACCCACACGGTGGAGGACCTGCGGGACCTTTACGCCGACGAGGGCGGACGCGTGTCCCAGATGGGGCTGCGGGCCGCCCTGGAAAGGGGACCGTTCTCCGCCGAGGGCGCCTATCGGAGGTTCGGCGGTGGCAGCGACCTTCCTTCGGGTCGCCTGGATGTGTCCATGGGCGCCGAGGACCGCAGCGTCGGCGGGTTCTCCGCCGACTACCAGAGGGCGTCCTGGCCCGAGACCACCACATCGGGCAAGCGGATCCAGGCCTGGACGGGTTCACTCCTCGGGCTCTCCCTCTTCGGATCCTGGGAATCGGGTACCGCCGGCGCCCGGACGGGCCCGGTCACCACGCCGGCTCCTCCTGATTCGCTGGATTCCCCCACGGATTCGCTGGATGCTCCGCCCGTCCAGGACTCCACCGCCGTGGTGCTCCCGCTGTTCCGGGTCGCGGACCGGACCGCCACGCGGTTCGGTGTGCGCTGGTCCTGGCGTGGATTCGGCCTGGCCGGCGCCCGCCTCAAGGTCGAGGCGGACTCGCTCCTGCCCCTTGGCTTCGGACCGGATCGGGGTGGGCCCGTGGTGCCGGGCGGCACCCGATCCGGGTGGGAGGCCTCGGCGCGCCTCCCCACGATCCTCCGTGGGTTGAGCCTGCAGGGCTCCTATCAGACTTGGGACGAAGCGTGGCCCTACCTTCCCAAACAGTCGTATCAGGGTGCCTTCGTATACCACCGGACCTTCCTGGAGACCGGGAACTTCGAATGGTGGTGGTCCCTTGGCGTACGGGGCCGGGACCCCATGACGGTGCGCATGCTGGCGCCCACGTCGGGCGAGGTGGCGGAAGGGGAGGAGGAACCCGAGATCGTCCTGGCGTCGGTTCCCTTCTACCAGAACTGGTACGCCCGAATGGAGATCCGCATCGTGACGGTCCGCATCTTCATCGGGTGGGAGAATTTCACCATCCGACGAAACCTCCAGGACTTTCCCGGTGGGCTCCTGCCCGTCACCCGAGCGATCTACGGACTTCGCTGGACCATGTGGAATTAGGGTTCCGGGCATTATACTACTCGGCTCTGGAGCGTCCGGAGCAAAGCACGGGACCAAGGTAGGCGCCGAAGCATGATCCGCAGCATGACCGGGTACGGAGAGGCCCAGCGGGACACCCCCGCCGGGCATCTGAGGCTGGAATTGAAGTCGGTGAACCACCGGTTCTTCAACTCCAGCGTCAAGACGCCTCAGGGCTACGACCGCTTCGAGCGCGACCTCACCGAAGTCATGCGGAGCCGCATCACCCGGGGGCACGTGAGCCTCTACCTGGGCCTGGACCGGCGCACCGCCGAGAACGGGACCGAGGTGCGGGTGGACCTGGACCGGGCTCGGGGGTACAAGGCAGCTCTCGAGGAGATGAAGCGGGAGCTGGGGCTCGAGGGTGGTGTCGAGTTGTCCCTCATGGCCCGCTTCGGCGACCTGTTCCGCGCCCCCGAGCCCGACGCGCTTCCCCAGGTGGAGGTGGAGTTGCTCCGGGAGATGGCGGAGGAGGCTGTCACGGGGCTCGTGGCCCTCCGGGAAGCGGAGGGGGCCAGGCTCCTCCAGGACATGGAGGGTCGGTTGTCGGCCATGACCGCGAAGCTGGACGTGGTGGCGGCGAGGGCGCCGGAGCGACTGGTCAGGGAGCGCGACAGGCTCCGCGAGGCCGTGCGGGAGCTCTCGCAGCAGGTGGACGTGGATGAGGACCGGCTGGCGAGGGAGATCGCCTATGCGGCGGAGCGTTGGGACATCAACGAGGAACTCGTTCGGTTCCGGGCCCACATCGCGGCGTTCCGCGACGCCGTGGACGGGGACGGCTCCGAGTCGGTGGGCAAGCGCCTCGGTTTTCTGGTGCAGGAGATGCACCGGGAAGCCAACACCATTGGATCCAAGGCCAACGACGCGGCCATCGCCGAGGCCTCCATGGCGCTGAAGGAAGAGATCGAGCGCCTGCGCGAGCAGGTGGAGAACGTGGAGTGAGCGGACTTCCCTACGCTCCGTTTCCGGTGGTCCTTGCCGCGCCCAGCGGCACGGGCAAGACCACCCTGGCGCGGCGGCTCGTACGGGACTCCGAGGGCTTCTGCTTTTCCGTGTCGGCCACGACCCGGGCCCCCCGCGAGGGGGAAGAGGACGGCACTGATTACTTTTTCGTGGACCGGAGGGCGTTCGAGGCCATGGCGTCCGATGGGCGTTTGGCCGAATGGGCCGAGGTCCACGGTGAGATGTACGGCACGCCTCGGGCGGAGCTCGAAGAGGCGGCGGCTCGGGGAGAGCACGTCGTCCTGGACATCGATGTCCAGGGAGCACGGCTGATCCGGAGTTCGGTTCCGGACGCCCTGCTGGTCTTCGTGCTTCCGCCGTCGGTGGACGCGCTCATCGGGCGCCTCACCGGACGGGGTACGGAGGGTGGGGCCCAGGTGGCCCGGCGCCTCCGGACCGCACTGGACGAGCTCCAGTCGGTCGCCGAGTTCGATCACGTGGTCGTGAACGACGACCTGGAGCGGTGCCTCGAGGAGATTCGCGGCATCGTTCGGGCCGAAGCCCGCCGTACGGCGCGGGCCCGTGCCCTGGGGGAGAAGGTGGAGGACATGCGGGCCCGGATCGCCCGGGTCCTCCGGGATGAATTCACCAACGTAGGACAGGAGAACTGATGCGCGTCTTTACACCGGACCAGGTGGCGAAGGGAACCGAGAGCAAGTACCTCGGCGTGCTCGTCGCCGCCAAGTACACCCGTGAGCTCAACTCGCTGCCCCGCGAGGTACTGCCGTTGGGGGAAGAGAAGAAGCTCACCACGCGGTCGCTGGAGGCGTTGACCTCGGGCCAGATCGAGTTCCGCCTCGTGAAGAAGCGCAAGCGCGAGGAGTAGTCCGTGCCCGCCGCGCTGGCTCCCCGCCGTCCCTGGCAGGGTCGGCATGTCGTCCTCGGGGTGACCGGGGGCATCGCGGCGTACAAATCGGTTCAGGTGGCGCGGGATCTCACGCGTCTCGGCGCCACCGTGGACGTGGTCATGACCCGGGGCGCCCAGAAGTTCGTTGCGCCCCTCTCCTTCGAGGGAGTCACGGGTCGCAGAGCCCTCACTGAACTGTTCAGCTCCGAGGGCGCGGCGCTGCACATCCGCCTCGGCCGTGAGGCCGAGGCGGTGTGCGTCGCACCGGCGACGGCGGATTTCATCGCCCGCGCGGCCCAGGGTCGGGCTGACGACCTTCTGTGCACCACGCTTCTGGCGACCAGGGCGCCGGTGGTGATCTGCCCCGCCATGAACGACCGGATGTTCGCCCACCCCCAGGTTCAGGCGAACCTGGCCCACGTCCGTGATCGCCTGGGCTATCGCATCGCGGGCCCGGCCGAAGGCCTCCTGGCGGTTGGGGAGGGGGAGGGCCCCGGGCGCATGCTCGAACCTTGGCAGATCGTGGAGCACGTGGGCCGCGCCTTGGGGGCGGACGATCCGACTCTGGCGGGTCGAACGGTGCTGGTGACCGCCGGTCCGACCCGGGAGGCCCTGGATCCCGTGCGCTACCTCGGGAACCGCTCCTCCGGGCGCATGGGCTTCGCGCTGGCCCAGGCCGCCTGGCGGCGTGGGGCTCACGTGACCCTGGTGACGGGACCCTCATCTCTCGAGTTCCCCGAGGGGGTGGACGTGGTGCCCGTGGAGAGCGCCCAGGCCATGCACGCTGCCGTGGAGGACTTCCTGCCCGGCGCCGATGTCTCCATCTTCGCCGCGGCCGTGGCCGACTTCCGCCCCGGCGAGGCATTCGAACAGAAGGTCAAGCGCCGCGAGACCGGCCCCACATTGTCCGTGGAGCTGGTGGCGAATCCGGATATCGCCGCCGAAACTCGCCTCCTCCGCAAGGCGGGGAGCGTCGCCGTGGGCTTCGCCCTGGAAACCCAGGACCTGGTGGCCAACGCCACCCGGAAGCTCGAAGCCAAGGGTTTCGACCTGCTGGTGGCCAACGACGCCACGGCGGAAGGGTCGGGCTTCGACGTGGACACCAACCGCGTCACCCTGCTCGAACCCGGGGGAGCCGTCGAAGAGCTTCCGCTCCAGTCCAAGGACGAGGTGGCGGAGGCGATCCTGGATCGGGTCGTCCGACGTCTGGGCGGGGGCCGGTGAGCGAGGAGGCCAACCCCGGACGGGAGGTCGCGAGACTGCTCCGCCAGCAGGCCGAGATCGGGGGAAGCGACCTGTTTCTCGATCAACTGACCCGGGTAGAGGCCCTGGAGTTCGCGCGGGAAGGCCGGGCAGCGAGGGCTGGTCGCGTCGCCACCCCGGACCCCGTGGCCGCTTCCATGGGCCGAGAGGTGCCGAAGAAGACGGCCGCGGCGCTGCCGGTCCTTCCCGCCACGTACGAGGCGCTCAAGCAGGAGGCCCTGGCCTGCACGCGATGCGGCCTCGCCGAGACCCGGACCCAGGTGGTCTTCTCCGACGGCGCGGTGGACGCGCGTCTGGTCGTGGTGGGCGAGGCGCCGGGGGCAAACGAAGACGCCACGGGGCTCCCCTTCGTGGGGGCGGCGGGCCAGTTCCTCGATCTGCTCCTCGCCACCGTGGGCCTGTCCCGTGAGGACTCGGTGTACATCTGCAACGTCCTCAAGTGCCGACCCCCGGGGAACCGCAATCCCCAGTCGGACGAGATCGCGGCGTGCTCGCCGTTCCTCGAGAAGCAGCTGGAGCTCATCGCTCCCCGGGCGCTCCTGGCCGTCGGTACCTTCTCCGGGCAGCTTCTCACGGGTGAGCAGAAGCCTCTCGGCAAGCTCCGGGGCGAGGTCCACAGCTACCAGGGCATTCCCTTGGTGGTGACGTACCATCCCGCGGCTTTACTGCGGAACGCCGGATGGACCCGGGCCTTCTGGGACGATCTCCAACTCCTGCGTACTGTCATGGACGGCGCGTAGGGGCCCGGAAACGCCGAGGTTCGCCCCGGCCGCTCGCAATGGATAAATTACACGGCTCCCGGACCCTCCGGGTGCTGCCCCGAACGACCTCCTGACTGCCGCATGGAAGCATCCCCCAACTTCGCCAACGCCGTCTTCGACCGGACTCCGCCTTTCTCCCTGGAGGCGGAGACGGCGGTGCTCGGGGGCATGCTCATCGACCGGGAGGCCGTCACCCGGGCCATCGAGTTCCTCAACGAGTCCATGTTCTACCGGGAGGCCAACCGGCGCCTCTACCGGGCCATGGTCCGGCTCTACGAGCGGGGAGACGTCATCGACGTCATC
>DATHZE010000119.1:0-17183 GCA_035458765.1 Longimicrobiales bacterium
CCACGTCCCACGCCCCGACGCCACCGCTCAGGCGTCCCCCGGCCAGAATGGGGACGGGCCGTCCACCCTGGAGACCGACGGCACGGGAGTGGAAGAGGGTGAAGTCCCTCAGCGACGCGCCCATGCGGTACTCCCGCTCGGTCTGGTCGCCGAAGGTGAAGGACCCCGAGTTCTCCACGAAGAAGTCGCGCTGCTCCGGAAAGAAGAGCGGGAACCGGGTCAGGTTCACCCGCTCCTGGTCCACCTCCACCTGGGAGAAGTCCGTGTTCACGGTCAGGTCAAGGGTGAGGCCGGGAGTCACCCCATACTTGAGGTCGAATCCCACGTCACCGGTGGCGCCGTCCGGACCCGCCGCCACGGCCGAGCCCGACTGGTTCGAGGCGAGCGCGTACGGTTTGGCGGTCAGGTTCTTGGCCGCCGGCAGTCCTCGTATGCCATACAGGAACCCTGCCTTCGACATGCGATGGGACGGGTCTCGACGCTGGAGGGGAGCCCAGTACGAATCCTCGTTGGTCCGGCGCACGCGCCTCTGGATGTTGAGGCCAAACACCTGCTCCGCCCGGTTCGCGTCGTAGCGCAACCCTGACCAGGGAATCCGGATCTCCACGCTCCATCCCTCCTCATGGAACGCGGTGCTCACCTCCGCCGGAACGTCGAACCCGAAGTCCTGGTTCCTGCTGTCGTCGAAGGTCTGCCCATCCCGATAGGCGCCGTACGGATTGACCAGAAAGATGAAGGAATTGCGACGGTCCAGGAACGTGTCCACCGTGAGCCCGAAGATATCGGCGTCCCGCGTGGAGAGGGACGGAAAGTCCCGTTCCAGGCTCTGAATGACGTATCCGTTCACGTCGGAGTCGAAGTTCATGGCCGCGACGTAGAGCGCCTCGTCGTCGTAGAGGATACGGACCTCGGTCCGCTCCGTCGCGAGGCGCCCGGGATCGGGCTGGGACTGGACGAAGTCCGTGACGAGCTCGGCGCTCTGCCACACCGCGTCGTCGAGAATCCCGTCGATGCGGGGAGGAGCGGGCGTCCGCGTCGCCGTGGCCGCCGGCCTCGGATACGCTTCGGGATCACCCAGCGACCCACGCTCCGGGTAGGGCTCGCCGGGTCCCAGTTGCTGGGCCTGCAACGAACTGCCTCCGGCGGCGCAGGCCGCAAGAGCGAAGAAGGCCACCGCGCTGGCGGGACGGGAGAGGGCGTTCATGAAGGCTTGGTGGAGTCGGTTCGTCTGGAGCAGGGCGCCGAGAGAACGCCACAGCACCAGACACGCCAACGAGTCGGGACGTTGACGGCCCTGTTCGCGCCGCCGAGCTTCCCGGGGACACCCACCCCGGCCTTCGCACATGCCCGACGTACCGGCAACAGCGTCCACGGAAGAATCCGCCACCCCGCCGCCACGAAGCGCGCTGGGGGACCTGGGCCTGGTGATGGGCGGCGGCGGCGCACGTGCCGCCTATCAGGTGGGGTTCCTGCGAAGCCTGGCCCGACGCCACCCGGACTTTCGGGCCCCCTACGTCACGGGTGTCTCCGCAGGCGCCATCAATGCCGCGCTGCTCGCGTCGCACCATGGGACCTTCCCCCAGGCCGTGGACGAGCTCGCGGGCCTGTGGGGCCACCTGACCATGGGCGAGGTGTTTCGCATCGACACGCGCTCGCTGATGGGGAATACCCTCCGCTGGACCCGCCAACTGATCTCCGGTGGCAGGGGCGGACCTCCCCGGGTCCGCGGCCTGGTGGACACGGAGCCCCTGCGCAGGTATCTGAGCGAGGTCCTCCACGCCGTGGGCGGCGAGCTCACCGGAATCCGCTACAACCTCGACGCCGGTCGACTGAAGGCGGTGGCCATCAGCACGTCCTCCTACTCCACCGGGCAATCCATCACGTGGGTGCAGGGGCAGGACATCAACGAGTGGGAGCGGCCACAGAGACGGGCCAGGAACACCACGCTCACGGTGGAACACGTCATGGCCTCGGCGGCGCTTCCTCTGCTCTTTCCTGCCGTTCGACTCAACAATGGCTGGTACGGGGATGGCGGCATACGCCTCACGGCGCCCCTCTCCCCGGCGCTCCACCTGGGCGCCGGGCGGATCCTGGCGATCTCGACGCGGTATGCCCGGACGGCCGCGGAGGCGGACCAGCCGGCCATCCAGGGGTACCCGCCCCCGGCACAGGTCCTGGGGGTCCTCATGAATTCCATATTCCTGGACCTGCTGGACGCCGACGCCCTGCGCCTCGATCGTCTCAACGGGCTGCTGGAGGCTCTACCCGAGGAACGCCGCGCCGGCCTGCGTCCCGTGAGGCTCCTCGTCGCCCGTCCTTCCGTGGATCTGGGCATGCTGGCAACGCAGTACGAGCCCCGGTTGCCCGCAGCGTTCCGCTTCCTCACCCGAGGCCTGGGGACACAGCAGACGAAGAGTCCAGACTTCCTCAGCCTGGTGCTCTTCCAGCCAGACTACCTCAACGCGCTCATGGAGATCGGTGAAGCCGACGCCGAGGCGCGGGCGGACGAGATCGCGCGCTTCATCGACTAGGCGCCACCCACCTGGATCACCACCTCGGCAGTCGCAGTACCCGTCGCGCGGTCCTCTGCTCTCCCGATCACCGTGTATGAGCCCGGCAGTTCGAATGCGTGGGAGACCACCCCGGCCGCGCTCTGGGCCCCCAGAGTGAGCACCGAGTCGACCACGCCGTCCCCGTACTCGATGGCGACACTGCTGAGGTAGGTGCCCCGCGCGTCGTAGCTGAACTCCACCGAGCCACCTGCCGGAACGCTGGTCCGATCTGCGGACAGTTGGATGGCCACGGGGCCACCGCCTTCGAACGTGAGGTCGGAGCAGGCCGCCACGCTCAGCACCACACACGAGGTCAGCACGAGGCTTCTCATCACAACCACCCCTTCCTCCTGAAGTAGACGACCATACCTCCGCCGACGGCGGCCATGAGCACCAGCAGTGCGGGGTAGGCCCACCACAGATGCAGCTCCGGCATGTACTCGAAGTTCATCCCGTAGAGTCCGGCCATGAACGTGAGCGGGATGAAGATGCTGGCCATGATGGTGAGGACTTTCATGACCTCATTGGTTCGGTACCCCACGTTGGAGAGATACAGGTCGATCCCCCCGGAGACCACGTCGCGAAGCGACTCCACGGTTTCGGCCACCTGCACCGCGTGGTCATGGACATCGCGCATGAAGAGCAGCGTCTCTTCGGTGAAGACGTCCTCGCCGGAACGCACCAGCGTCGCCAACATCTCCCGCAGGGGCCACACCGCCCGCCGCACCGAAATCAACTCCCGCTTGAGGGCGTGCAGTCGGTGCATCGTGGACTGGCTCGGCGCGTCCACCACCTCCGTCTCCAGTTCTTCGGCCACGTTGCCGATCCCCTCGAGCACGTGGAAGTAGTGGTCCACCACGGCGTCGGTGAGGGCGTAGGCCAGGTAGTCGGCTCCCCGGCTCCGGATTCGGCCCCGTGCATTCCTGAGTCGCTCCCGCACCCCCTCGAAAACATCTCCGAACCGCTCCTGGAAGGTGAATACGTAGCGCTCGCCCAGAACCAGGCTGAGCTGTTCGTCCACCACCTGTCGCCGCTCCGCGTCCCAGCTCAGCATGGGCAGGACCATGAACACACAACCTTCGTATTCCTCCATCTTCGGGCGCTGCCCCACCGAGACGATGTCCTCCAGCATCAGGGGGTGCCACTTGAAACGCTCCCCCAGGCGCTGGATGAGGTCCACGTCATGGAGTCCATCGACGTTGATCCAACTCACCGTCGGCGAGTCCTTGAACGGCGCGCAGGCGTCGATGTCCGGAAGCTCCGCCTCACTGAGTTGACCGGCGTCGTAGTCCAGGTACCGGATCCGTACCCGTTCGACCTTCTGCTCGCCGGTGTGGACGAGGGTGCCCGGGGGCGCCCCGGGCTTCTTTCTCGCCCGCCGCACGAATCGGCCCATCACCTTCATCTGGTGGATGGGATTGATGGCGTCGGGAATCAGGTGCGGAAGGTTCGGCTTCACCGGGGTCTACCCTGTTCGCGTGGATCGTGGAGTACTCATGTTTCCCCCAAACGTGGCGCGCAACCCCCTGCCACCGCCGGGGTACGGGGGTGACCGTATCACCCACACCAGAACCGACATGAAGACGCAGCACCAGAAGGCGTTCACGGTCGCGGTAGTATGGACGCTGGGACTCCTCTTCCTGGGGAGTATCGTCCACGCCACCGAATCGAGCCTGGCCTGTCCTGATTGGCCCACCTGCTACGGGACCATGGTGCCGGTCATGACGGGAGGCGTCTTCTGGGAGCACCTGCACAGGCTGGTGGCCGGCGGCCTTCTTCTCATGTGGAGTCTGGCAACGTGGATCGCCCACCGCGAGTTCCCTGATCGCCGCTGGGTGGTGAAGACCTGTTGGGCCGGGCTCGGGCTGCTTCTGGTGCAGTCCGTCTTCGGTGGCATGACGGTCCTTTTCAAGCTCCCGGACCTGGTATCCACCTCCCACCTCGGCCTGGCCCTCCTCTTCCTCGGCCTGGCAACCGTTTTGGCGTCGGCCACGGCTTGGTCCGCCGGAGTGGACGCCATGTCGCGGAGCCAGGCGGCTGGCGTGCGGCTCTGGGGGCTCTTCGCGGCGCTGCTCGTCTTCGCCCAGAGCGTCCTTGGGGGACTGGTCCGCCACACCGACGCCGGCATGGCCTGCCCCGACGCCCCTCTTTGCCTGGGGCAGGTGGTTCCACCGCTGGGCAGCGGGCTGGTCGCCCTCCACTTCTTCCACCGGGTCTTGGGGATCACCGCGGCCATCGCCGTGTTCTGGCTGGCTCTCCGGGTCCATCGGTCCGGCGCTCCCGCCGGCGTCCGCACATGGACCTCGTGGGCCACCGCCCTCATCCTGATCCAGGTGGGCCTGGGGTTCGTGTCGGTGTTGAGCGGGTTGGCCGTGGTCCCGGTTTCCCTCCACACCCTGGTGGCCGCCGGCACGCTCGCGGTCCTCGTGCACGTCACGACTCTCGGCTGGGTGGCCATCGACGGCGCTCCCGCCGAAGGCTGAGCGGCCAGTGGATCGCGCGCAGATCGGCGACGTCCTGGCCATGGTCAACGCCAGCCTCAACGCCACCAGCGCCCTGGCCCTGGCGGCGGGCTACGTCTTCATCCGCCGCAGGAAGGCTCGCCTGCACCGAAGGGCCATGGTCACGGCCCTCACCGCGTCGGCGCTCTTCTTGGTGTTCTACCTGACGCGGGTCGCCTTCACGGGAACCCACGAATTCGCGGGACAGGGAGCAGCCAAGGCGACCTACCTGGTCATCCTCTTCTCCCACATGGTCCTTGCCGTGGTCGTGGTGCCATTGGTGCTCAGGCTTCTGTGGCTGCTGCGGAAGCGTCGCTTCCACGACCACGCCCGACTGGCGCGATGGACCTTCCCGATCTGGGCGTACGTTTCCGTGACCGGGCTGGCCGTGTACCTGATGCTCTACCAGGTATACGGCTACCGCTGATCCGCAGATGCGGACGGGGCTGCGTCAGGCCGAAGGGAAGCTGATCTCCACCTCGGCTCCACCGTCGGGCACGTTGCGAAGCTCGATGGCGCCACCCATCCCTTCCACGACCTTGCGGGCGTGGGGGAGTCCCAGACCCAGACCGTCCGCGTGGGACGAATAGAAGGGATCGAAGGCCCGCTGGAACGCTTCCTCGGTGAACCCCTTACCCCGATCCCTCACCCTGACCACGGAGCGGCCTCCCTCGGTGACCACCGTCACGTCCACCGTGGACCCGCCTCCGAAGCGCGCCGCGTTGTGCAGAACCAGGTACAGGGCATCCATGAGGGCGGGTCCGTTCACCTCGGCCCGAACCGGCCTTCCGTCCAGGCCCACACGAACCCCCACGGCCTGGTCCTGCGCGAACTCCCGCGTCGTCTGCTGCACCAGAGCCCCGAGGTCCCCCCCCTTCGTTTCCCGCGCAGGTTCGCGGAGGAAGAACTCCATGTCCTGGAGTGATCCCAAGGCGCGGTCGATACGCTCGCGGAGTTCCTGAGCGTCGGCGCCGGGCGAAACGCCCGACAGCGGCTCCCGGATCGCATGGTTCAGGTAGCCGGCCACGCGCCCCAGCGCCTCATTCAGGGCTTTTTGACGCTCGACATCCCGAGGCGTCCACCCCGCCTCGAGTGCGCGTGAGAGCTCGGCCTCCACGCTCCCCGCGGCGCCACCCTTCGGGTGCCGCCCGCGAGCGATCTCCGCCGCGACGCCACGGATCTGGCGCTCAGCCTCCCCGCGGGCCTCTTTCCGACCCGCTTCGAGTCCCTCCTGATGTCCTTCCGCGCGCCCTGCGTCCAGTCCCCCGGACCGCCCGTTGGCGCGCCCCAAGAAGAAGCCGATGACGGCGAACACAACGCCGACTGCGATTACGATGCCGATATCCATGGATTCCTCTATTTCGGTTCACCCTGCACCCGGCCGGGGGTCACGCCGGGCAAGGATCTTCGCACCGGAGCCGTGGCCCAGGCAACCGATGAGTTGCCTGGGGTGGCACACCCGGCCTATCCTCGCCCGATGCACCGCCTCCGCGCCCTTCGCCGAATCCTCGCCGAGAGTTCAGATCGGGCGAACCCCAGCCCCGAGCGAATCGAGGCGCTTTTCCAGCGACTTCATCGGATCGCCGTGGTGGGACTTTCCCGCGACCCCACGAAAGTGGCCCGACGCGTGCCGTCCTACCTGGCGGCCAAAGGCTACGAGGTGGTTCCCGTGAACCCCCACGCGGAACGGATCATGGGAAAGCAGGCCGTGGCGCGCCTCTCCGACGTGGAGGACCACCTCGATATGGTGGTGGTGTTCCGCCCATCCGCCGAAGCAGGCGCCATCATCACCGAAGCGGCGAGCCGACCCGGGCGCCCTGCCATCTGGCTCCAGGAGGGCATACGATCCGACGAGGAAGCGGCCGCCGCGAGGGCTCTCGGACGCATGGTGGTCCAGGACCTCTGCACCTACAAGGTCCACCGGGCGATCTTCACCTAGCCCCCCCGGGGGACACCGCTTTCAACGCTGGCTCAGACGCCGAGTGCCGCCGCCACCCGTTCGGCATGGCCGTCGGCCTTCTCGTTCCTCCACGCCTGCGTCACGACACCGTGCTCGTCGATGAGGAAGGTGCTGCGCTCGATGCCCATGTACGTCCTTCCGTACATGCTCTTCTCCTTCCAGACCCCGTAAGCTTCGGCCACCGCGTGATCCTCGTCGGCCAGAAGGGCGAAGTTCAGGCCATACTTCTCGCGGAACCGGGCGTGTGACGCCACCGAGTCGGGCGACACTCCCAGGATCACCGCGTCGATGCCTTCGAATCGGGGGAGCGAATCCCTGAGCCCGCACGCCTGGGTCGTGCACCCCGACGTGTCGTCTTTCGGATAGAAGTAGAGGACGACCCTGCGGCCTCGGAGGGCCGACAGCGTCACGTCGCCCCGGTCATCCGACGGGAGGGTGAAGCCGGGAGCCGGCGCGCCTGGTTCGACCATTCGACTACGCCGACCCTGGGTCCAGCCGGGCGGGCGTCGGATCCGCGGCGGCCGGCGCGTCCAGGAGGTCTCCCTCCCACCTGCACAGTGCATCCTTGCGTGACTGGCAGAGGGAGTGCGTAACCGATGCCCCCCGCCCCGAGACGGACTCGATGGCGCCCTTGCAGAGACCGGTCAGGAGCGCGCACGCATCACCGCCCGGATCCGCCTGGATGAACAGCAGTGAACGGCCCTCCACCGAGAAGCTCCCCCTTCCGAAACCGCCCATGCGCCGACCGAACAGGAACTTGAGCCGGCTGCGGACCCGGGCGCGCGCCAAAGCCAGGACCAGCCTCTTGGGCAGACGGTGCCGCCAACGGGATTGTCCCTCACCGGCCAGGCTCTCGCCCACCTTGAAGAAGATCTCCTCTGCATCCGGGCGCCGGATCACCAAGCGGAGAAGGTCCCTGAACTCGTCGTCGGAGAGACGTGATCCCTTCCGAACGTCCTCCCGATACGTGCGGATCTGCTTGCCCACCACGTCACTCAGACCGAGCCGACGCGGCATCGTGATCACGGGGTCCTCGTCCTGCAGCACCTCGGTGGGAACGTCCTGATCGCGCATGACCTCCAGGAGGCGGAGGGCCACCACGGGCCGCACTCGGCGACGGGATGCTTCTTGAGGGCGGGACGCCTGGGAGTCGGTCAAGGGAGGGCCAGCGGGGGGGGGACCATGCGGATGCTCGATCTCTAATCTCAAAAGTACCTCATTCTCAGGCAACGCACCCGTGTTTCTTTTGCGGGACCCCCCAGCCCGCTAATGTTCGCGCCATGAAACGTTATCCCGCGTTCGACCCACCGGAATACGTCTCCTGGCAGCTCGACCCGGAGCTCCTCGCGGCCTATCGCGACGGCCCCGCGGCGGATGCGGACCGGGGCCGGCTCATCGAGGCTCTGGGGGAAGACGACCTCCTCGGCCTGTATCGGGACCTGTTGAGGACGCGCCTCCACGACATCGGCCTCAAGAGATGGGTCAAGACCGGCGTGATCTCCAAAGCCTGGTTGGGCACTGGTGAGGAGGCCGTGACGGTGGGCTCCGTGGCTGCGCTCGCCCGCGACCGCGACGTGGTCAGCCCCATGATCCGCAACGCAGGGGCGTTGCACATGATGGGGATGTCCCTGGCCGACCTGTTCCGCGGTTATCTGGCCACGGAAGACTCCACGTCCGGCGGCAGAGACCTGCACATCGGGGACCTCGCGAAAGGCGTGATCCAGCCCATCAGCCACATGGGAACCGGAGTGACCGTGGTGACCGGCGCGGCTCTGGCCTTCCGGAACCGGGGAGAGGACCGCGTGGCCCTGACCTGGATCGGGGACGGCGCCACCAAGACCGCCGCATGCCACGAGGGGATGAACCTGGCCGCAGTCCAGGACGCACCCGTCGTCTTCGTCATCCAGAACAACCAGGTGGCGCTCGGGACCCGCGTAGATCAGCACACGGCGGGGGATCTCAGGCGCTGGCCGGCCATGTACGGGATTCCTTCGTGGACCTGCGACGGGAACAACGTGCTGGACGTCTACGCATCAACCCGTCTGGCGGCGGCCCTGTGCAGGTCGGGCAAGGGGCCCGCGGCTGTCGTCGCCGAGACCTTCCGCATGGGTGGACACGCGACCCACGACGAGCGGGAGGCACGTGAGACCTTCCCACCGGAGCTGTTCCGGGCTTGGGGACGAAGGGACCCCGTGGGGATGTATGAGGCCTACCTCCTGGATCGGGGCTTCTCCGAGGCCATGCTGGAGGGCGTCGAGGCAGAGGTCACGTCGGAGATGGAGGCCGCGGCCGCGGAGGCACTCACCTCCCGGGACCGGACTCCGCCCCCGGAGGCGGCGCTTTACGAGGGCTTCTCCGAAGGGGGCGTCCTCATCGGCCTGGAACGGCGGCCTGTCGGGGTCCCTCGGTAGCGTCCACTCAGAGGGTGCGGTAGCTTAATTATGCCCGCTTCGACCCTGCTGGGGGTCGGGTGGACCCTTGAAGCAAAGGGAATCGGAATATACTTTAAACTCAAAACGAGAATGATTCCGGTTTCCAAACCTGCCACGGACGGACTCGAAATGGTCAACGCCAACCCGGATGCGGTTCGCCAGTTGATGGGGACCCGAGCGCTGGACGAACTGTCCGACGAGGAGCTGGTGACGGCCCACCTCGAGGGACGTCCCGGGGCTTTTCAGGACCTCTACGATCGGTACCGGGACCGGCTGGTCCACTTCATCACCAGGAAGACGGGTGATTCCGACCGGGCCCAGGATCTGGTCCAGGAAGCCTTCATCCGGGTGACCCGTCACCTGCATCGGTTCGACACGTCCAAGAAGTTCTCGACGTGGATCTACACCATCGCCAGCAACCTCTCGAAGAACGAACTGCGCAACCGTTCGCGGAGCCCCCTGATCCTCTTCCAGCGCCTCACGAACAACTGGGAAGACGACCACAGGCCCCTTCAGTTCGAGGACTTCTCCATGCGCCCCGACGACCTCTACCGGAAGCGCTACCTGCGCCGCCTGGTGGAGGACCTGGTGAAGGAGTTGCCCGAGCACCATCGCCTGGTGTTCCGGCTCCGGGAGCTGGAAGGAAAGAGCTACGAGGAGATCGCCGAGATCACCGGCGTGAACCTGGGCACGGTCAAGAGCCGGCTGCACCGGGCGCGGAACTCCTTCGCCGCCCGCATCGAGCCCTTCCTGAACTGAACGAACCGTCCCTCGCGGTCGTAGTGCCGGGTGCGGGCAGAGCTCCGCACCCGGCATTATTGTATACCTGCCCCAGCGAGAGGCCCGCCGCAGTCGTTGCGGAGCATCACCACGGTGCCCCGACCGATGGCCGCGGGCCGAGGGAAGGTCCCTCGACCGCAGCGAGGCTTCTGCGCCGCAGGCGCAGGAGTGAAGCACCGAAACGCACAGATAGCGACCCGGTAGCAGCGAAACGCCCGAGTCGCGGGCGAGGGACCTTTCTCTCGGCCCCACACCAAAGGACGCAGCAGACCATGTTCGAGAACCTCCGCAACGCCTTCCGCGAGGCCATCGAGAACTTCAACAAGGAACTGGACCGCGACCAGGTCCCGGGCGCCGTAGACCGGCTTCTCGCCGGCATGCGCGACGAGGTCGCCGACGCAAAGGTCCGCATCCGCGAGTTGGAGGATCAGATCGCCCGCGCCGACGCCGAGGCCACCCGCGAAAAGACCGCGGCATCCACGGCCCGGCGGCGCGGGAAGCTCGCCGCCGACATCGACGATACCGAAACCGTCCAGCTCGCCGAGCAGTACGTCCAGCGTCACGAAGAACGTCAGCGCATCCTCGAACAGAAGAGTGCGGCGCTGAGGCAGGAATTGGCGATCCGAAGGAAAGAAGTCGAAGAGATGCTGGCCCAGGTCAAGGATGCCCAGGCCAAAAGGGATACCCTCGCCGCCACGTCGGGCCGGAGCGGCGCCCGAGAGTCGATCCGAGCCGCCGACGACCTCTTCGCGGAGCTGGATCGGATGGCTGAGGCCATCGGCGACGAAGACGCCCGGGCCAAGGCGGCCGAGGATTTCGCCGACCTCGACCTGGACGCCGACCCGGACCTGCCGCCGCCCCCACTCCCGGTGGACTTCGACGCGCGCCTGGAAGAACTCAAGCGCCGGATGGGCAAGGACTAGCCACGCCGACCGGCCGGGCCCAGACTGGCCCCACGCGGTAGGTTCGGGTAAATTGACGCCTCGGTTTTTCAGGCACTCTCAACGCCCGTGACGAGCGGGCAGGGCCGAAGATGCAGAATTGGATCGGCATCGGGATCTGGATCGTCATGGGCGCCGTCATCGGGCTGTCCATGAAGGTGTTGATCAAGCGTCCCGAAGAGACGCCGGGTCATACGCCCGTGCTCATGGCGCTGGGCGGCTTCGCAGCCGTCATCGGCGGCATGCTGGGGGTGGGCATCTTCCACCTGTATGAGCCGCTGGCCCTGAGCCCCGGTGGCATGGGCGCGGCCTTCGGGTTCGCGGTCCTCTGCACCTTCGTCTACCGATGGGGCGTGCGCGGCCTCGTCTGAGGCCCACCCTCCCTCTCGTGTCCATCGGCGTTCGTGCCAAAGAACGAGGCGTCGACCCGCTCGGGGCCGACGCCTCGTCACTCGAGAATGCGAGAGGTGACCGGCCTCTCCGCCCGGGAAACCCCGGGCCTGCTATTCACGCGGGGCAACATCACCGTCCACCCAACCGCCACCCCACGTACTCTTAGAGACGTAGAACGGCAGAAAAGGTTGCAGCCATGTCGGACGTCCTGACTTTCGTCGATCAGAACCTCGGTCGCTTCCGGGCCGAGATGTACGACTTCCTCCGTATCCCCTCCATCAGCGCCAAGTCCGAGCACAACGGCGACATGAAGCGTGCCGCCGAGTGGCTCATGGACCGCCTTCGGGAGGCTGGGCTCGAGCCCAGCCTCCACGAGACTCCCGGGCACCCCGTGGTCCTGGGCGAGTGGCGCGGAGCCGGAACCGATGCGCCCACGGTGCTCATCTACGGGCACTACGATGTGCAGCCCCCGGAACCGCTGGACGAGTGGCTGTCGCCGCCCTTCGAGCCCACCGAGCGTGACGGCAACGTCTACGCCCGGGGCTCCGCCGACGACAAGGGCCAGCTGTACATGCACGTGAAGGCCCTGGAGGCCCACCTGCAGACCACGGGCAAGCTGCCCTTCAACGTCATCGTCCTGGCGGAAGGCGAGGAGGAGGTCGGGTCCACGAACCTGGTGCCCTTCGTGAAGCAGAATGCCGAACGCCTGGCCTGCGAGACGGTCATCATCTCCGACTCGAACATGTACGCCGAGGGCATGCCGTCGGTGCTCTTCTCCCTCCGTGGCCTGGCCTACTTCGAGATCCACGTGAAGGGGGCCCGCAGCGACCTGCACTCGGGTCAGTTCGGAGGCCCGGTGGTGAACCCGGCCAACGCCCTGGCCAAGATCATCGCATCGTTCCACGACGAGAACGGCCGGATCGCCATCGACGGATTCTACGACGACGTGGCGGATTGGGACGAGGAGACCCGGGACCAGATCCGCTCCCTCCCCTTCGACGACCAGGCCTACATGGCCGACCTGAACGTCCCCGCCCTGGGCGGCGAGAAGGGGTGGACCACCCTGGAGAAGCTCTGGATCCGACCGACCTGCGAAGTGAACGGGCTCCTCAGCGGCTACACCGGCGAGGGCGCCAAGACCGTGCTCCCCGGAAAGGCCATGGCCAAGGTGAGCTTCCGCCTGGTGCCGACGCAGTCACCCGACAAGGTGAAGCCGCTCCTGGAGGCCCACGTGAAGAAGGTGGCTCCTCCCGGCGTGACGGCGACCGTGGTGGAGCTTCATGGCGGCCGCCCATGGAAGGCCAGGGTGGACGCAAAGCTCCTGGCGGCGGCGTCCAAGGCGCTGGAGGAGGCGTACGGCGCGCCGGCGGTGCTCCAGGGCGAAGGCGGCTCCATTCCCATCGTGGTGGACTTCGAGGAGGTGCTGAAGTGCTCCGCGCTCCTGGTGGGCTTCGCCCTGCCGGGGTGCAACCTGCACGCGCCCAACGAGTGGTTCAGCCTGGATTCCTTCGAGAAGGGGATCGGGGCGTTGGCGCGGTTGTACGGGAACCTCTAGAGCAAGGTCGCCCCACCGCATGATGGTGGCATGAAAAGAGGGGCCCCCGCCGTGGGTTCGCCGGCGGGGGCCCTCTTCTTTCCGCGTCGATGCTACTTGCGCACGAACACCACTTTCATGGTGGCCGGTATCTCCGAGGCGCCCGACAGCGTGAAGTCAAAGCTCTCGTCGTCGTCCATCAGCGTCAGAACGCCATCGACCAGGGTGAACGTGTACTCGCTCATGCCGCGCGAGGCTTCCGCCGGCGTGGACGTGAGCGTGTTCCCGCTGATCGTGAACTGGGCGTCCCACTCGTCCGAGAAGTCGCCGATGTTGACCCAGGTCCTCACCCGACCTCCGGACAACACGGTGATGTCGGTGCTGCCGCCGTTGGCGATGAGATCGAACGACTGCCCGGTGTTGGCCTTGTTGGTGAAGACGTGGGAGGTGGCCGCCCAACTCCCGGTCAGGTCGTCGAGGGTGATGGCGTCGATCTCGGGACCCTGGTCGGCGTCGGAGCAACCGGCGGCGAGTACTGCGGCCAGGGCGAGGACGGGCAGAGCACGGAGAATCTTCATGGTACTTCCTCCAGGGAGGTGGAGACGGCCACGCAAACCCTCACGGGGCCTGGACCGGCAAAGCGGGGAGGCAACCTGCCCAGGGTGAGACGATCCGTCAAGTTCTAGGATCGGTGCGCGGCTTGCCCACGGGGGCGCGGCGCGGCCATCTTGGGCCCCTATGTCCGAGACCCTCCCCCGGCTCAACGCCGCCCTGGACGGCCGATACCGCGTGGAACGCGTCATCGGCCAGGGCGGCATGGCCTCCGTCTACCTGGCGCACGACGTGCGCCACGATCGCCCCGTGGCGCTCAAGGTCCTGCGGCCGGACTTGGCGGCGGTGGTGGGCGCGGACCGGTTCCTGTCCGAGATCCGGACCACGGCCAATCTACAGCACCCCCACATCCTCCCCCTGTTCGACTCCGGGGAGGCCGACAGCTTCCTCTTCTATGTCATGCCGTACGTCGAGGGCGAGAGCCTGCGGGACCGTATCGCCCGGGACAAACAGCTCGGCGTAGAGGAGGCGATCCGGATCACCCGGGCCGTGGCCAGCGCGCTGCACTACGCCCACCGCCAGGGGGTCATCCACCGGGACATCAAGCCCGAGAACGTGCTCCTCCACGACGGCGAGCCTCTGGTCGCGGACTTCGGCATCGCCCTGGCGGTAACCACCGCCGGCGCGGGCCGGCTCACCGAGACGGGGCTGTCTCTTGGCACGCCGTACTACATGAGCCCGGAGCAGGCCACCGCGGATCGGGATCCGGGCCCTCAGAGCGACGTCTACTCGCTGGCGTGCATGCTCTACGAGATGCTGGTGGGCGATCCGCCCCACACCGGCTCCAGCGCCCAGGCGGTCCTGGCCAAGATCCTCACCGAGCGCCCCCGCCCCGTCACGGACCTCCGCCAGACGGTGCCGCCCCACGTGGGCGCCGCGGTGGCCAAGGCCCTGGAGCGGCTTCCCGCGGACCGCTTCGACACGGCGGAGGCGTTCGCAAGAGCCCTGGGAGACATGGGGTTCACCCACGCCGCAACGGCGGGGACGATGGCCGCGCCCTCGGCGGGCAGAAAGGAGGGTGGGCCCGGCAAGTCGGGGCGCTGGGCCGGGGCCCTGCCTTGGACCGTGGCGGCCCTCGCCGGCGCCTGGGCTGTCTGGACCGCGGTGGGCACCGGACCTGCCCCCGCGCCCGTGACCCGCGTGTACCTCACCCAGCCCGAAGGGCAGGAGTACAGCAGGGTCGGCCTACCCGGGCTGCCCGGGCTCGGCCTCAGCCCCGACGGGAGCGAGCTGGTCTATGTCCGCTACTTCGGGGGATCCAGCCGGGAGGCGGGACAGCTCTGGCGCCGTCCTCTGAACGCGCTCCAGGGCGCCCCCATCGCGGAGGCCCAGGGCGTTGCGCCCGCCTTCTCCCGGGACGGACAGTCCCTGGCGTTCTACGCCTTCAATTCCGGTCTCGGCGTCATTCCGGCCAAGGGCGGTACGCCGGTCTGGCTCAACGGTGGCAGCTCCTTCTACGCGTGGGGGGACGATGGGGGGATCTACTTCGTGGCGGACCCCGCTGCGGACGGCTGGCGCATCATGCGCTGGGAGCCGGGGACCGCCGCCGCCCAGGAAATCGGGAAGCTCCAGGAGCGGGCCTTCGTCACCGACGTCCTGCCGGGGAGCCGGGCCCTCCTCTTGACCACGAGCACCCAGGTTCGGCTGTTCGATCTGTCCACCGAAGAGGCGCGCACCGTGGCCGAGGGGAGGACGGGGAAATACCTCCCCAGCGGACACATCGTCTACATGCGTCTAGAGGACAATGCGCTGCTGTTGCAGCCCTTCGACCCGGGGACCCTGAGTACCACGGGGGCCGCGCTGTCCACGTCGGCCAGCGTGCTGGCCAGCACACGTGGCGTCCACGCGGAATACGCGGTGGCGGACGACGGGACGTTGGTGTACGCGGTGAGTCGCGCCGGAGGGGGAGAGGTCATGGTCTGGGTGGACCGGTCCGGCAGGACCGAGGTCATCGACTGGGTGGAGCCGGGAAACGACGATGGCATCGCGCTCTCCCCTGACGGAACCAGGATCGTCGCCGGGTGGACGCCCCTCGGCGACGAGGGTAGCGATCTCTGGCTCTTCGACCTCCGCGACCGTTCCCGTCTCCCGCTCACCCGGCAAGGGAGCAGCACCCGGCCCCAGTGGCACCCCACCGACGGCACGCTGATGTACCTCCAGCGAACGGACAGCTCCGCCACAATCATGCGCATCGCCGCCGACGGATCCGGCACGCCGTCCGCCATCGTCCCCTTCCCCCCTGGGGCGCCTGCGGACGCCTGGTGGACCCGGGACGGCAAAGAGATCCTGGTTCGGCATCGGGGCGTGAGCACCCGGAGCATCTTCCGCTTCGTTCCCGGTGCGGACGACGCCGCCCAGCCCTGGCTCGACCGGGAGTTCGACGAACGGAGTCCCGCCCCGTCCCCTGACGGCCGGTGGCTGGTGTACACCTCGAACCAGTCTGGACGGGACGAGGTGTACGCCCAGCCGTATCCGGACCACGGCGCGGTGGTGCCCGTGTCCATCGACGGAGGAGCGTCGCCGGTGTGGTCCAGGGACGGACGCGAGATCTTCTTCGTCGGCATCGACGGCTACCTTTGGAGCGCCCATGTCTCGGTCGATGCGGGCGGCTTCCGCGTGGAGTCCCGCGAGCGACTCTTCGAGCTCGAGGACCTCCATACGGACCTGAGCCGGGCCACGTGGGACGTGACGCCAGACGGACGCTTCCTCTTCACGAAACCTGTCGGGCAGCAGATGGAGAGCGCGTTGGTATTGGTGCGAAACTGGATTCAGGAAGCAACCGGAGTGGATCTACGATGACCGACGGTCACACCGGCCGCCTGGAATCCGCCCTCGCGGGCCGCTACAAGATCGAGCGCAAGCTCGGCGAGGGCGGCATGGCGTCTGTCTACCTGGCGCAGGACGTAAAGCACGAGCGGAAGGTGGCCGTGAAGATCCTGCGCCCGGAGCTCGCCGCGGTCATCGGTGCGGAGCGATTCCTCACCGAGATCAAGACCACCGCCAACCTGCAGCACCCCCACATCCTGCCGCTGTTCGACTCGGGGGAGGCGGACAGCTTCCTCTACTACGTCATGCCCTACATGGAGGGCGAGACGCTCCGGGACAGGCTGGACCGGGAGCAGCAGCTGGGCGTGGACGAAGCGGTGCGCATCGCCCGGGACGTGGCCGACGCTCTGGACTACGCCCACCGCAAGGACGTCATCCACCGGGACATCAAGCCCGCGAACATCCTGCTGCACGAGGGACGCCCCGTGGTGGCGGACTTCGGGATCGCCCTGGCAATCAGCGCGGCGGGCGGCGGACGCATGACCGAGACGGGGCTCAGCCTTGGCACCCCCCACTACATGTCGCCGGAGCAGGCCTCGGCGGATCGGGACCTGTCGGCGCGCTCGGACGTGTACTCGCTGGGGTGCGTCCTGTACGAGATGCTGGCGGGCGCTCCGCCCCACACGGGGCCGTCGGCCCAGAGCATCCTGGT
>DATHZE010000120.1:0-2855 GCA_035458765.1 Longimicrobiales bacterium
AGAAGGGAGCAACCCCAGATGCACGCCGTGGCTGGAGAGCGGCACCGCTTCAGGCTCATCAACATCTCCCCGGCCGGGTTCATCACGGCTCGGATCACCCGCGACGGCGTTCCGGTCCAGTACAGGCTCCTCGCCAAGGACGGCGCGGACCTGCCGCCCCACCAGCAGGTCCTGGTCGAGAGCCTGGCTCGCATCGGTGCAGGCGAGACCGCCGACTTCACCTGGACGCCGACGGAGCCCGGAGTGTACGAACTCGCCATCGGCAGTCGCCCCGACGTCCCCGGGCGAGCCCTCGTGCAACGTTGGGTGGTGGAGGCAGCGCCGGGACGCTGATCGGCTGGCCTCGCGGGGGCTGCGGGGATGAGCGCCCCCCCGGCCCCGCAGCTGCAAGGAACACGGTGGAGATGATCGCGGGGGAGATTCCATGACCCTAATCCTCGTTCCCCAGTCGCCCCCGCAACTCGGCGAACCAGTTGGTCACAACGGTGAGGGGGGTGTTGTTTGTCGTAGCTCCGGCCACGTTGACTTCTCCCCCCATGAAGAAGACGAACCGTTTGCCGTCGGGGTGGACGTCATAGCTCGCGGCCCAGGGGATGTCGTTCACTCCCTCGAGACCGCGGAGCACAGTGTCGCGTCCCGTCACCTGGACGGAGCCACCGGTGGAGAGGGAAGCAGCGACGAGTTCAGCCGCCGTCCGGTAGTACAGGGTGCGGCCGTCCGGCGACCACACGGGCTGCGATCCACCGCCCACCGAGACCTGGTACCGGGCACCGGGCTCGGGAAAGGCACGCACGTAGACCTCGTTCTGGCCGGACTCGTCGGAATCGTACGCGAGCCAGCGCCCGTCGGGGGACAGCGCGGCCGCCTGCTCGTTCCAGTCACCCTGGAGGTAGGGACGGGTGGCGCCGCTGGCCTCCTCCAGCAACAGCAGATCCTGGTCTCCCTGGAGCCTGCGCCACACCAGCGTCTCGCCATCCGGCGACCACGCATGGGGGAACATGTCCACGCCGGCGGAATCGCGGTGCATGAGCTCCGGGGGCGCACTGCCGTCCACGGGGACGCGCCCCAGCCCGCCGGCCGACCGGTACACCAGTGCGGTGCCGTCGGGCTCCCACACCGCATAGTAGTCGCCGCTGGCGTGGGTCACCGGGGCGTTGGTGCCCAACTCCATGTCGAACACGTGGATCTCCCCGCCGTCGTCGAAGGCGATCCGTCGTCCGTCGGGAGAGAACCTGGGCGTCGGCCGGCTGGCGACCGCCGAAACAGGGAGTTCCTCCACTCCCCCTCCAAGGTCGAAGAGGACGAGCCGCGATGGTAGGGAGCTCGCGTCGGCCCCGGTGTACGCCACCGTGCCGACATCGGACACCGCGAATTGCGTCGCGCCGCCGGTGAACACGGCGACGTTCGGGAGAACCGGCGCCGGGGCGCCCGTGACCTGATGGGTCTTAAGGTCGAACGGCACGGCCATGAGGGTTTGCGACCCATGGCCGTAGATCAGATGCCCCGTGGGCACGTACTGCGCATGGGCTCCTTCGAGGCCCAGACTGGTTACCTCCCGCGTCTCCAGGTCGATGAACATGATCTCGGTGTCCTCCAACCCCTGGAATCGGGTATAGAGGACGCCCGAGCCGTCGGGGAGGGGGACGGCATAGCGGGCTCTCGGGTCGAGGGCGAGGGTTTCGGGTTCGCCCCCCGCCTCGCTGACGCGCAGGACCCCGTCCCCCCCGACGGATGTGAAGTACACGAACCCGTCGCGCCCCCAGCGGGGGTTGTCTCCACCCGATCGGGTGAGCGTCAGGACCGGCCCTCCGCCGACGGGGATCTTGCTCAGCGACGCACCGGTGGAGAAGACGATCCAGTCACCCCGCGGAGAGAAGTCCGGCTGCAGGCCGCCTTCGGTTCCCGCCATGGCCTGCCACGTCGCCTGGTCCGATGCCCGAACGAAGAGCTGCGCGACGCCGGCGGCCGACCCACCCCCACCGGCGTACGCCAGCCAACGACCATCGGGTGAAACGGCGATGCGGCGACCGCCTCCCACACTCGAAACCCCGAGAACCTCGGACACCCGCACCGTGGGGGGCTCCGGAGCCTGAGGTGCGGGCCGAAGCCAGCCCCAGGCCGCCGCAACCAGAGCCACCGATGCCACCCCCCAGGCTGCGCGGCCACCCGTGCGTGCCACTGGGCGGGACGTCGCCCCCCCGGCCGGCACCCCGATCACCGTGGTCGCCGCCGTGGGCGCGTACGTGTACCCCACGTCGTCCAGGGCACGGGCGAAGGCGGCCGCGCTCTCGAAGCGGTCCGCTGGCACCTTGGCCAGGCCGCGTGTCACGGACGCGGCCACGTGGGGCGGCACCGTCTCGCGCAGCTCGGTGAGGGGCCGGGGTCGGTCGGTGAGGATACGGGCCAGCACGGCCTGGGCCGAGCTACCGGTGTGGGGAGGATCCCCGGCGATCATCTCGTAGAGGACGCATGCCAGGGAATAGACGTCGCTCTGGGGGCCTGGATCCCGGTCGGCCGTGGCCTGCTCCGGGCTCATGTAGTAGGGCGTGCCCAGACTGAGTCCGGTCTCGGTGAGCCGCCCGCCCCCGGCCGCCGACACCGCCAGGGCGATGCCGAAATCCGCCACCATGGGCTGTCCATCCTGGAGCAGGATGTTGGCGGGCTTGATGTCGCGATGGATGACGCCCTGCCGGTGCGCGTGGTCCAACGCGCCTGCCACGGCCTTGGCGATGCGGACCGCGTCGTCCACCGAGAGCTGCTTGTCGCGGTCGAGCTTCTCGCGGAGCGACTCCCCCTGGACGTACGGCATCACGTAGAAGAGGACGCCGTCGGCCTCGCCCGAGTCGAAGAGGGGC
>DATHZE010000121.1:0-3056 GCA_035458765.1 Longimicrobiales bacterium
GGTGTTCTTGGTGCTGAAGCCTCCGGTGGCCAATGTGGCGAACGCGTGGTTCACCGCATCGAACAGGCTCATGCCCCCCAGCGTGTACAGGCCGACCTGGACTGCCGTGAGCCCCACGTAGACCAGCCAGAGAAGCTTGGCCGACCAGATGCTCTTGTCGGGTACGGTGGGTGGAGGAGAGGCTCTCCAGGGCACGGCCCAGGTGGTGGATGCGCCTCTGGGCGAGGGCCACGTGGTCCTCTTCGCCATCCGGCCCTATTGGAGGTGGCAGACCCAGGGGACGTTCTTCCTTGGATTCAACGCCATCCTCAACTGGAACGACCTGAACGCCGGAAAGGACGCGTTGGCCGCGGCCGACGCACCGGCGGAAGGGCGAGATCGCCGGTAGCCCTGGGATTCAGCGATCCCGCGCCGCCAGAAAAAGGAGGCCCGCGTCCCGGAGGGGGCGCGGGCCTCTTCGCGCGGCCCATTCTCGCATCGTTATGCCCTATCCGCTTCCGGCCCCGCGCGCGCTCCAGGGATCCCATGGTGGCGCTACGTAGAGACCGAGACGGAGTAAGCGTTATCCGCCGGCCCCCGCGGCACGGGCCACCATGATACCGATGGAACGGATGGCCGTGAGGAGCTCCCGGGCAAGGAAGGGCTTGCGCAGGACACGCATACCGTGCTTGCGGCACATCACCAGATCCTCTTCTTCTAGGTCCATGCCGCTCACCACGACGATACCGATTCCGGGAAAGTCGTGGGCCAGGTCCGCGCCCAGAGTCACTCCGTCTCCGTCGGGGAGCATGGAGTCCAGCACGGCCACGTCCGGCGGGTCTCTTCCGGCCATTCGAACGGCCTCTTCTACTGAGCCTGCGGCCAGGACCTGGTATCCCTCCCCGCTGAGGACGCGCTCCATCCAGCGGCGGAGATCGTCGTTGTCGTCCACAGCGAGGACCGTCGTAGGGCGGACCGGGGGAGGAGAAACGCCCTCCTCCACGCCGAAGGTGAGACGATCCCCATGCTCGCCAAGCTCGACCACCACGCGAGCTCCCGGCGGGATGGCCCCGTTGGCCAAGAGGGCGGCGAGCGGTTGGGTCAGATTCCGATGGACGACCCGCTTGAGCTCCCGGGCCCCGTATTCGAGGCTCGCGCCCTTGTCGATGATGTAGCACCGGGCGGCGGGCGTGATCTCAATGTCGAAAGACCGGTCGCCGAGACGGCTGTGCACGTGCCGCTGCAACTCCGCGACGTGCAGGTCGCAGATGGCCACCACCGACGCGGCGTCGAGAGGGCGGTACGCCACCACGGCGTCCACACGGTTGAGAAACTCGGGTGGAAAGAACTTGCGCACTGCCTGGCGGCCGATGCGCTCCAACCGCTCCCGGAGCTCCATGGGGCTGCGCGGCTGCGAGGTGTCGAAGCCCATGCTCGGCCGGATCTCCTCCAGCATCTCGCGGGCGCCCAGGTTGCTGGTGAGGAAGATGATCGTGTTTGAGAAGTCGACCTCGGTGCCGTCGCCGAGGCGGAGCTTGGCCCGGTCCAGGATCCCCAGCAGAAGCTGGATCAAGGAAGGAGCGGCTTTTTCGATCTCGTCCAACAACACCAGCGCCAGATCGGAGGAGGGGCTGGTGACCTCCGCAAGGCTTCCCTGGGTGAGCCTGGGCTTCGATTCCCGGTGGCCGATGTAGCCGGGCGGCGCCCCTATGAGCTTTGCCACCTCGTGATCACCCTGGAACTCGCCGCAATCGATGCGGAGCAGGCGGTGAGCATCCCCGTGGATCACGTCCGCCAGGGCCTCAACCGTGCGCGTCTTCCCGGTCCCGGTAGGGCCCAGGAGCAAGAAGACACCCACGGGCCGACCCTCCGGGGCTAGTCCGGAGACGTGGAGCTGGATGCTGGGAATGATGGCCTCGAGGGCCGTGGGCTGCCCCACGATCCTGCTGGAGAGGAGCGCGTTCAGATCGCCCGTCTGCGGGCTGGGAGCCGATTCCACATCGGGATCGAAGTGCGAAGCCATTGTTGATCCGTGGCTAGGCCGGTCCGGCTCTGACGGCCACCCATGGTGCGGGTACCGGACCAGCGTGTTCGGATCGATGCGGGTCAGGCACCCGCTGCCTTCTTCAAGGTCTCCGGCAACGCCCCGAGCTTACGGAGCATGCCATAGAAATCGAAGTAGTGGCGATCCGAGACGATCCGGTCCTTTTCCACTCGAAGGACCAGCATCGCCCTGGTGACGTTCGACCTGCCAGAAGGCGGAATCGTTCCGAAGGGAGTCATTAGGTTCCCCTTTTGGGTGCCACTCCACTCCACCTCGACGACTGCCTGATCCTCACCCACTAAGAGGTTCTTCACGGTTCCCTTCAGGTCAGGGAACGCTTCCCTCCAAGCCTTCAGTCCGGTGAGGATCTCGTCGTGACCGATCAACTTCTGACCGGTGGCGATTTCCTCGTAAACGATGTTCGACGCGTGCAGCTTCCGCCACCGATCCCAATCCGCCTGGTTGAAGGCATCGACGGAATCACGCGCGAGCTGCCGAAGTTCTTGGTCGCCCATTCTTCCTCCTCAAGATCAAGGGGACATGGCTTGAACGTTGCGGCACGTCAGACGGGGGCTGGCGGCTCAGTGGAGAGCGCGCCGGTCTCACCGACCCTGTCGGAGCGTTGGGGATTCGCTCCGCGGACCCTCTCGGACTCGGTGGGCGCGATGGCGTCACGCCGGATGCGGGAGAGCCGCACCTGCTACCTCGCGGCTCCGGCACATGGATGACCTCAACCTCGCCAAGCGGCGGTGAGGGGTCAAGGAAACAGGCGTTTGAGTCACGCGCCGCCAACCTCGAGGGGACCGGTGGCGCGGGGCGCCCAGCAGTTCGGTGGTCCGAAAGTTGAGGCCCGCATCCCCCGGGATACAGGCCTCTTCGTCGGCCGCTCTTCCGTTCGCCTCAATGGAAACTGTGCCGCCGCTTCCATGTCTCGCGGTGAAAGAGCACCAGCACCGTGTAGATCTCCAGCCGGCCCACCAACATGAGGAAGCTGAGTAGGGTCAGTTGAGGCGACGACATCCAACCGTAGTTG
>DATHZE010000122.1:0-13205 GCA_035458765.1 Longimicrobiales bacterium
CCTCCACGAAGAACGGGCGCCGCTCCGGGTAGTAGGTCTCGAACGCCGTCAGGTTTACCACCGAGGGGTCTGCCTCAACTTGCCCGAAGTCCGGATTGACCGTCAGATCCAGCGTAAAGTTGGAGGTCAGCCCGTACTGGAGATCGAAGCCCGCGTTGAACGTCGATGCCGACCCCGGCTGGTACGTCGAACCCGTTCCTTCCGGGCGACGCCTCGTGCTGGCGACGGCGTACGGGCGCACCTCGAGCCGCATCGGCGTCGGCAACCCCTCCAGACCCTCGAGCAGACCGAAGTGCGCGGCGAAGCCACCGCTCTCCTTCGAGAAGGGTGCCCACCAGGCGCTCTCCGCCTTCCGTTCGATGATCCGCTCGACCTGGAGCCCCCAAGTTTCGCCTTCGTCGTCGAATCGCAGTTGGGAGAACGGAATACGAAGCTCCGCCGTCCACCCCTCTCCGTCGACCGAAGTCGCGACGTCCCAGACCGGATCCCACGAGTCGTCGGCGCCGCGGGCTTCGGTGCGGAACGCATCCCCGATCGACCCGGCCGGCGTGACGGTGAACTCGAAGCAGCTGCGCCGGTCCAGATAGGAGTCGAGGAAGACGGTGACCTGATCCGACCGGCTGACCTGATCCCGCCGACCCAGGCGCGCCCGGATTCCCGACGCTTCGGAGTCGTACGCGCGCACGCCGATGTACAGCGCAGACCGGGAGTAGAGTACGCGGACCTCGGTTCGCTCCGTGGCCGGACTGCCGTCGTCGGGGTCGCGCTGCGTGAAGGCACTACCCGCAGGAGCGTTCGACCACGCGTCCTCGGTCAGCCAACCGTCCAGGTCCAGGCGAGCTTCGGGTACGAAGGAGGCACGCAGCCGAGGCGCGGAACCTCCCTCCTGACCAGACACCCCCGAAGCCGCTGCGAGAGCCGCTGCGAGGATCGCTCCCTTCCACCAAAGCATAGGCATGTATCCCGACGTGGGGCATGTCCATGCAAACGGACGGGACGAGTCGCGGGAAGAACAGTCAGCAATTGGCTGAAATGTGTGTAGGGAAATCCCCCATCGGAGGCCCGCGGCGTGGCGGGGGGCAGTCATGAGGTCGCCTTCTTCCTTCTCGAGAAGCGGACCCCTGCCCGAAGAGGTCCTGCCGAAGCCATACTGCGGCGACGCGCTGAGGATCGTGCCGCGGTTCCCCGCGGCGGCGCTGCCGGGGTAGGGTGGGGGGGCGAAGCGCCCGACCCTCTGCAACGGATCCGTCCGTCGCCATGTCTCACTCGCATCGGGGGGGAAGCGCCGCCCCGGGGTTGATCCGTCAAGCGGGGAGACGTGCGATGGACGGGTGGATTCGGGAGATGGGGCTGGCCGTGCGTGCGCTGGCCAGGCAGCCGGGCTTCTCGGCAGTGGCGGTCGTCACGTTGGCCCTCGGCATCGGCGCCAACACGGCGATCTTCAGCGTGATCGACGGAGCGTTGCTGCGTCCCCTCCCGTACGAGGACCCGGACGGCATCGTCTATCTCTCGGACGGGCACAACGACTTCGGCGGCGGAGGGATCGACCAGTCGCTTCCGAATCTTCTCGACCTCCGCGCCGGGTCACGGCTCCTCGTATCCTCCGCGGTCTTCACGTTCGGCAGCGGGAATCTGGCCACGGAAGACCGACCCGAGCGCGTGCGGATTCTCCTGACCTCCTCGGAGTTCCTCGACGTCCTTGGGATCTCCCCTCGCATCGGGCGTGACCTGACGTCCGAAAACGACGTGTCGGGCTCCGCCGCGGTAGCCCTCCTCACCGCCGAGGCGTGGCAGGCGCGGTTCGGGAGCGACCCGGACATCGTAGGGCGCACCACGACGCTGGACGCCGCACCCCTGGAGGTCATCGGCGTCCTACCCGCCGGGTTCACGTTCCCCGGGTCGCCGGACCTCATCATGCCCCTCAGACACATCGGGAAGGAGCACCCCCGGGGCAACCGCCTCTACCACGCCGTCGCGCGCATGGCCCCCGGGGTGCAGGTGGAGGCAGTGAGAGCCGAACTCCAGAGCATTTTCGCCGGACTCGTGGAAGAGTACCCCGACGCGAACACAGGGTGGTTCGCGTGGGCGGACCCCGTAAGCGACTTCGTGATCGGCGCCCGGGGACGGTCGCTCTTCCTGTTCGCGGGCGCCGTGGGCCTGGTTCTCCTCATCGCGTGCGTGAACGTGGCCAACCTCCTTCTGGTCCGGGCCGATGGCCGGAGCCGGGAGTTCGCGCTGCGCTTCGCCCTGGGCGGGCGCCGGGCCGCCCTGGTGCCGCTCTTCGTGGCCGAAGGGCTGGTGCTGTCCCTCCTCGGAGGCCTCGCGGGCATCGTGACGGCGTATTGGGGAGTCGATGCCCTCGTGGCCTTCTTCGGTACGGCGATTCCGCGCTCCCAGCAGATCCACCTGAGCGGAACCGCCCTGGCCTTCGGCACCGTCGTCTCGGTGGTCGTGGGCGTCGCCGTGGGCCTCCTCCCGATCCTGCGCGTCAACCAGATCCAGTTGTTGGAGAACCTGAAGGAGGGTTCGCGGGGCTCGGCCGGCCGCAGGAGCAGGTTGGGCCGGGCGCTGGTGGTGACCGAGGTCGCCCTCGCCGTTCTCATCGTGAGCGGAGCCGGACTCCTCACAAAGAGTGTTCGGCAAATCCAGGAAGTGGATCTCGGCGTCGCGACGCCGGAGCAGGTGATGACGTTCCAGATCTCGCTGCCCTCGGCCAGGTACGACGCTGACGGCGCCGCAGCTCGGTTCTACCAGACTCTGCTGGAGCGGATCGAAGGCATTCCCGGCGTGGCCTCGGCCGCCACCACGAATCGTCTCCCCCTGCTCGGTGGATACAACACCACGGTCTTCCCCACCGTGGCGGATCCGGACCGCAACGCGCGCTTCGTGTCCATCCGGGCCGTGACTCCGGCCTTCTTCGAGACGGTGGGCGTGCCCCTACTGTCGGGCCGTTGGCTCACCCCCGCCGAATTCGACGACCCCGAATCCACCTCCGTCCTGATCAACCAGACGCTGGCCCGGCAGCTCTTCCCGAACGAGGACCCCCTGGGCCAGATGGTCGGCCCCGGGTGGGCGGAGGGTGGCCTCCGGGTCGTCGGGGTCGTCGGCGACATCCGCGGGCGCAACGCGACCCGGCCGGCCCCGCCCGCGTTCTTCTTCTCGGCGAACACGTCCGACGAGCGGGAACGGGGGCTGCTGATCCGGAGTCGGGGCCCGGACCCGTACCTTCTTCTGCCGACCATCCGCGAGGTCCTGGCCGACCTCGACGGTGACGTTCCGCTCTACTCCGTCCGCACCCTGGCCGAGATCGCGGATACCAACCTGGGTACCCGTCGCCTCGCCATGTCTCTCTTCAGCGTGTTCGCGGGCCTCGCGCTCCTTCTCGGATCGGTGGGGATCTACGGCGTGATGTCGTTCACGGTGGCGCAGCGATTCCAGGAGATGGGGGTGCGCTTGGCCCTGGGCGCCGAGCGTCGGTCCATCTTCGCCCTCGTCCTGGCGGGAGCCGCCCAGCTCGCGTTGCCGGGCATCGTCATCGGCCTGCTGCTGGCCCTGGCCTCAGCCCGCGTTCTGAGCGGACTCCTGTATGAGGTCGGCACCCAGGACCCCGCGACCTATCTCGTGGTCAGCCTCGTCCTGATCGCGGTCGCCGCCGGAGCGTCGTTCCTCCCCGCGTACCGGGCGACCCGGGTGAATCCCGTGGACAGCATGCGCGACGGGTAGCGTGTGACAGGACCAGCTCGCGGAGTTTCCCGCAGGACTGAACCCCCCGAGAGGCCTCCCGGTTGCACACAGGCACGAACCAACGCGGCCTCCTTTCCGGCGCCGTGGACCTCGTCATCCTCCCCATGTCCGGCGAGGGGATAGCGGATCCGACCGCCTGGAGGGTCGGAAGGCACGACCGCGAGCGGACCGCCGGCGAGCAGGCAAGGGGCTCCAAGGGGGGAGGCGGCCGGCCTTCAGACCGCCCGCGCTATCGGGTCCAGATCGAGATCACCGCACACGGGGGGACCCCGCTCCGGATGAACTGTCCCGGGATCTCCGAGAAGCCCCTGTAGATCTCCATCGCTTCAATCTCCTCGGAGTAGAAACCCGTCAGGGCGAAGTCGATGTCGTTGCTCCAGTAGTCGCCGTCGATGTACACGTCCGGGGCACAGGGCCTGCCCCGTACCTCCAGGGACGGGACCAATCCGTTGAAGCGGACCTGCACGCCGGGCGCGTCCCGAAGGAAATCCACCGCCCGGGCACTCGGTCGACGTTCGATCATGTCGCGCGTCACGAAGGAGCCGAAGCCCAGGCGCATGCGGCTCACCAGATCGTCCATGGTGTTCCGCCGGGACTGGCCCCGGACGGTGACCTCGACGCCGGCGATTGGGATGGGCTTCGTGGAGACGGGAATCTCCACCGCACCGGTGAGTCCCCCCTGGATCCGGACCGGGGCGCTCCGCTCCATGTAGCCCAGGGCGCTGACGGACACCGTGTAGATACCCCACGGCTGCATTCCCAACGAGAAGTAGCCTCCGCTGGTCGTCAGGGTCCGGGCTCCCTCGCGCTCGACCAGGCGCACCTCGGCGTTGGCGACCGGCCTGCGGGACTCTGCGTCGATGACTCTTCCGGCCAGCAATCCCGGCTCGTCGGGGTCGGAGAGGGTGAGGTACAGGCGCTCCACGTGAAGCATGTTCGGCTCCACGTCCACCGACACCGGAGCCGACGCCACGCGGAGGGTGGCGATCAGAACCACCGTCTCCCCGGCAGGGGCGTAACAGAACTGGAAGTAGCCTCGCTCGTCGGCGCGGGTGTCCGCGAACTCTGGAGCTGCGTCGTCCGACTGCCACTCCATCCGGACACGTGCCTGGGGGAGCGGCACACCTGACACCGAGTCGGTGACCGTGCCGGCCACCACCGCCGGCACCATCTCCTCGGGCGCGGTTCCGCACGCCGCGCGGATCGCCTCGCCGAGGGCGGAAGCCGCTTGCCCCGCCGCGTCGACCTGCCCCGTCTGGGCAGCAAGGGTGCCCCCGCTCAGAACGAGCACGGCGCCAAAGGTGGCGAGAGCAGGAACTCCTCGACGCATCAGAAATCCGGGTCGCCGTGGTTCAACATCCCGCAGGCCAACGCATCCTACAGCCGAGACCCCCCCGTCCGCGAGGGTATGAGTGGGAAGGGATGGGAAGTCCAACGGCACGGAAGGGCTGAACGACACGGGAAGGAGCGGCGGCGGAGTTGAAGCGGAAGATCCGCGCCACGACCGATGAGCCGGAGGCGTGCGGATTCCGACTCCGCGCGCGGACCTCTCCGCTCACTCGCACCCGCCGGCCCCGGCACCCCCTCCCGGCTGCGTCGCCACACTTGACGTCTTTGCACTCCCCGCTTATTCGATCGGGAGAGCCGAAGGTCGTGGACACTTCAGGGGAAGCGACCGTCCATGTCGAGCGCGCCCGATCACCCCGAGCAGGTGGGCCCGTACCGCATCCTCCAGCCGCTGGGCGAGGGCGGGATGGGGGTCGTCTACGAGGCGGAGCAGCGGGAGCCGGTGCGTCGGCGTGTCGCGCTGAAGTTGGTGAAGCTGGGGATGGACACGCGGGAGGTGGTGGCGCGCTTCGAGACGGAGCGCCAGGCGCTCGCGATGATGGACCACCCCGGGATCGCGCGGGTGTTCGACGCAGGCGTCACGCCCGAGGGGGGTCCCTACTTCGTGATGGAGCTGGTCCGGGGGGTATCCCTCCTCGACTACTGTGACACCCACCGGCTCCCGGTCCGGGATCGGATACGGCTCTTCGTCCCCGTCTGCCACGCGGTGCAGCACGCCCACCAGAAGGGGGTCATCCACCGCGATCTCAAGCCGTCGAACATCCTCGTTGCGGAGCACGACGGCCGGCCCACCCCCCGGATCATCGATTTCGGGATCGCCAAGGCGACGGGCGCCCGCCTCACCGAGAGCACGGTGGTGACCACGCTGGGGCAGGCCATGGGGACCGCGGCGTACATGAGCCCGGAGCAGGCGGAGATGTCCGGCCTGGACGTGGATACCCGGACCGACGTGTACAGCCTGGGCGTGGTCCTGTACCAGCTGCTGGTGGGGTGGCTCCCCGTGGATCCGGCGACGGTGGGCCACCAGGCCTTCCTGGCGCGGCTCGCCATGCGCGAGACCGATCCGCCCACGCCGAGCACCCGCTTCTCCACCGGCCAGGGGGATCGGGACAGGGTCGCCCGCTTCCGTGGGACGGACCCAAGCGCGCTGCACCGGGAGCTGAGAGGGGATCTCGACTGGATCGTCATGAAGGCCATGGATCCCGACCGGAGCCGTCGCTACGACAACGTGAACGACCTGGCCAGGGACCTCGAGCGATACCTGAACGACGAGCCCGTGCTGGCCCGGCCGCCCAGCGCACGGTACCGGGCCAGAAAGTTCCTCCGGCGGCACAAGGTCGGCGCCGGAATCGCCGCAACGGCCCTGGTGGGGCTGGTGGGCTTCGCCGCCGCCATGGGCTGGCAGGCGCGCCGGATTTCCGTCGAGCGCCAGCGGGCCGAGTGGGTGTCCTCGTTTCTCCTCGGGCTCTTCCTGGCGCCGGACCCGGACCAGGCGCGCGGCCGAACGGTCACGGCCAAGGATCTTCTCGACCGCGGTGCGCGGCAGATCGAGACGGAGCTGGAGGACGATCCCGTGCTCCAGGGCCGCGTGATGACCATGCTCGGCCGCACGTACGAGGGGTTGGGGGACTACGACGACGCGGCGCGCATCCTGGAGCGCGCGATGGTCATCCTGCGGGAGGCGCTGGGGCCGTACGATCCCGCCACGCTCGCCGCCCTCCACAACCTGGCGCTGGTCACCTGGGACCTGGGCCGATATCAGGAAGCGGAGACGCTGTACCGGGAGGCGGTCGAGGCAGGGACCCGAGGTCTCGGCGAGACCGACCCGTTGACCCTGGTGTCCATGGGGAACCTGGCCAACGCGCTCTTTTCCATGGGCCGGTACGCGGAGGCGGAGACGCTGACGGTCCGAGTCCTGGAGACGAGACGCCGGGTCCGCGGCCCAGACCACCCGGAGACGCTGGCCGCGGCCGCCGACCTGGCCGCGACATGGCACCGGCTGGGCCGGCTCGAAGAGTCGGAGGGACTCTTCCGGCAGACCGTGGCGGACATGGAGCGTGTGCTCGGGAAGGACTCCCCGCAGACGTTCAAGGGTTGGTACAACCTCGCGCTCCTCCTCAACCAGATGAGGCGCTACGCGGAGGCGGACACTTTCTACGCGAAGGCGCTGCAGGGCATGCGGACGGTGCTGGGCGAAGACCATCCGAACACCCTGACCGGGACGGTGGGCGCGGCCATGAACCTGGCGAACCAGCGGCGCTTCTCCGAGGCGGAGCCTATGCTGCGGGAGACACTCGACGCCCAGCGGCGGGTGCTGGGGCCGAGCCATCCGTCCACCCTCAACACCGTCTACAACCTCGGGTGCCTGGCGGCGCTGGAGGGCGACCGTTCGGAAGCGCTGGCGTGGCTGCGGCAGGCGGTTCGCGATGGGTACGCCGATGCCGAGTGGATGGCGCAGGATTCGGACCTCGAATCGCTCCACGGCGATCCCCAGTTCGAGGAGATCGTCGCCGGGCTTCGGCAGGCCGCGGATGCCGGGCGGGGGTGAGGCCGCCGCGGCCGATGGACTACCTGCCGGCGAGCCCCGGCACCACCAGCCGGAACCGCACCACCGACGCCACGTCCAACTCGTCCCGGGTCACGGCCCAGACGTACCCGCCCCGCACCACCGGCTCCGGCTCCACGGCGAGGGTCGCGGGCACCCGCACGGGGCCCAGGAACCGGCCGTCGGCATCGAAGACGTCGAACGCCGGCGGCTCCTGGTAGCGCATCACCGGCCTGCCTGAGACATCTTCCTCCCGGCGCGCCTCCTCCACCGTCATGCGGGGCGCGCCCCCGGTGTGCCGCTGCACCCATACGTCGCCGTCCGCGCTGGTGAAGAGGCCCTTGAAGGGGGGCTTCATATCGGGGACATCCGGGCCATTCCAACGCCACGAGCCGTACTGCCGCTGGAGCCCCAGGGTGATGCTGCGCCGCCGCTCATCCGCTTCGGCCGACTGCACGGGCACGGGCTCCCATGCCCGCTCGACCCTGAGCACCGATCCGTCCGGGCGGTAGAGGTCCACCCGGTAGTCAGTGCTGACTCCGCCCACCATGTAGCCCAGGGAGCTGAAGCTCCAGTGGCTCTGGGGCGTGAAGGGCACCCGGCGCATGCTCTGACTGTGCTCGCCACTGGCCCTCACGACGTCGGGCTCGAAGTCCCAGACCGGGGCCCTCACGGTGTCGACGATCTCTCCCGACGACGAGTAGCGCACCAATCCGAAGGTCCATTCCCACGGGGCGAGGCCCCGACTCATGAGCGCGGTCACGTAACTCCGGTCCTCGAGGTCACCGGATGGTATCGGCGGGTTGTGGAATCGAGGTGGTTACGACAGGCCCCATGCCCATGATCTGCACAGTGACTTCCTCGTCCTTGGCCATGTCGTAGTGGTGACCTTCGGGCGGCTGATAGATGAAGGTCCCGGCTGTGACGGGCTTCATATGGTCCGGATCGTAGATATCCGCCTCAGGCCCGGATGATACCCACCAGGTGCCCTTGATCACGGTGATATAGCGTGCGGTGCTGTGGTAATGGGGTTCGCTTCCGCTACCAGGGGGGAAGGTGATTCGAATTGCGTAGAGTCCCGGTTGGCTCGGATCCCCGTAGATGAGGACGGATCGACTGCCTTCAGCAGGAATCATGGCTTCCGGTGCAGCAATCATGAAACCGTGTTCATCGGGTTCCACCACCTGCCCCGAGGCCGTCTGGATGGCCATCAGTATTCCGGCGGCAACGGATAGGGCCAATCTGACGATCTGCTTGCTCTGCATTTCTCTGTCCGGGAATGGGAGGATCCAACGGCACGGAGGTGCCGCAACGGCACGGTAGCGAACGGCCTAGGGATTCGTCTTTCCGAAGACCTCCACCATCGTTGCCGTCACGGTGCCCGTGTTCGTGAACGTGTGGCTGACGCCCCCCTTCAGCGAGACCACGTGACCCTGGGTGACTTCAACCGGGGCCTCACCTTCCACTGTGCATGCGGCGCGTGGCCCCCGGTGCGGCCACCGCCAGCAGGGCCGGAGCGAATGCCAGTACGCCTCGTTGTTTCGTCATCGTTCGTCTTCGCGAAGGAGCGGTCTCGGGTTGCGAGCCGTCGAATGTTCGCGTTGACGTGCGGGGTCTCGCAATGCGACGGCTACCGGGGCCGGGTCCGGGCCCTCGAGGAGGGCACCCGGTCAAAGGCGCAGGGCTACACCGCCAGCCGCACGGAGAAGCTCCCGAAGAGGCTCCCCGTGGCGGGGTCGAACTCCTCCACGTGGGGCGTGACCCCGTGGAACCCCCTGGCCCAGCCGAACTCCCCGGAAACCTGCATGACCCGGAAGGTCTTCGACCATCCGCCGAAGAAGAGGAGGCGGGAGGTGTGAAAGTCGACCATCGGCGTGGGTGGAGGCGGGGTAACGATCGGTCCGAGGAAGAGGATCTCCCCGTCGCTCTCGTACCGGTCCCAGCCGGCGCCCGCCTGGATGCCGCCGATCATGAACTCCTTGCCGACCACGGCCCGGAGGGACGTGGTCAGGACGTTGTCGAGGTGGATGCCGATCTCGCCGCCGATGTAGTCGACGTCGCCGCCGTGGGTCCGGGTCGCGGAGAAGTTCACTCCCGGGAGGGTGGCCGACTCCCGGAGCAGCCCGACCCGCGCACCGTACCCGAAGCCAGTCGACTGGCGATCGACGAACCCCTTCGAATCCGGGAAGAGGGTGAGATCGGCTTTCCCGATCGCGTCCAGCGCCAGCAGGCCACCGACCGTCGGCCCGATCGAGAATCCGTCGAAGAGGCCGACGGTGGCCTGACCATGGAAGGACGGCGAGATCGAGTAGTCCCAGTCCATCCCGTTGCGGGCTACGGGGTCCGGTCGGATCACCGGGTAACGGGTGAACGCGACCCGGGCCGAGAACGCCACGCGCGGCTTGGCACCGAAGCGGAGCGACCGCGTCGACAACGAACCCTGGAACGCACCACCGTCCGCGTGGCTCAAGCCGGCGCCGGCCTGTACCACGGTGGCCGTGAGCGCGTACTCCTCGCATCGCTGCATCCCCCCACCGGTCCCTACCAGCAGGCAGAGGGTGGTCAGTTCATCGACCTGCGCTTCCGCCCCGGCCGGAGCGGCGATGCCCAGGAACACCACCGCCAGGAGCCTCGACACCCTTCTGGTCATCCCCATCACGCCCGCCTCCCCTTGCCCGACCGTCCCATGGCCCACGTCTCCTCTCCGCGTTCACGGAGCGACGCGGCCACACCGTCAGTCTCCCTCGCCCCACCACGAGGATCATCCCGACCCCGGTGTTGAAGACGCTGTACATCTCGGTACGCTCGACCCCCCGGCCCGTTTCAATGGACAGGAAGTCCAACCGCACGGAAGGCCCGAAAGGCACGGTGCGGAGCGCCGGGGTGGAGGGTTCGGCTCGGGGGGCGGGGCGGCAACCGTCCATGCCGGGTCCGGCGTCGCTGAGGACGGCGACCCCCGCCCCCCGGCCCATGGGGACGACGTGTACGTGGCGGCGGGCGGACGCACCCGTTTCATCGACGCCAGCCGGGACGATTCGGGAGTCGGCTGTGCAGACACCTTGAATTCCGGGCCCGGGAACCGCATCCTGTCGTCCGATCGCACTCGGTCCATGTCGGTCCCCCATCCGGAAGGCGACCCCTCCCACATGCTCCCCGACGGATAGCTTATGCCCGCCAGCCTGACCCTCTCCGACAACGCCCGCACGCGATATGCCACCGGGTCCCTGATGTACTTCGCCCAGGGGATCCCCCAGGGGTTGCTCGCCATCGCCATTCCCGCCTGGCTCGCCACCAAGGGAGCGAGCCCCGGGCAAATCTCCATGTACCTGGCCGTCATCGTCCTCCCGTGGGCGTTCAAGCTCGCCGCCGGTCCGTTCATGGATCGCTACATGTACCTGCCCATGGGCCGGCGGAGACCCTGGGTCATCGTGGCCCAGCTGGGTCTCACCGTCTCCCTGCTGGGCCTGGCGCTCATCCACGATCCCCTCGAACAGCTCAAGCTGCTCACCCTGCTGGGGGCGATCATCAACACCTTCGCCGCGACGCAGGACGTGGCCGTGGACGGGATGTGCATTGACCTGACGCCCGTCCGGGAGCAGGGGCGGCTCAACGCATTCATGAGTTTCGGGAAGGCCGTGGGGTGGGCGGTGACGGCGGCGGTGTCCGGGGTCATCCTGGACCGCTTCGGAATGCCGGTCGCGGCGGTGACCGCGTCCGTGGCGGCTGGAGTGATCCTGTTGATGTTCACGGCGATCCTCGAGAAGGAGGGAGAGAAGCGCCTCCCGTGGTCCAGGGGAGAAGCCCGATCCGCCAGGGGAAGCGGTGGCTCGTTCAAAGAAGTGTTCGGCGGGATCCATCAGGTCCTCTGGACTCGGGCCAGCGTCGTGATCCTCCTGATCATGTTCTCCGACGGCCTGGTCTCCGGCTACGGTCACGCTCTCATGCCCGTGGCCGCGGTGAACGTCTTCGGATACACCACGACTCAGTGGTCGCAGCTGGTCGCGATCGTGGGGCTGATCGGCGCAGGTGTGGCCCTGGGAATGGGGCCGGGCATCGACCGGTTCGGCTCCAAGTGGATGATGGTCCTCAACCTCTCCCTTCTGGCGGTCCATGCCTTCCTGCTTGGAGGCACCCAGTTCCTCTGGGAGAACTCCCTCTACGTGCGGGCCATGCTGTCGTTCTGGGTCCTCATGGTCCCCGTGGTCATGGTGTGCGCCATCGCCCTGGCCATGTCCATCTGCTCCAGCACCGCCTCCGCCACGCAGTTCGCCATCTACATGTCCACGGCGAACCTGGGGTACTCGGCGGGCTCCCGTCTCTATGGAATCGTCGCCGATGGAGCGAACCACGTGGACACCTACGTGATCCTGGGCATCCTGTCGGTGGTCACCATGACCGCCCTGCTCTTCCACCGTCACCGACAGGGACATGCGGGGGAGGGCGGTCGGGAGAAGACGCCGCGCTACACCGTGGGGACAGGGAGCCCGGGAGCCGGCATGTTCTTCTCGGGCGCCATTCGATGCCCCAAATGCCGGTCGGACATGGACCAGGTGGTACACGACGGCGTGGAGATCGACCGGTGCGTCCACTGCGGGGGCATCTGGTTCGACGCCGGCGAAGTGCAGCTGCTGGCCTCGAGCGAGGCGGCTGCGGCCATTGATCCCGGTGAGGCGAAGGTCGGTAAGCAGTACAACGCCATCCACGAGTATCGGTGTCCTCGATGCGGCGGTGGGATGGAGAAGCACGTGGATCCCAAGCAACGGCACATCTGGTACGAGACCTGCGCGGACTGTCGGGGATCCTTCTTCGACGCTGGAGAGTTCCGGGATCTGGCCCAACACGACATCATGGACTTTTTCAAAAACCTGATGGCGGGGCAGCGTTCGTGAGCGGTTGGGCGAGCGCGCCGTGGGACCGGTGGCGGTCCATGCGGGGGGGCGGAAGGAACCTGGCGATGCGTTCGAGGAGTCGGAGGGGGGAGCGGAGAATCTCGGTGCGCCCGCCATGCCCCCCGGCCATGCCGGTGCGGGGGAGGGTGATCATGGACCCAAGTGAACGAGCCCACGGAGTGGCCGAAGACCCGAAGCGGCTTCCCCCCTACCCGCCCAGCCGCGCCACGGCCTCCCGGGCCTTGTCGTCCAGGAGGAACTCGGGGCTCGAGTCCACGGTCCGGGACAGGACCGCCCGGTACGCGTCCAGCGCCTGCGCGGTGTCGCCCGCGGCCTCGTAGGCCTGCCCCAGGCGGAACTTGCTCAGGGTGCGACGACCGGGGTTGCGGGACATCCCCTCGTAGATGGCGATGGCGTCGCGCCACTGACCGGCCTTGAACGCCAGGTCCGCCAGGAGCCAATCCTGATCGAGACTCGTCCCGACCTGTCTCGGGACGGTGAGGAGCGTTCGATACCCCGCGGCCGGATCCCCTTGGGCCCCTTGGAGCCGGGCTCGGGTGACCCCCTCTACGGCGCCCATGAAGCCGGCCGTGTCTGCCGCCGCAGCGGGCGGATTCGCCTCCATGCCTCGCACGAGCGCGGCGCGCAGCGCGGGCCAGGCGCCGACCAGGGCGCTCGTG
>DATHZE010000123.1:0-6261 GCA_035458765.1 Longimicrobiales bacterium
CCCTGGAGATCATCCACGCCGCCACCCAGGAAAGCGCCCGGGCGGTGGGCCTCGAGAAGGTGGGCGTCATCCGTCCGGGGTACGAGGCAGACCTGCTCGTGTTGGACATGAACCCCCTGGACGACTTCAAGGCCCTGTACGCCACGGGGACCACCCGGGTCGCCGCGGACGGGACAGCCAGCACGGTCCACGGCCTCCGGTACACGATCCTCGACGGCAAGGTCATGGATCCCCAGGCCATGCTCCGTGACGTTGCAGGGATGGTGCGGGGAGCGCGCCGGTAGACGCAGGAGTCGTGCCCCGCCACCTTGGTGGCCCACGTTGAACATGAAGACGGAGACAACCGTGCCCTTCACCGCTCCCTGGCGACACCCCATCGTCCTCGCCGCGTTTCTCGCCGTCGGCGCCTGCGCCGGCGAGCCCGCCGACCGCGCCGACCTGATTCTCACCAACGGCAAGGTCGTTACGGTGGATGAGGCCATGCCCGAGGCGCAGGCCGTGGCCATCAAGGACGGTCGGATCCTCGCCGTGGGCTCCAGCGCCGACATCCAGGCCTACGGGGGACCGGCCACCCGGGTGGTGGACCTGGACGGACGCCTGGCCGTGCCCGGTTTCATCGAGGGCCACGGTCACTTCATGGACCTGGGCCAGACGCAGATGATCCTGGACCTGTCCACGGCCGCGGACTGGGACGACATCGTGGCCATGGTCGGAGAGGCCGCGGGCGACGCCCAGCCGGGCCAGTGGATCCAGGGGCACGGCTGGCACCAGGAAAAGTGGAGCCGCGTGCCAGAGCCCAACGTGGACGGGGTGCCGCTGCATGAGGGGCTGAGCGCAGCCTCGCCCGAGAACCCGGTGATCCTGTCCCACGCCAGCGGTCACGCCGCCTTCGCCAACGCCAAGGCCATGGAACTGGCCGGCATCACCGCGACCACGGCCGACCCGGCCGGGGGCACCGTCGTGAAGGATGCGGCCGGCAACCCCACGGGATTGCTCCGTGAGAACGCCGACGCCCTGGTGTACTCGGTGATGCAGCGGGAGATGGATGCCCGCTCGGACGAGTCCAAGTGGGAGGAGTTCCAGCAGCAGGTGAGGCTCGCCGGAGCCAACGCCCTGGAGAACGGGGTCACCTCCTTCCAGGACGCCGGCGAGAGCTTCGCCACCATCGACGGGCTCAGGCGCCTCGCCGAGGCGGGACAGCTTCCGCTCCGCCTGTACGTCATGGTCCGCTTCGAGACCAACGACGTCATGCGTGAGAAACTGCCGGCCTACAGGATGATCGGGTACGGCAACGACTTCCTCACGGTGCGCTCCATCAAGCGCCAGATCGACGGCGCCCTGGGTTCCCACGGCGCGTGGCTCCAGGAACCCTATGCGGACCTGGCCACGAGCACGGGACTCGAGGTCGAGGAGCCGGCCGACATCGAGGAGACCGCCAGCATCGCCGCGGAACTGGGGTATCAACTCAACACCCACGCCATCGGGGATCGGGCCAACCGCGAGGTGCTGGACATGTACGACCGCACGTTCCAGGCGCAGCCGGGCGCTGATCGCCGTTGGCGAATCGAGCACGCCCAGCATCTGAATCCCTCGGACATCCCCCGGTTCGCCGAGCTGGGGGTCATCGCCGCCATGCAGGGCATCCACTGCACGTCCGACGCGCCCTGGGTGCTGAAACGGCTGGGGGCCGAGCGTGCCGAGAGCGGCGCCTACATGTGGCGTTCCCTCATCGATTCGGGCGCCGTCATCGGCAACGGCACCGACGTGCCCGTGGAGCGCATCTCGCCCATCGCGTCGTTCGCTGCCTCGGTGGTGCGACAGGACCTGGAGGGAAATGACTTCTACCCGGCGCAGAAGATGACGCGGATGGAAGCCCTCAGGAGCTACACGATCAACAATGCCTACGCTGCCTTCGAGGAGGATCTCAAGGGCTCCATTACCCCGGGCAAGCTGGCGGACATCGCCATCCTGGACCGGGACCTCATGACCATCCCCGACGAGGAACTCCCCATGACCAAGGTCGACATGACGATTCTGGGCGGCCAGGTGGCCTTCGAGAGGGCCCGATGAGGGCGGTGTGGGGGATGACGTTGGCGGCCGTCGCTCTGGCGGCGGCGTGCACCCTGGAGGAACGCACCGACAATCGCCCGACGGCGGCGACGGAGCCTTCGGAGGATCACCACCGTGAGGTGATCCAACCGCCCGACGCCCCCCGCCTGCCGGTCTTTTCGTCGGCGGTACGAACCGGGAACCTGCTGTTCCTGTCTGGAGCCCTGGGAGCCCTGCCCGGCGTGAACCCGCCCCAGCTGGTGGAGGGGGGCGTGGAAGCGGAAACGCGACAGACCTTCGAGAACATCAAGGAAGTGCTGGATGCCGCGGGACTGACCCTTCACGACATCGTGAAGTGCACCGTCTTCCTTGCGGACATCGCCGACTACGCGGCGGTGAACAGCGTCTATGTGGAGTACTGGGACGGCGATCCTCCGGCTCGTTCGGCCATCGCCGGAAGCGGCCTCGCACTGGGCGCCAAGGTGGAGATCGAGTGCATCGCGGCGTTCCCCTCCGGGATGTGAAGACGAAACGACGGGACCTGGGGACCTGTCATGCGGGTATGTTCGTAGGGTAAGATGGAAGGGGCCCCTCGGGGGCCGTGCCCGCCCGGCGCGACGACGCGCGGGGGTCGGGGTTCGGGATGTGCGGGAAGTTCGGGATGACCCTCGCCGCGAGGCGACACGTGTATACACGCTGCCTGTGCTGTCGGAAGCCGTTTTCCCAAAACGGTCAGTTGGCATTCCTGCCCCATGGGAATCGCATCGCCTACGACCCGGCCAAGGGCCGGCTCTGGGTGGTGTGCGAGTCCTGCTACCGCTGGAACCTGGTGCCCATGGAGGCGCGGGACGCGGCGCTGTATGAACTGGAGCGCATCGCCCGGGACCACGCCAAGCTGGTCGCGCAGACCGCGAACATCTCGCTGCTCCAGGCCAGACCGATCACGTTGGTGCGGGTGGGCGAGGCCGGTCTCGCCGAGCAGGCATGGTGGCGATACGGGCGAGAGCTCCGGCGTCGGCATGCGTCATTCCACAGCACCCGATCCAAGGTCACCGCCGCCACCTTCGGTGCGCTGGCGTTCCTGGGCGACATCCTGGGCTTCTCCGACGGTGACGTGTCCATCGACTGGAAGGACACGCCCGTGACGGACATCCTGCGGTGGCGCCACTTCGGGTGGGCGGCCTGGCATGGCCGGGAGACGTGCCCCTACTGCAACAGCACCCTTCGGGCCTTGCGCTACGAGCTGTCGTGGTGGGTCTACCCCATCCACGGGCAGGACGGGCGGCTGGGGGTGGGCATCCCCTGCCAGCGCTGCGATCCGTGGACCCCCGAGAAGGTCTACGAGCTCCACGGCGACGTTGCCGAGAACGTGCTGCGCCGCGTCCTGGCCTACCAGAACATCAGCGGCGCATCGGAACGTCGCATCACGGATGCGGCCCGGGTCATCGAGGACGCGGGCTCCGCAGGCGAATTCACCATGGCGGCCACCGGCAGGCGCCAGTCGCTGTGGCGCATGGGGGCGACGGGAACCGTAGCCCTGGAAATCGCGCTCAACGAGACGGTGGAGCGCCGCATGCTCGACCTGGAGGTGCGGGCCCTGGAGTTCCTCTGGAGGAAAGAAGAGGAGTTGGCGCGCATCATCGACAACGAGCTGACGCCGCGGCGCATGTTGGAGGCGCACCTGCGCCGGCTGCCCATCAAGCTGCGACCGCGACCGTCCGGTCCCCCGATCGACGGGGGACCCGCCTCCCTCAGTCCCCCGGGGGCACCTGCTTCGGACCGGGCGCCAGATGCTCCATGAGGTAGTCGGTGAGCATGGTCCGCAGATGCAGCGTGGTCCCCTCTCCCTCGAAAATGCCGTGGGAGCGGTTGGGGTAGGCGAACAGGGTGAACTGCTTGTTCAACGCCACCAGCCGGTTGATGAGTCGCTCCGAACCCTGGTAGTGGACGTTGTCGTCGCCGGTGCCGTGGACCAGGAGCAGGTCACCCCGCAGCCCTTCGGCCCAGGTGATGGGGGACCCATTCACGTACCCGTCCGCGTATTCGGGCAGGGTGCCCGAATACCGTTCCTGGTAGATGGCGTCGTAGAGCCGCTGGTCGGGCACGGGCGCCACCGACATGCCCACGGCGTACAGGTCGGGGTGGCGGAACATCATGTTCAGGGTCATGGAACCGCCGCCGCTCCACCCCCAGATGCCCATGCGGCTGCCGTCCACGTAGGGTAGTTCGCGGAGCGCACGGTTCGCCGCCGCCTGATCCTCCGAGGCCAGCACGCCGATGGCTCCGTGCACGGACTTGCGCCACGCCCTGCCGCGGGGCGCCGGGGCGCCCCGGTTGTCCACGCTGGCGACGATGTACCCCTTCTGGGTCAGCATGAGGTGCCACAGGTACGTGCTTCCTCCCCAGCGATCCACCACCGTCTGGGACGCCGGCTCCCCGTAGACGTAGAAGAGGACCGGGTACTTCTTCCCGGGGTCGAAGCCCGGGGGTTTCATCATCCACGCATCCAGGGCCGGTCCGTCCTCGCGCTCGATGGTGAAGAACTCCAGCTCGCCCCGCTCCAGGGACGCGACCTTGGCCTTGAGTTCGGCGTTGTCCGCCATGACCCGCACCACCTCGTGGTCGGGCAGGTGGATCAACCGCCAGGACGTGGGGACGTCCAGTCGCGAGTGCGTCTGGAACGCGTACGCGCCGTCGGGGGACATCTCGTATTCGTTGGTGCCGGCGTCGGACGCCGGTGTGAGTCGCTCCGGCTCACCGCTGCCGTCGAGACGACTCCGATACAGGTACCGCTGGGCGTTGTCGTCCGGCGACGCGATGAAGTAGAGCCACCCACCCTCGCCGTCGATCAGGCGGATATCCACGACGTCCATGGCCCACGGAGTCAGGAGTCTTTCCGATCCATCGGCGCGGGAGACGGCGTACACGTGTCGCCACCCGTCCTTTTCGCTCACCCAGGTGAAGCGGACGCCGCCGTCGAACCAGAAGAGGTCGTCCATGGTCTCCACCCACGCGTCGTCCCGGTCGGTATACGCGGTGCGCACCTCTCCCGTGCGGGCGTTGGCCAGTACGACCCGGTTCTCGTTCTGGGGCCGGTTGATGTGCTGGAGGATGAGCTCCTCGGAGCCGTCGGCCCAATCCATGCGCGCGATGTAGTTGTTGCGCGGGTCGCCGGGCACCTGCATCCAGACGGTGGCGCCCCCACCTGCGGGGACCACGCCCACGCGGGCCGCCGACAGTGTCTGGCCCACCTTGGGATAGGGGATGCTGGTGAACTGGGGGTACAGGGAGTCGGTGTAGTTCACCAGGACGAAGTCGCGCACGCCGGAGGCGTCGAGCTGCCAATACGCGATATGCGTTCCGTCGGGGCTCCAGCGGAAGCCGTCCTGGACGGAGAACTCCTCCTCGTACGCCCAGTCGAAGGTCCCGTTGATGAGGGTGGGGGAGCCCCCTTCGGTGAGGCGCGTGATCCGTCCTCCGCTCAGGTCCTGGACGTAGATGTCGTTGGCCTGCACGTAGGCGACGCGATCACCCTGGGGGGAGAACTTGGCGAACATGAGGGTGGACGCGGGGAAGTCGGCTCCCATCCGGGTCAGCGCCCCGGTGGCCAGGTCCATCACCCAGTAGTCGCCCTTGGTGTTGGTGCGCCACACCCGCACGGTGTTGGTGAAGATGAGGAGCTTCGTCCCGTCGTCGGACCATTCGTAGTCCTCCAGGATCAGAGGCCGGGACGCCCCACGGGGGATCAGCCGCGTGGCCGGCACCAGGATACGCCTGGAGCCTGAGGCCGGGTCGTATTTGACCAAATCCAGACCCGGCACCGACCGGGAGACTTCCACGGTGGTGTACCCGGACCCGTCGGCCAGCCAGCGCGCAGGACCGAAGAAGTCCGACAGGAACTCCTCGGAGGCGTAGATGCGCTCCAGCGTGAGCTGGGAAGCGTCCTGGGCTCGGGCCGGAGAGGACGCCATGACGGCGAAGAAGAGGAGCGCCGCAAAGCGCCGGGCTGCGTGGATCGTCGTCTGGGGTTTCGTGGTCCGGATCATGGTAGTCATGCGTCGCCGTCGATCTCCTCGAATCGCTGGTTGCCGATGCGGTACTGCCGCCAGTCCCGGTAGTCGAAGTGCCACCACTCTGCCTCGTACACCGTGAAGCCCTGGGCCTCCATGGCGGTACGCAGAAGGGCCCGGTGCCAACGCTGCCGGCTCGTTC
>DATHZE010000124.1:0-2456 GCA_035458765.1 Longimicrobiales bacterium
ACGCCCACCGCGCGGACCTCGTCGTCCGGGTCGCGGGCGACGAACCGCACGGCCCTCCCGTCGGGCCCGTACTCGAATTCCCAGAAGGTGTACTCGCCCAGGTCCGCCAACTCTCCGCCCAGGGCCCATCCGGGAAGGAAGACGCCCTCGGCCTTGATCACGAATATGTAGGCGGGCTCGCTGGGGTCGGCCTCCAGGAATGCGGCCATGGTGGCATCGAATCCCAAGAGGTGTCGGGTCTCCGGGTCGTACCGGATGGTGAGTTCGCTGGGCTCGGCCATGCTGGCCAGGAACGCCTCCATCTCCGCGAACTGTTCCGGTGGCATCTCCGCGCGCATCTCCTCCACTACGCTGTCCGGAGGCAGGCTCATGCTGTTGTCCACGGACCACACGCCCTCGTACCGGACGCCTTCCTCCGCGTCCACGGTGAGGACGTATCCGGGGTCCACGCCCAGCGTCACCGAGACGCGGTGCAGGCCCCAGCGGAAGTCGATGCGTGCGCCGTCGGCCCGGATGGAGTCGATGTCGAAGGTCAACGTCTCCGTGAACTCGGTGCCGGAGGCCACCTCCACCGGAAAGGAGAGGAAGCCCTGGTCCACCCTCGGGTGCTGGGTGTGGAAGAGCGTGGTGTCGCTGTGGAGCACGAAGACCCACGGTTCGTCTTCCAGCACCTGCATCCAGACGCCGTACGTGCCGGCGGGCACGCCGTGGCCGTCGAGGGTCACGTCCTTGGAGAAGTGGAACGTGGTGGACGCGTTGGCGCCCGGCGTCCATACCTCGCCCCAGGGGATCTGACCGCCGAACATGGTCCGCCCCCGGATGGACGGACGGGCATAGTCGATGACGACCTCCGTGCCCGACAGCATCTGGGTCAGGGTGCTGCGCTCGCTGGCGGTGACCTGGGCGGTGAGAGAGGGCGGGGCGACCACGGTCAGTGCGGCGAGGCCGGCGAGGGCGAGGAAGCGCGGGCGTGCGCACGGATGAAGCGGCGTGATGGGCATGGGGTCCTGAATCGGGAGCGGGGCGTCGTGCGGCCGGAGGATGTCGGTCAGGGGCCCCCTGAGCAAGGGCCCCTCCAGGCTTGCCCGCCCAACGCGGGCCGCCTAGGCTGGACCGGACGGATCGCCTTCGCAGGCCGCCTCCCCTCCCGGGCCCCTACACAACCCGCACCGGAGCCACCCGTGCAGCCCAGCCCCACCGCGCCCCGCAAGCTTCCCCTGACCGCCTACGAGTTGAAGCCGGGCCAGACCTACGTCCCCTTCACCTACGGAGAGACGCTCTCGGAATTCACCTGGAAGGCCGTGATCACAGGGATCATCCTGGGCATGGTCTTCGGGGCCGCCAATACCTATCTGGGGCTGCTGGCGGGGCTCACCATCAGCACGTCGATCCCGGTGGCGGTGCTCACCGTGGTGGTGTTCCGCGCCTTCACCGCCGCGGGGCTGAAGCACTCCATCCTGGAGTCCAACATCTCCCAGACCGTGGGGTCCGCCTCGTCGTCCGTGGCGTCGGGCGTCCTCTTCACGATTCCCGCCCTCTTCATCTGGGGCATGAACCCGGCCTGGGCCCAGATCACGCTGCTGGCCATGGCCGGCGGGCTCATCGGGGTCTTGTTCATGATCCCGCTGCGCCGGTACCTCATCAAGCAGGAGCACGGCGAACTCCCGTATCCCGAAGGCATGGCCTGCGCCGAGGTCCTGGTGGCCGCCGAGGGTGGTGGCAAACAGGCCCATGGCGTGTTCTGGGGGATCGGCATCGGCATGCTCTTCCAGCTCCTGGTGCAGGGTGTCAACGTGGTGAAGGGGACGTTTCAGGTAGGGCTTCCCTTCAAGGCCAGCATCGCCGCGCGGGTCAACGCGCCCCTCCTGGGTGTGGGCTACATCCTCGGCATCCGGATCGCCACGGTCATGGTGGCAGGTGGAGCGCTGTCCTCCTTGATCATCATCCCCCTCATCAACTGGTGGGGGCAGGGGGTCGCCGAGCCTGTCTTCCCGGAGACGGCGCTCCTCATCCGGGACATGTCGGCGAGCCAGATCTGGGACCGCTACATCCGCTATATCGGCGCCGGCGCCGTGGCGACGGCGGGGATCATCACGCTGGTGAAGTCCATCCCCACCATGATCGAGTCGTTCAAGCTGGGGCTCGGGCAGATCAGGCGGGGGGTCGGTGCGGCGCTTCCCGAGGTGGACAGGACCGACCAGGATCTCTCCTTCCGCACCGTGGGGTGGTGGCTCGCGGCGATCCTGCTGGCGCTGACGCTCATTCCCGGGGTCCTCGGCTATCTGGACACCGTGGTGGCCAGGGCCGTGGCCGCCATCTGCATCGCGGTCTTCGCGTTCTTCTTCGTCACCGTGAGTTCGCGCATCGTGGGCCTGGTGGGCGTGACGTCCAACCCCACGTCGGGCATGACTATCGCCACGCTCCTGGGTACCGCCTCGGTGTTCTACCTCATGGGC
>DATHZE010000125.1:0-30963 GCA_035458765.1 Longimicrobiales bacterium
CGGTCCTCCTCCAACTTCCGGCGGGCCACGGCCAGCGAGTCGATGGCCTTGGTTCGGTCGAATCGATCGATGGCGATATGGCCCGCCGCCTGCCAGGCCGGTCCGAAGAAAGGCACCTTGGTCAGCTCTTTCTTGGCCACGAATCGGTATTTCCCCGGGAGGTGCCCGGCAAGGGCGGGCACGTCGAACCAGGAGACGTGATTGGCGACCAATATCTGCGGCCTGTCGGGATCGATGACTCCCTCGTTCTCCAACACCACGCGCGCACCCGCGGCGCGGAGCATGAGGAGGGACCACGTGCGGGGAACGTCCTCCAGGATCTGCCGGTCCTCGGGACCGTTGCGCCAGGCAGCCCAGAGCATCCGGGTGGCGTAGTAGACCGTAGCGGGAATAGCCACGAAGAGAACGCGGAGGAGGCCGATCATTCAGCGGCCCCCGTGTGATCGAAGCCACCACGATCCGGGCGGACGCGCCCCCCGGTGGCATCCTCGAGCCACACGCCATCCCCCTCTTCGACATGTCCGACCCGCGTCAGGGTCAGCCCCACCGCTTCAGCCACCGCCGTGGTGACTGCGCCTGGAGGGGCCGCGAAGCAGAGTTCGTAGTCCTCGCCGCCGTGGAGGGCGGCGTCCATCGCGTCGCGATCCCCCAGGGCCGCTCGGGCCGCCGGAGCCACTGGAATCCGCCCCAGTTCCAGAACCACGCTCGAAGCGCCTGCGGCGGCCAGATGGCCGGCGTCCCCGGCCAGGCCGTCGGAAAGGTCCACCAGCGCGTGCAGCGCGCCGTGACGTGCCAGGATGGCTGCGGCGGCGATGCGTGGCGTGGGGCGGGCGAAGGCGGCACGGAGAGCGGGCGCGGGCTCCTGCCCTGCCTCCCACGCCTTCACCGCCGCGGCGCTCGCGCCCAGGGAACCCGTCACCCACACCTCGTCACCCGCCGCAGCGCCGACCCGGAGCGCCGGGCTGGGGGCATGCCCGACTACGGTGACATCCAGCACCAGGGGTCCCGGCGAGCGGGAAAGGTCTCCCCCGATGACCGAGGTTCCCACCTCGGCGGCCGCCTCCCTCACCCCGGCCTGGACCCGCTCGAGATCCCAGCGCCCTCCCTCGGGGAAAGCCATGGACACGAGAACGCCCACGGGCGTCGCCGCCATGGCGGCCAGGTCGGAGAGTGCTGCGGCGGCGGCCCGGAAACCCACTTCCTCATCCCTGAGCCAGGCCCGCCGGAAGTGCACGTCCTCGACCGATAGATCCGTGCTCACGACCCATCCGCCGTGGAGGACCGCAGCGTCGTCACCGGAGCCCACCACGACCTCGGGCGAGTCATCCCCCGCCCCGAGGAGGAAGCGCCGGATGAGGTCGAACTCTCCACCCGGTCCCAGAGCTACCGTGCGCGCGCCCAAATCAGCGGGCCCTGTCCAGGTCCAGCGCCACGAAGGGGAAGGCCAAGTCACTGGCCCCCTCCCCCCGTTCCGCCAACGCCTCGGGAAGCCAACGAAGCACGTCGGGAGGGGTCAGGCTTCGACCCCGGCCCGCGATGACGGCGGCCCTTCCCGACAGGTACAGGGCCAACGCCCCGGCATGCCGGGTGGACGCTCCTTGGGCCAGGAGTCCCACGCACACTCCCGTGAGCACGTCGCCCATGCCCGCCACCGCCAGATCCGACGAGCCCTGGAGATCGATGAGGACCGGATCGCCCCGGCCCGCGACCACCGACGGAGCTCCCTTCAGGAGGACGGTGCACGCCAACGCCTCGGCGGCGGCCCGGGCGACACCCAGACGGTCGCCGGCGACCTGTTCCGCCCCCACGGCCAACAGCCGGCTCATTTCCCCTGGGTGGGGCGTGACGAGCAGTGGACGCCTCGATGCTACCGCGGACACGGCGGAGGGTCGCCCCTGAGCCAGGAGGTTGAGCGCGTCCGCGTCGGCTACGAGGGGGGCCGCTCCCACGTCGAGGACCCGGGTCAGGAGCGCCTCGGCCCCTTGGTCGGTTCCCAGACCCGGACCTACGGCCACGGCCGCCGCCTGCGCCAACGCATCCTCCAGCGCAGCTCCGTCCCCGGGGTCGAGGTAAATGGCTTCGGGGACCGCACCCTGCAGGACCCCCCGGTTCTCAGAGGGCGAGCACACCTGGACCAGTCCCGCGCCGGCACGGAGCGCCCCCCGGGTGGCGAGCACCGCCGCCCCTGCCATGCCGGGCCGGCCGGCCACGACCACCACCCGCCCAACCGCGTTCTTGTGGGTGTCCAGCCCGCGGCCCGGGAGCCGGGCCTGGGCCCAGGCCGGCGTGACCGCCATCCCAGAGAACCCTCCCTCGTCCATGGGGGGGAAAGCGATCTCCACGGCCACGAGCCGGCCGCTGTGGGCCCGACCCGGGTGTAGGAGCGTGCCCACCTTGGGAAAACCGAAGGATACGGTCACATCGGCGTGCACCGCCTCGCCGGGCGTTGCTCCCGTCGTGGCGTCCACGCCCGATGGGATGTCCATGGCCATCACCGGGCGCTTCGACTCGTTGATGCATCGGATGGCCACGGCCTGCCGCTCCCGAGGCGCCCCCCGGGCACCCGTGCCGAGGATCCCGTCCACCACCACGGCCGCCCCGGCCAACAGCCCACGCCAACCGGCTTCACCGAGCGCCTCGTCGGTGGTGGACGGCACGTCCCACGCATGGAGGACCGACTCCGGCGTCGACCTGTCCGCTACGATGACCGCACGCACGTCTCTGCCCCACGCCGCCAGGGTGCGCAGGAGCACCAGGGCATCCCCACCGTTGTTGCCCGCGCCCACCACGGCGACCACCGAGCCGCCCGGGAAGAGACGCTGAAGGACCTGGGCAGCCGAGCGGCCAGCGTTCTCCATGAGGACCGGCTGAGGCACACCGAGTTCATCGATGGCCATGGCGTCGAAGCGCGCCGCCTCTTCACCCGTGCACACGGGAACACGCGAACGACCGAAGGGGCGCAGGGGCGGAAGAATCATCGCGGACGCATCCCCTTCCCAGGCAGCCCGGGTGAACGAGTCAGCGGGCCGCACACAGCCATGGTGGCTCCCGGGGCCGCCGGACTCCCCCCGAGCCGGGGGCCCTTGCTTCCGGAGGTTACTTGTAGCTTTGGCCGATGGTACGGCCGAGGGTCACTTCGCCGTTGTCGATCCGGATGTTGAAGCCGCACTCCGGATTGGAGCAGACCCACGCCTTGTATCGGATGGGCGCGCCGTCCCGACCATAGTCCGACAGCGGCAACAGTATCCCGGTCTCGCACTTCAGGCAGCGCGGGAACCCACTTGCTTCCACCATTTCCATCCCCTCCCGTGGGTATAGCGACCAATGTTGTCGCGGCGGTACCCGGCACGACCGGGCAGGTTCTCGGTTCGGATCCGGGACCTCCCCGGACCAGCGGTTTCAGGATCGAGCTTTCCAGGGATAGTTCAGCTCGAACGCCTCCTCGAAATCGAACACGTCGGCAAAGTCCTCCGGACGGTCCCCGTCCTGCTTGACGAGGATCCCCTGCTCCACCAACGCGAAAACCACGCATCCGACGTCCTCTGTAGCGTGGATACCCCAGTGCTCCAGAACCGTGCGAGCCATGGGCCCGAAACGGTGGAGGGCCAACTCGCGGACCCCGACGGCCAATTCACGACCGGAGATATGCCGAGGCTCGGTCATTCCCTGGATCACGGAATGGAGCGCCGCCAACACGAAGAAGTACGCCTTCGTGTGGAAACGGGGATTCCGCTCCTGGAGTTGATCCAGAATCTCTTCCGCAAACTGCAATTCAGCCATGGGGCCAAATGTGGTCGGGCGGATGGTGCAACGCCAGACCTGGCCCTCATCGCCCGGTCAACGGACCCAGCGTCCTTCGTTACGACAGCTCCGCCAGTTCCCGGTACAGCGGGAAGGCCGAACACATATCCCGCACCGCCGCCCGCACGGCGACCCCACGCCCCTCGTCGCCCGGCGCGCCCAACACGTCCGCGATCCACTCGCCGATCTGCCGCATCTCGTCTTCCTTCATGCCCCGGCTGGTGAGGGCCGGTGTCCCGATGCGCAGCCCGGAGGTGACGAAGGGTGAACGGCTCTCCCCGGGCACGGTGTTCTTGTTGACGGTGATCCCCGCGGCCTCGAGGGCCGCCTCGGCGTCCTTGCCCGTGAGATCGGGATGGCTCGGCCGCAGATCCACCAGCATCAGGTGGTTGTCGGTCCCGCCGCTCACGAGGTGGAAGCCCCTCTCGGTGAGCGCACCCCCCAACGCCTGGGCGTTGGCGATGATCTGAGCAGAGTAATCCTTGAACTCCGGCCGGAGCGCCTCGAGGAACGCCACGGCCTTGGCCGCGATGATATGCATGAGCGGCCCCCCCTGCATGAAGGGGAACACCGATTTGTCGATGCCCTTGGCGTGCTCCTCCCTGCACAGGATCAGCCCGCCCCGCGGTCCCCGAAGCGTCTTGTGGGTCGTAGTGGTCACCACGTCCGCGTGGGGCACCGGCGAGGGATGGTGGCCCGTGGCCACCAACCCCGCGATGTGGGCCATGTCCACCAGAAGCCGGGCGCCGACTTCCTGGGCGATCTCGCCGAACGCCTGGAAGTCGATGATGCGGGGATACGCGCTCGCTCCGGCCACGATCATCTTGGGCTTCTCGGCCCGCGCCTGCTCCCGCAGCGCGTCGTAGTCGATGAGTCCGTCCTCGTCACCGACGCCGTAGCTCACGACCTCGAACAGACGACCACTGAAGTTCACCGGTGACCCGTGGGTGAGGTGCCCCCCGTGGGAGAGGCTCATGCCCAGGATCTTGTCGCCCGGATCGAGGAACGTGAAGTAGGCCGCCATGTTCGCCTGGGCGCCTGCGTGAGGCTGCACGTTCGCATGCTCCGCGGCGAAGAGCTCCTTGGCCCTGTCCCGTGCCAGATCCTCGGCCACGTCCACGTGCTCGCACCCGCCGTAGTAACGCTTGTGGGGCAGTCCCTCGGCGTACTTGTTGGTCAGCACCGTCCCCATGGCTTCGAGCACCGCCCGGGACACGAAGTTCTCGGACGCGATGAGTTCGAGGCCTTCGGACTGGCGGCGGGCTTCCGCCACCACCGAGTCGAAGATCTGCGGGTCGGTCGCTTTCAGATGGTCCATCATCCTGTCCGCCTAGAGGAAGGTGCGCTGCAGCTGACGGGCCTCCATGATGCGGCTCTCGGCCACGCGGTCGGCAGCCACGCTGGTGGGCACGTTGTCCGCCCTGGCGCGCTCGAAGATGCGAAGGAGGGTGTTGTAGATGTCCCCGGCCTTACGCTTGCTGCGCTCCGGCGTCCAGTCGTTGAGTTCCCCGTAGACGTTGATCAGGCCACCGGCGTTGATCACGTAGTCGGGTGCGTACAGGATGCCCTTCTTCTCGAGACCCTCCCCGTGGTGGGAGCGGGCCAGCACGTTGTTGGCGGCGCCGGCCACGATGTCGAATTGCATGCGCTCCAAGGTGTCGTCGTTCACGACGGCGCCAAGGGCGCACGGAGCGAAGACGTCGGCCTTCACGTCGTAGATGGCGTCGGACTCCACGGCCGTGGCGCCGAAGTCCTCGACGACGCGGGCGATCCGATCCTTGTCGATGTCGGTCACGGTCAGCTTGGCACCCTCGGCGGCCAGGTCCTCGCAGAGATAGTACCCGACGTGGCCGAGCCCCTGCACCACCACATGCTTCCCGGCGAGTGAGTCGTCGCCATACCTGAACGCCGCACAGGCCTTGATGCCGCGGTACACTCCGTACGCGGTCACGGGCGACGGATCGCCGGAGCCGCCGAGAACGCCCACGACGTGGTCGGTCTCCATGCCGACGAACTCCATGTCGTCGGGTGAAGTCCCCACGTCCTCGGCGGTGATGTAGCGCCCCTTCAGGGAGTCCACCGCGCGCCCGTGGGCACGGAAGATCATCTCCCGGTCCTTGGTCTTGTTGTCCCCGATGATGACCGACTTGCCGCCGCCCAGGTTGAGTCCGGTGATGGCCGCCTTGTAGGTCATGCCACGCGCCAGGCGGAGTGCGTCCACCAGAGCGTCGGCTTCGGATGCGTATTGCCAGAACCGGGTGCCGCCGAGAGCCGGCCCCATGGTCGTGTCGTGGATGGCGATGATCCCTTTGTAGCCGAACATGGGCTCGCTCCAGAATACGAGCTGCTCGTGCTTTCTTTCGGCCATCAAGTCAAAGATTTCCATGTCGCTCACACTCCACGCCTGTCAGTAGGGGTTTCGACGTGATCCGAGAGGCTTACCGTAGGTTCCGGCTCAACCGCTGCGGGCCGCCCGGAGGATCTCCCGGGCGATCACGTGTCTCATGATTTCGTTGGTTCCTTCGTAAATCTCCGTGCCCTTCGCATCCCGCAGCAGCTTCTCCACGGGGTAGTCCCTCATATAACCATATCCACCAAAGATCTGAATCGCCTCATCGGCGATCCAGGTGGCGGCCTCGCTGGCCGCCAGCTTGGCCACGGCCGCCCGCGCCGTCACCCCGTCGGGGCCTGAGCGGGGCCCGGTACCCGCGAGCGCCGCTTCCAACGCCCTTCCAGCGTCGTGGGCCAGGGCCCGCGCGCCCAGGATCCTGCGCAGCATCTCGGCGAGCTTGGCCTGGGTCGCGCCGAAATCCGCCAAGGCCTGCCCGAACTGATGCCGCTCCAGAGCATACTGCGTGGCATGCTCCATGGCCGCACGGGCGATGCCCACGGCCTGGGCCGCGATGCCCACGCGCCCCACGTCCAGGGCCTCCAACGCGTAGCGGAACCCCTGCCCAGTCTCCCCCAGCACGTGCGCACCGTCCACCGCCACGTCATGCAACTCCACGGTCACGGTCTGGGAGCTGCGGAGGCCCAACGTACGCTCCTGCGGGCCCCACGCATACCCGGATTGACCCGGCTCGACCAAGAAGGCCGTCACGCCTTCCGGCGTGCGCGCGAACACCAGGACCAGGCCGGCCCGGCCCCCGTTGGTCACCCACCGTTTCACGCCGGACAGGGCCCAACCATCGCCTTGGGGGGTCGCCTGGGTGGTCAGAGCCGCCGCGTCGCTGCCGGCGTCGGGCTCGGACAGAGCGAACGCTCCCAGCGCCTCCCCACCCGCCAGGCGAGGCAGCCAGTCCCGCTGCTGGGCCTCGGAGCCGTGGCGCAGGACCATGCCGCATACGGGGCCGTTGTGGATGGCTACGGCCAACGCCACCGAGGCATCCCCCCAGGCCAGTTCCTCCAAGACCGTGAGGTAGGTAAGGGTGTCGAATCCCAACCCCCCGAAGGCCTCGGGGACGCGCATGCCGAGAAAGCCCAAGTCGGCCAGCTTGCCGAAGACCCCCTCATCCAGGGCCCTAGCCTCGTCCCACGCAGCGGCGTGGGGGCGCAGCTCACCCTGGGCGAAATCACGCGCCAAGGACTGGATCTCGAGCCGTTCGGTGGCGGACGTCGTCATGCGCTCACGTGTAGGAGTGGAAGCCGCGGCCGCTCTTGCGACCCAGCCAACCAGCTGCCACGTACTTCCGCAGCAACGGGGACGGACGATACCGGTCGTCACCCAGCTCCCGGTGGAGCACCTCGAGGATGTTCAGGCACGTGTCCAGGCCGATGAGGTCCGCCAGCGCGAGCGGTCCCATGGGATGGTTCATGCCCAACTTCATGACGGTGTCGATGGCTTCGGGCTCGGCGACGCCCTCCATGAGCGCGGTGACCGCCTCGTTGATCATGGGCATGAGCACACGGTTCGAGACGAAGCCCGGAAAGTCGTTGACCTCCACCGGGGTCTTTCCCAACTCGTTGGACAACCCGATCACCGCCGCGGTGGTCTCGTCGCTGGTGGCGAGGCCGCGGATGACCTCCACGAGCTGCATCACCGGAACGGGGTTCATGAAGTGCATCCCGATCACCTTGTCGGGACGGTTCGTGACCGCCGCGATCTCGGTGATGGAGATGGACGACGTATTGGAGGCGAGGATGGCGTCGGCAGGTGCGGACGCGTCCAGGGTGGTGAAGATGGTGCGCTTGAGCTCCATCTTCTCGGGAACGGCCTCCACCACGAGTTGGACGTCCGTCACGCCGGCACTCAGGTCCGTGCCGATCTCGATCCTCCCCAGAATCTCCGTCTTGGAGGCCTCGTCCAGGGTCCCTTTCCTTATCTGACGATCCAGGTTCTTGGCGATGGTCGCGAGCGCCGCGTCCAGGACGCTCCGGGACACGTCCAGCAGACGGACGGACCGACCGTTCTGTGCCGCCACGTGGGCGATGCCGTTCCCCATGGTGCCGCCTCCGACCACCGCGATCCGGTCGATGCTCATGGCACATGCTCCTTATCTGGTTCGGGGCGCGAGAAGTACGCGCCTCCGCCCGCTCGATGATCTTTGTTCTGCTCAGTCCCGCGACCCCAGGCCAGCGGCCTTCTCGCCAACGCAGCCGGTTCGGGCCGGAGCCACGGTCCCCACCAACAAAGTGCGGCGCAGGCCAGAAAGCCCGCCGTGGCCACCACGCTTCCCTCGGGCCCGAAAGCTCCGCCGCCCAGCCACCCCGGTCCCGCTGACCGGGCGTCCAACAGGGGAGCGTCGGCGATGACCAACCCGCTCACGGGCAGGTCGGCGAGAAAGCCCAGTCCCCAATTCCAACCCAGGTGGGCGCCCGTGGTCCACCACAGACTCCCGGTCCGCAGGTAGAGCACCCCGAGAAACAACCCGGCCGCCATCGTGTTCGTCGTTCCCAGGGCCGTCGCTCCGGGATTCCCCAGATGCATGGCGCCGAACACCACCGACGTCATGACGAGAGCCCAGGGTCCACCCCATGCCTCGGTCAGCGCCTGGAGGGGATATCCCCGCAGCAACGCCTCTTCTGCCGCAGCCGGAAGCGCCAGAAAAGCCGCGGCCCCGAGGGCGCCGGACAGCCATGCCAGCATCGAGCCGTCGTCGACGGACCAACGCACTCCGCCCAGCAGGCTGATTCCCCCCACCACCACCGTGGCGAGGGCAACGCCCAGGCCGAGGCCCCTCGTCACCTCCCAAGGCACGGAACGCGCCAGGTGGAAGCCGAGGCTCCCCACCCGCCGACCGTCCAGCCGGAGAGCCACCGCACCACCCGCGACGGCGCCGACGAGCGTAGCCGCCGCCGCCCCCTCCAGGCCCCACCTGGCCAGTCCCACGCCCAACGCCAGCACCAGCGCCACGGTCAGAACCAGGAAAAGGCCAATTCGCCAGCCAAGACGCACCCGACCTTCCCCGGTGCGGAAGAACTCCAAAGGACTAGCCGACCGCCAGAAAGAAAGCCTCGGGCATCAGCGCCCGAGGCTCGTGGACCGGACCGACCGGGCCAGAAGAGCGGCTGCGAGAATCTTCGTGACGTCCCCCACCAGGAACGGCATCACGCCCACCGCGAGGAGGCCGCCCAACTCCTGCCGGGTCAACAGGAACAGCTGGGAGACACCACCGACATAGATGGTGGCCATCCCGAGGGTGAGGGCGACGAGCAAGCGGACCCAACCCGCGTCCCGTCCCGCGATCACGCCGACCAGGAAGGCCGCTGCGGGCATGGCCAGGAGGTACCCGCCAGTGGGGCCCATGAGCCACGGAAGCCCGGCGCCACCGAAGGAGAAAACCGGCGCGCCCATGGCACCGGCCGCCAGGTATGCCGCCATGGCGCCTGCCCCGGCCCTGGATCCCAGGACCGCCCCCGCCAGGATCACGAACAGGGGTTGGAGCGTCATGGGAACGTTGGTCCACGGGAGTGGCACGGCGACGTAGGCTCCGAACGAGGTGGCCAGAGCGAAGGCCAGCATCCCCAGGGCGGTGCGGATTCGACGATCCGACACGACCTCGTGGAAGGCCAGGGTCCGAAGCGTTTGCGTCATCGTGCTCATTGCCACCGTCCTTGTGTGAGTTTCTGGTGTCGCCGTTCCTAGACCCGCTCCACCGACAGCGCCACGGCGTTACCCCCGCCGAGGCACAAGGTGGCAATCCCGCTGCCGGCCTGCCGCTGCTCCAACGCGTGGAGCAGCGTGACGAGGACCCGGGCCCCGGAGGCCCCAATGGGGTGTCCCAAAGCCACGGCTCCTCCATTGACGTTGACCCGCGCCTCGTCCATTCCCAGACCACGCATGTCGGCGATGGCCTGGACTGCGAAGGCTTCGTTCACCTCGAACAGATCATAGTCGCCGATGGCCTTCCCATCCCTGGCCAGGAGCTTCTTCACCGCGTCGATGGGAGCGAAGAAGAGGTCCCGGGGCTCCGTGGCGCCGACCGCGTACCCGGTGATCATCGCGTCGATGGCCAAGCCGTTCGCCTCGGCGTATTCCAGGGAGGCGACCACCAGAGCCGCCGCACCGTCGTTCAGACCCGGGGCGTTCCCCGCGGTGACCACGTAGTCGGGCAGTCCCTCCGGAGCGTCCTTCACGAACGCGGGCCTGAGTTTGGCCAACGCCTCCAGGGACGTATCGCCGCGGGGGCTTTCGTCGGTGTCCACCACGGTGTTCCCCTTCCGACCGGCGATCTCCACGGGGACGATCTCGTCCTTGAAGCGCCCTTCGTCGATGGCGGCCACCGCTTTCTGATGGGAGCGGAGAGAAAACGCGTCGGCGTCCTCACGGCTCACGCCAGCCTTGTCGGCGGTGTATTCGGCGTGACCACCCATATGGCAATCGCCGAAAGCGCACCAGAGGCCGTCGTGGATGAGTCCATCCTGAAGCGTCTGGTTTCCGAATTTCACTCCGTTGCGCATGCCCCGAACGAAGTACGGCACGTTGGACATGGACTCCATGCCCCCGGCCACGACCAGGCGGGCGTCTCCCGCCTTGATCGCCTGGGCCGCGAGCATCACCGCCTTCAGTCCCGATCCACACACCTTGTTGACGGTCACGGCGGGAACGCTCGCGGGAATTCCCCCACGCACGGCTGCCTGGCGGGCAGGCGCCTGCCCGGAGCCCGCACCCACCACGTTGCCCATGATGACGTCGTCCACCTGCGAGACGTCGATGCCCGCGCGCTGGGCCGCGGCGCGAATGGCGACGGCCCCCAGGTCCGGGGCCGCGAGGGTGCTCAGTCCACCGAGGAAGCGTCCGATGGGCGTACGGGCGCCACCTTTGAGGATCACGGGGATCCTGGATTTATCGGTCATTGGATCGGCTCTCGAGGGGTGTCGCTGTTGGCGGAACCTGGGCCGGCGGGGAGGCTGTGACCCGGACCTCTGAAGATAGGGAAAAACGCGGTGGAGGTCACGCCAGCGAAGGTCTTGTTTCGCCGGGGTCCAGCCGTCCCCAAGGGACATCGGGGTCGTGCTCGAAGACGAGGAGCCACTCCTCCTCCCGCGCCCGGCCCCAGAGACCGCGCTTCGACTCCAGGGTCACCAGGGGCTCCAGGTCGTAGCCCATGATCCAAGGCAGGGGAAGATGAGCGGACGTGGGGCACACGTCGGCCAGGAAGCAGGCCGTGGCCCCCTGGCTCTGGACGAGGACGGACTGATGGAAGGGCGTATGGCCCGGGGTCGGCAACACCCGGACGCCTTCCGTGACCTGCGTCTCGCCCTCCGCGAAGTCCCAGCGCCCCGCACTGTGCACGGGACGGAAGTTGGCTTGGAGATAACTGGCCCGAATCCGCTCGTTTCCCGAGTGGGCGAATTCGAACTCTCCACGTTGCACCACGTGGCGGGCCCGCGGGAAGGACAAACGGATCGCTCCACCTTCGTCCCGCCAGGTATTCCCGCCGGCATGGTCGAAGTGCAGATGGGTGTTCACCACCAGGTCCACGTCGTCCGGCGTGAATCCCGCAGCACGGATCGCATCCTCGAGGCGGGTGGGCGCGCCCGGGTTGGCCACACCATAGAGGTCGCGGAACTTCTCGTCCTCCTTGTTGCCCACCCCCGTGTCCACCAGGACCAGGGCCTGCGGCGCTTCCACCAGGAGACACCGCAGAGCCAGTGGAATGCGGTTCCGCCCGTCCGGGGCGATGCGCCGTTCCCACAAGGGCTTCGGCACCACGCCGAACATGGCTCCCCCATCCAGCCACTGGATTCCAGCCTCCAGCGCGTGGATGCGGATCGAACCCACCGCGGTGCTTCGCACCAGGGGCAGATCGTCCAGGGAACGGACCATCAGGCCCCCGGGGGAAGAGGACCGTCGCCCGTGAGGGGCAGCGTCGTCTGGCGCGGATCACGACGGGTCCGGCGCCGGCTTCGACGCAGGTACCACTCCAGGGACGCAACGTCGTCCAGACCTCTCCCGCGGGCCTCGTCCAGCAGGCGGAGGAACACCCGAGCAGTCGCCAGGGCGTCTCCGTAGGCTCGATGCCGACCCTGGACCTGCACCCCGAAATGACGCGTCACCACGTCGAGGTTGCGGTGTCGCAGCCCTGGCACCAGGCGGCGCACCATCCGGACGGTGCAGAGGCGCACCGCTTCAGGCGCCTCTCCCAAGGTCCGCACCAATTCACCGGAAACGAAACCCCAGTCGAAGGAGACGTTGTGGGCTACGAACACCCGCCCCTCCAGGCGTCTGGAGACCTCCTCGGCGACCTCGTCGAAGTAGGGAGCCCGAGACACCATCTCGTTGCTGATGCCGGTCAGGGAAGTGATGCCAGGAGGAATGCCCCTCCCCGGGTTGACGAGGGTCTGGAACTCATCCACGATTTCGCCACCCCGTACTTCGACGATGGCGATGTCCGTGACCCGGTGTCCCAGGTCCACCCCCCCGCCCGTGGTCTCCACGTCGACGACGGCGAAGCCGACCTCGTCCAGGGTCTTCCCCAGGGGCGCGAGGCCGGGATCAAGACTCCAGACGCCGGCGCCGTCCACTTTGAAGCGGCGATCGGCGCCAAGCAACTGGAAGACCGCTGCCGACGCCGCCCCGGCATGCCCTGACAGACCCAGCACGTCCCGGGCGAGATCGAGTGTGTGGGTGGCCCCCTCGAGGAGGCGCTGTTCGGCCCGGCGGAGGAGGGATGTCCGGGAGCCTCCCGTCACGCCTGTGGCTCGACCCGCGCGATGGCGAAGGAAAGGGCCTCCAACTCCATGACCAGATTCACCTCGCTCACGGGCACGTTCGCCCGGGTCCTGATCTGGATCGGCGCGAAGTTCATGAGTCCACGGGCGCCGGCCGCCACGGCGCGGTCGGCCACCGACTGGGCGGCCTCGCCGGGTATCGCGAGAATGACCAAGTCGATTCGCTCCATCTCGATCAGGCGCTCGAGTTGGTCGGCGGGCTGGATGGGAACCTGCCCCCAGCGTTGGCCGATCTTGACCGGATCATCGTCCACGATGGCGACGCAGTCATACCCACGCTTCGCGAAGTTGGGATACTCGAACAGCGCGGCGCCGATGCGCCCCGCACCCACCAGGAGCACCCTCCAGCGGCGATCCAGCCCGAGGATTCTTCGCAGATGTTCCGCGAGTAGTGCGATATCGTACCCGGTGCCCCGTTTTCCGAAGGAACCGAACTGGGACAGGTCCTTCCGCACCTGCGCGCCCGTCGTTCCCCCTTCCCGGGCCAGCTGCTCCGACGACACGGTCGTGCCTCCGCCCTGGTCCATGCGTTCCAGGGACCGGAGGTACAAGGACAACCGTCGGATGGTGGATACAGAGATTCGCTTGGCCACGGCAGACACCCTCGGATGCGCCCGGAGGGAGGGGACCGGGGAAAAACTTGTGAAAAGCCTCACAATCCATCCGAATACTACGGTCCTCCCCCGGCACCTGCAATTCTCTCGGCCAGGCGGATGAAGGTCGCGGGATCGAGGCGTTCAGGACGATCCGACAGATCCAGCCCCAGGTCCTGCGCCACCTCCGCCGCGACGGGACCTCCCAGGGCCAGATCCGGGTGGTCCCGCAGGATCTTCCCCAACTGCTTGCGTCTCCACTGAAAGGCCGCCCGTACGAGCACCCGGAGCCGTTCCTCCTGGGGCAGAGAGAGCGGTTCAGGGCGCAGCGGCGTGATACGTACCACGGCCGACTCCACCTTCGGCACCGGCCGAAACGCACCCCGGGAGACTCGGAAAAGGCGCTGGGCCCTGGCGACGCTCTGGACGCCCACGGCCAGAGCGCCGTAGGCGGACGATCCCGGAACGGCCACGATCCGATCCGCCACCTCTTCCTGCACCATCAGGATGATGTCCAGGGGCCTGGGGCGCTCGAGGAGCCGGAAGAGGATCGGGGTGGTGATGTTGTAGGGGATGTTGCCCACGACCCGTGCCGCCTCGGGCCGGCGGAGGTGCTCGGCCAGGCGGACCTTCAGGATGTCCCCGTGCACGACGTCAACGTCGTCTCGCTGTCCGTACTGGCGTTCCAGCGCCTTCGCCAGTCCATCGTCCAACTCCACCAGAACCAGTCTCCCCACGGTGCCCACGAGATGCCTCGTCAGCGCTCCCTGCCCCGGTCCGATCTCCACGACCTCCCCATGGGAAGTCGCCCCCAGGGCCTCGACGATCTTCCGCTGCAGATTCGCGTCCACCAGGAAGTTCTGGCCCAACGACCGCTTCGCCCTGTGGCGGGGCTCCCCGGGCGCGCCCAACGTCAGGACCTCGTCCGGACCACCAGGGCGGTCCTGTCGTCTCCCTGGATGGGCGGGTCTGCGTCGGCGGTGAGGAGGAACAGTTCGTCCACGATGAGGCGCACCGGGCTGTGGCGCAGCGCGATGACCGCGTCCAATACCCGCTCCTCACCGTCCCCGCGGGCCACCGACGCGAGAATGTCCGAGAGCCCGTCGGTGAAGAGCAGGAGGAGATCCTGGCCGGGCTCCCACCCGATCTCCGTCTCACCGTAGGCATCCGGCCCGGCGAATCCCACCGGGGGATCGGTGGCCAGGAGTCGGTCCAGACCCCCATCGCTGTGGATCACGAACGCGTGGGGGTGGCCGGCATTGGAAAAGACGAGGCGGCGGTTCGCAGGATCCAGCACCCCGTAGAACACGGTGAGGAACATCTCCGTGGTCTCGAGCTCGTCGCGGAGTGCGTCGTCGAGGTCTCGGAGCACCTGCGCCGGAGAGTCGTGCTCCCGGGCGTAGATGGCAGCGGCACTCATGGTCAGGGTCATGATGAGGGCCGAGGGGAAGCCGTGGAGGGACACGTCCCCGAGCATGACCCCCACCTTGCCGTCGGACAACTTGAAGAGCTGGTAGAAGTCCCCTCCCACCTGCTCGGCCGGCGAAACCTTGGCAGCGGCCTCGGCGCCGTCGAAGCGCTCCGCCGCGGGCAGGAGCTTCTGCTGCAGGTCGTGGGCCAACTCCATCTCACGGCCCATGCGCTCCTTCGAGAGGCTCTCCTCGTGGAGCCGTTTGTTCTCCAACGCCGAACCCACTTGGGACGCGATGGCGGACAGCAGCTTCTGGTCGGCCACGCTATAGCGCTCGCCACCGTGTCGGCCGACCAGATTCATCACGCCGAGTGTCTGGGATTCGCCCGACGGCGGCGTGTAGCGGATGGGAACCGAGAGGAGGGGTTCCCCGACGTCGCCTCGCGCACGCCCCTCCCGAGTCGCTGTCCGCGAAGCGATGACGGGCTTCTGCTCCCTGAAGACCAGGGACGTGACCGCATCGGGGTCCTCGCCGCCGACGGAGCCGACATCCCTGTTGTCTCCCACCTCCGCCGTGAGGTGGAGTTCGTCGTCCTGGGGATGATGGAGCCACAGGGACCCGCGTAGCGCTCCCATGACGTCGCATACTTCACCCAGGATCACCCGGGCGGCGTCGTCCATGTGGAGGATGGAGCCCAGGGTCTCGCTGATGGAGTACAGGAGGTGGATCTCCTCGTACCGTTCCGAGAGTTCGAGGGTAAAGAAGCGCATCTCCCTGTCCGCCTCGAACGCGCGTTCCAGCGCTCGGGCGAGCACTGGAGCCACCGCGGCGGGGTCGCCTCCGGTGCACACGAGAAGCGCCAACTCCATGGGAGCGCCGTCCCGAGGCGCCACGGGTTCACATCGGATGGGGGACCCGCCGAACCCATGGCCGGCACCGTCGGACGCATAGACGATCTCCGCCGCCGAGCCTGGTTCCCCGGGGGGGACCATGAGGCGCACCTCGAGGCCGAACGCCTCCTCGAAATCCGACAGGGTTCGGAGGACCGGATCCGGCAACGTCACGGGGACGAGCCGACCCCGCGCATCATGCCTGGGCGCCGCCCTCGAAAGCCGCCAGGTCGGGGCCGAGGCGGAGCACCAGGGTCACCTGATTGCCCTGGTCGTTGAACAGCACCTCGTCCAGCAGCTCCCGCATCAGGAACAACCCCCGCCCCCCGGACTTGCACAGGTTCTCGGGACACGTGGGGTCCGGAACCGATCGGGGGTCGAAGCCCGTGCCCTGGTCCGTGACGCGGGCACGAATGGCGCCTTCCGAGAGGGTCACCTCGATGCGGACCCGCTTGGACGGGTCATGGGCGTTGCCGTAGAGCATGGCATTGGACAGGGCCTCGGTGAGACCCACGCGGAAATTCAGCCGGAGTCGATGCGCCTGCTGCTCGCAAGACTGGCACCGCCGTACGACATACTCCACCGCGTGCTCGATGGACCGCACGTCGGAGGGAAGCTCGAGGACGAGGTCGTTCTCCATGTTGCTCACGCCGCGCTCGGCGTCACCAGAACGAACCAAGGGCGCGGGGCGGGTCAAAACCCTTCCATGGCCTGTTCTTTCGTGTCCGTGATCCTGAAGAGCGTATCCAGCTTGGTCAGCTCGAACAGGGTCCGGAGATCCTCATTGAGACTGGAGAGGCGAAGCTCCCCACCCTGCTCCCGAAGCTTCTTCGAGAGGCTCACCAGGACGCCGAGCCCAGACGAGTCGATGTAGCCGGTGTTGGAGAAGTCGATGACGAACTTCCGGTCACCGCCCTCGAGGTGCTCGAGGACCTTCTGCTTGAGCTCCTGACGGTTACCGACGATGAGCTGACCCTCGACTTCAACGAGCGTCACGCCACCGTTCCGAGACACCTGAAAGCCCATTCTGTGCTCCCGTCTTCGAGGTGGGGGGCAAGGAGCGCCGCGCGACAACCGGGCGACACCCGTGCCTGACCAGACGAACAATGATAAGAAAGGAACAAATGTTGGGGCAAGCGCACCAGCCCCCGCCCCCCGAACGAGCTACCGCCCCAGCTTCGCTTTGAGCCGGCCCATGACCGACGGCGACACGAATCGGGCCACGTCACCGCCCAACCCCGCCACCTCCCGCACCAGGGAGGAAGACAGGAAGGAGTAGTCCAGTTCCGGCGCCAGGAAGACGGTCTCGAGGGACTCCCAGAGTTCGCGGTTCATCTGGGCCATCTGGAGTTCGTACTCGAAGTCGGAAACGGCCCGGAGACCCCGGATGACGAACCGGACGCCCCGCTCTCGGCAGAAGTCCACCAGCAATCCCTTGAAGGCGAGGACCTCCACGCGGTCGTCGCCGGCGAAGACCTCCTGGATCAGTTCCACCCGCTCCTGAACCGGAAAGAGGCCCTTCTTCGCCTGGGTGGCGGTGTATGCAACCGCGATGATCAGACGATCGGCGATCTTCAACGTGCGCCGGGCGATGTCCTCATGCCCGAGCGTGATGGGATCGAACGAGCCGGGATAGATCGCGATGACCGGTCGGGTAGCGCTCATGACTGGGCAAGGAGAAGAGTGAGGGCGGTGTCACCGTACCGCCGGGTCCGGTCCTCAGCTCCCAACGGGAGCGATTCCCGCCAAGGATGCTCGACCCAGAGCTCCCGCGCAAACGGGCGGGTCCTGAAGCACTCCACGAGACGAGTCGCTTCGCCGGTCCCATAGGGGGGATCGGCAAGGGCGGCGTCGAACGACCCGGGCTCGACGCGACCCAGATAGTGGAAGACATCGTCCGCCACCACCGTCGTGGTCCCCTGGGCGCCGAGGAGCTCCACGTTGGCCCGGAGCACCTTGAGAGAAGCCCGGGCCCGCTCCACGAACACCACGTGTTCGGCGCCACGGCTCAGTGTCTCCAGGCCCAGTGCTCCAGATCCAGCGAACAGGTCCAGCACCCGGAGACCATCCATGCGGCCGCCCATGGCTGACATCCACGACTCCCTGACCCGGTCCGTGGTTGGTCGGATGCCGCGGCCTTGGAGCGCCTTCAGCCGATGTCCCTTCCACCGTCCGGCGATGATCCTCATGGGAGACCGGACCCGGAAGGACGCAGGTCCAGGATCTGCGCCTGGGGCCGGGCCACCCCCCGCCACTCGTTTCTCTCGAGCTTCACCAACACGTCGAAGAAGCCCGCGTGAAGCGACTCGGGCGGGTGGGACACCGCCAGCCCGAACCCGATGGCGTCCAGGGTGGCCCCGCCGTCCCGTAGGGAGGCCTTCAGGTGGACGTCCTTCAGACGGCGAGCACCCTCGATCTGGACGCCCCGAGCCAGGAACAGGGGGCGCGCATTCCCGATGCCGTGGGGACCCAGGTACCCCAACCAGTGGACCAACTCCAGATCGATTTCCCGGAGCGCCACCTCCCCATCGGGCCTGAGCACGGGACGTAGATCCTCAGGGGAAAGCCGGCGGCTCGCCTCTTCGTTGAAGGCCTTCCGGAGGGCCGCCACGGAGTCGCGGGCCACGTCCATCCCCGCCGCCTGCCGGTGGCCGCCGAATCGGCCCATGTGCCCGCGGCACGCCGACAGCGCATCGTAGAGGTGAAAGCCCGGAACGGAGCGGGCGCTGCCCCTCCCCTGCTCACCCTCCAGGGCGATGAGGACCGTGGGCCGGTGAATGCGCTCCACCACGCGAGACGCCACGATGCCGATGACGCCCGGGTGCCAGCCCTCGGAGGCCAGAACCACGCCGAAGTCGCGGTCGGGATCGAAATCCCGGGCCAGAAGCTCCAGCGCCTCGTCCAGGGTGCGACGATCCTCGTCCTGTCGGACCCGGTTGGTATCATCGAGCCTACGGGCCAGAGCCTCCGCCTCGGCGTGGTCCTCGGTGAGAAGCAGGCGCAGAGCGTCGGCCGAATCCCCCATCCGTCCCACGGCGTTGATCCTCGGGGCGACGACGAAGCCCAGTTGACCGGCATGGATGGTCGCCGGGTCCACCCTCGCGACGGAGAGGAGGGCGTTCAGGCCCACCACCCGGCTCCGGGCAAACCGTGTCAGACCGTGGCGGACGAGGACCCGGTTCTCCCCCTGCAGGGGGACCAGGTCGGCCACGGTGGCCAGCGCCACGAGGTCCAGCAGTCCGTGAAGCTCCTCCGTCCCCACCCCCAGCTCCCGCGACACCAACTCGGCGACCTTGAACACCAATCCCGTCCCGCACAGCCCCTTCTCCGGATAGGCGCAATCAGGCCGCTGCGGGTTCACCAACGCGGACGCGGGCGACGGGTCGGGGCCCACCGTGTGATGGTCCGTGACCACCACGTCCAAGCCGGCAGCCATGGCCCGTCCGATGGGCTCCGCGGCCACCGTTCCGCAGTCGGCCGTCACGATGAGCTTGGCGCCGGCCTCCTGCGCCGTCTTCAGACCCGCATCGCCGAAGTCGTATCCGTCCCGAAGACGATGGGGCACGAAGGGAACCACATCGGCGCCCACGTTCCTGAGAAAGCGGGTGAAGAGGGCCGTGGCGCAGATTCCGTCCACGTCGTAGTCGCCGTGGACCAGGATCCTCTCCCCGGCGCGCACCGCCCGCGCGATGCGCCGCGCGGCCACCTCACCGTCGGCGAGGTCCGCGGGGTCGTGGAGGTGGTCCACCAGCGGTCGGAGAAACCGCTTCGCGTCATCCACGACTCCGAAGCCCCGGACCGCCAGCACCGCGCACAGCGCAGGGGGAAGACGGAGGGCCTCGGTGAGCTCCTCCACCGTCCTCCGATCCGGCGCCGGGGGCTCCGCCCACCGGGGCTGCGGAGGTGGCAACTCCGTGGTCAACGGGGATCGCCTCGGCGACGTCACTCCTCGGCGGGGATCTCCGCCACCGGCGTCGGGGCGGCCAGGATCACGCCGCAAACCTCGCAGCGGATCATGGAGTTCCCGTGGAGGACCTCGCTCTGCAGTTGCAGGGGAACCACGCCGAAGCAGTGGCCACACGCGCCGTCCTCGGTGAGTTCCGCAACGGCCCTGCGGCTCCCGTCTCCGCGGATGGACTTGTAGAGACGCACCTCCTGCGGGTCCATGGCCGCCACGAAGGCGTCGCGCTCGCCCTGCACCCGCACCAGATCGGCGTTGGCCTCCTCGCGCTGGGACAACAGGTCCTTCATGCGAGGCTCGACCAGGCTCTGGGCTTCGGCGAGGGCGACCTCCAGCTCCTGCCTGCGGGCCTCGAGCTTGCGGATCTGGTCGATGAGGGTGTAGGCCTCCTGCTCATCGCTCTGAAGCGCACGCTTCACCATGTCCAACTCCGAGCTGACTGCGGCCTCTTCCCGTAGGTTCCGCACGGATCCGAGCCGCTCGTCGAGGCGCTTCACCCTGTCGCGCTTCTCTTCGGAGGCCACCTCGAGCCTGCGCTCCTCGACCTTCATCTCCTGGAGACGCTTCTGGGTCGTGCCGAGTTCGCTCTCCAGAACCAGCGCAGGTTCCTCCACCTCGGCGAAGAGGGGATCGAAGTCCCGGATCCGCTTGCGCGTACCTTCCAGGCGGTCGTCGATGCGCTGAAGCTCCTTCAGTGCCGTCCGTTTGTGCTCCGTCATGAATCCTACGGGTTCGAGTTCGAGTCAGTGCGAAGTCTGCGGGCCGTGGCCGTCCAGTCGTCCGGCGCCATCTCCCTCCGTTCGCGGGAGAGTCTCGCCTTTTCTTCGGTAAGCGCCAACTTCTGGTCCTCCGGGGCCTGTTCGATCCGGCGGTCCAGATCCTGAAGTTTTCGACTCAGCGTGGCCACACGGACTCGCGCAACCGCGTCGTCGAAGACGCGCCCGGCGTGGGCAAGCTCCTCGGGGTCGTCCAGAAGCTCCTGGAGGCGTTGGGCCGCGACAGGATCCATGGACGTGGGGGGAGACCGCAACTCGGGATCGTCCAGCAACGCCTGAAAGATGGCGCGGTAGGCTGGATCCACAAAGTCCTCGCCCCCCAGCCGCTCGCCCGCCCGCTCCACGTAGTCGGCACTTTTCGTCATGAGCAGGAGCAGGGTCCGCTCGCCCCCCGGTTTGGGCAGCCTGCCACCGGACGGGCTCGGAGGCGGTGGGGCCTCGCTGCGCACCCGGGCGAACCCCGAGGGAGCCTTGCGCAGCTCAGCCTCCAAAGTCTCGCGGCGAACGCCGGTGCGATCGGCGACCTTGGCGACGTAGATGTCCCTCAGGGTCGGATCGGCGGCGGCACGGATCGTGGGGAGCAATCGATCCACGGCCTCGCGGGTCCGTTCTATGGAGGAGAAGAAGTCCTTCTCGCTGAGGATCTGGAGCTTTCGGTCCATCACGTCCAGAGCATCGTCCAGGTGCCCACGCAGGGCGTCCGAGCCATGGCCCCGGACCAGGCTGTCGGGGTCCTCGCCCGTGGGAAGCGTCACCACCGCCGGATGGAGTCCCTCCTCGAGGAGAACGTCCCCTGCCCGGAAGGTGGCCTTGAGGCCGGCCGCATCGCTGTCGAAGAGGAGGAAGATCCTCTGCGTGTAGCGCCCGAGGAGCTTCGCCTGCTCAGGAGTCATGGCCGTGCCAAGGGGTGCCACGACGTTCTCGAATCCGTGGGCCGCCAGGGATACGACGTCCATGTAGCCCTCCACCACGACCGCCGATTCCTCCCTGCGGATGGCGTGGCGGGCCCACGACATCCCGTACAGGTTTCTCCCCTTGTGGTAGATGGTGGACTCCGGGGAGTTCAGGTACTTGGGCGCGTCCTTGCGATCAGCGCCCTCGAGGACCCGGCCTCCGAACGCGATGACCTTTCCGGAGAGTCCCTCGATGGGAAAGATGATGCGGCCCCGGAAACGGTCGTATGCCTCGTTGTCACGCTCGCGCCTACCCAGGAGCCCGACCTCCACCATGAGGTCCTCGTCCAGACCCAGCTTGGTGGCAGCGTCGCGAAGGGCCCGCCACTCGTCGGGAGCGTATCCAAGGCCGAATCGTTCCGCCGTGTCGGCGTCGATCCCGCGTCCCTCGAGGTAGGCCCGGGCCCCCGCGCCCACCATGGGATCCACGAGTTGCTCACGAAACCAATCGCGAGCGAAGGCGTTGAGCTCGTAGAAGGGGCGGTTTGGGTCTTCCTCCTCTCGCTGTCGGGAGGTCTCCCTCACTTCGACCCCGGAACGCCCGGCCACGTGTTTCACGGCCTCCACGAAATCCAGCCCCAGCCGCTCCATGATGAAGGAGAAGACGTCTCCCGACTTGCCGCACCCGAAGCACTTGTAGAAGCCCTTGTCCGGAACGACGTAGAAGGAGGGCGTGCGTTCTTCGTGGAAGGGGCAGCACGCCTTGTACTCTCGACCGGCCTTCTTCAGCGCCACCATCTCACCGATGATGTCCACGATGTCGGCCCGAAGGCGGACCTCCTCCACCTGGTCGTCGGGAATCATCGCAGCCCCACCACGGTGACGCCGGCTCCGCCTTCCGTGGGGCCGCCCATACGATGCGACGTGACGCGGGGATCCCCTGCCAGGATCTCCCCCACCCGCTGGCGCAGCGCGCCCGTCCCCTTCCCGTGGATGATGCGTAGCTCCGAGAGATCTTCGAAGATGGCCTCGTCGAGCGCGCGGAAGAGCTCCACCTCCATTTCGCCGACGCGGAGCCCACGCAGATCGACCTCGGTGCGCACGGCCCTTCCCTGGGGACCGGACCATCCCCCGCCCCGAGGGGTCGGCCCCTCCGTGGGTCCCCCGCCCTCCACGGGGTCCAGATCCAGCAGGGACACCTCCAGCCGAACGGCACCGACCTCCACCAAAGCGCGCTCTTCCCTGACCTCCACGACGGTGCCCTTGGCGCCCGTGGCGTGGATGCGCACGCGTTCTCCGGCGGCCGGCGCGCGACCGTGGGATCCGGCTCTCGCCGTGCGCCGCTTCGCGTCGGACACGCTCTGCGCAGCGGCCTGCTCCACACGCCGACGGGCCTTGTGGGCCGCCGCTTCCAGTTCGGCGCCGCTCGCGACGGAACCACGCACTTCGGCGATGGCCGCCTCCACCTCGGCGCGAGCATCGAGCAAGACCTGGCGGGCCTCGTCCCGTGCCCGATCACGAGCGGATCGTTCCGCCTCGCGGAGGGTCCGTTCCCGATGCTCGAGATCCGCCTTGAGCCGAAGCGTCGCCGCCCGCTCGAGTTCCATCTCGGCGAACTGCGCCTCGGCCTCCTGTTCTCGACGCTCCAGCCTCGCGAGAACCTCCTCCATGCGGGCCTCGTCGCCCTCCTGATAGGTCTCGGCCCTGTCCAACACCTCGGCGGGGAAGCCCCGCCGACGAGCGATGGCCAGGCCATAGCTGCGACCTGGGCGCCCCTTCACGAGGTGATAGGTCGGCTCCATGCGATCCGGGTCGAACTGGAGCGACGCGTTCACGATGCCGCTCCCCTCACCGTCCAGACGCTTGAGCTGTCCGAGGTGGGAAGACACCACCGAGAAGGCTCCCCGCTCCACGAGCACCTCCAGGAGCGCCCGGGCCAGAGCAGCGCCTTCGGCGGGATCGGTACCGGTGCCCATCTCGTCGATGAGGACCAGCGAGTGGGCGTCAGCGCCCTCGACGATCTCCGCGAGGTTCGCCAGATGGGCCGAGAACGTGGAGAGGCTGTGCGCGATGGACTGCTCGTCTCCGATATCCGCGAAGAACGAGGTGAAGACCGGAAGGGTCGTCCCACCGCCCACGGGGGGCACCACGCCGCTCTGGGCCAGAGCCGCGATGAGCCCGGTGGCCTTGAGAAACACGCTCTTCCCCCCCGTGTTCGGACCGGACACGACCAGGGCCCGCTCTCCCGGCAACACCTCGAGATCGAACGGCACCACGGGATCGTCCGAAGCCTCCATCAGGAGCGGATGGCGTGCCTGGAGGAGTCTGAATTCCCGAGCGCCCGCCTCCAGAAGCTCCGGCACTTCGGCGCGCCACCCCAAGGCGGTGCGAGCCCGTGCGTGGAGTGAGTCGAACTCGACCAGCGCCTCCAAGGCACCCGTCAACGCGTCGCGGGCCGGGGCCATGCGGGCCGTGAGTTCTCCGAGGATGCGGCGGATCTCCCTGGACTCCTCGCGCTCCAGGTCCCGGAGCTGGTTCATCAACTCCATGGCGAGCGGCGGCTCCACGAAGAGAGTGGCGCCGGTGTGGGACTCGTCGTGGACGATGCCGCCGACCTCACCCTTTCCCTCTCTCCGGATCGGGATGACGTAGCGCCCGTCCCGGATGGTCACCGAAGCGTCCGGTACGACGAACCGCTCGGACAGCGTGCGGAGATATCCCTCGAGCTGCTTCACGACCCGGGCGTGGGCTCCCTTCAGGCGGTTCCGGACCTGCCGCAGTTCCCTGGAGGCCGTGTCCAGAACCTGTCCCTCGGCGTCCACGGAGCGGTCCAGCACCTCTTCGGAATCAGGATCCTCGATCAGGCGCTCCCGAATCGACGACAGCTCCGGGTATCCTCGCTCCCTGGCGTCCAACTCCGTGCCGAGTCGGCGGGAGGAACCAAGGAGGACCGACAGGGCGTGGAGTTGGAGTGGCTCGAGCACCGCCCCTTCCGCAGCGAGCAGCCGAAGAGCGTTCCGGGCATCGGGAATGGACGGTGTACCCCACGCCGGCTTCTCGTCGGCGAAACGCATCACCGCACCCACGCGAAGGAGTTCGGCCCGGAGGGCCTCCACGTCGGTCCCCGGCGCCAGGGCACGAATCCGCTCCCGGGCCAACTCGCTGGAGGCCCGCTCGGCGATGCGATCCAGGACCCTTGGAAACTCCAGGACATCGAGGGCGTGGCGGCTCATGCTATCCGTCCAGCTCCTCCTTCACGACGCGGTTGGCCTCCTTGCCGTCGAACCGGCCTCGGATCCGGGGCATGAGCTGACCCATGACCGCGCCCATGGCGGTGGCGCCCCCGGCCACGATCTCCCGGATCATGGCCCGGACCTCCTCCTCGGTGAGACCTTCCGGAAGGTACCCCTGGAGGACGGCGGCCTGGGCGTCTTCCACCGCGGCGAGTTCCTCGCGCCCTGCGTCGCGCATCTGATCGCTGGCGTCTCTTCGCTGCTTGATGGCCTTGGCGATGACCTGGACCGCATCATCGTCGGCCAGACTGCCCCCGGCTTCGAGTTCCCGGTTCTTGAGGTCCGACAGAATCGTGGAGAGCACCAACGTGCGCTCCTTGTCGCGCTGCCTTCGCGCCTCGTTCAAGTCGGCCTGGATGCGGCCCTTCAGATCGCTGGACACGCTGGATCGATTCTCTCGTTGGGTGCTCCCCCGGCTTCCCCGGCCTCGGGCGTGAGCGACGGATCAGAGCGCCGAGCGTGGCGCGTCGCCGGAGAGAGACGAAGCTACCCCGCGACCTGCGAAAGGGTCAACGCGACGGAACCCTCATCCCGGAGGCCACGCGAGGGATCGGCCACCCATGAGATGAAGGTGGATGTGGTGCACGGATTGTCCGCCGTCGGCCCCCACGTTCAGAACGGTGCGGTATCCGCCGTCGGCGATCCCCTCGGCCCGGGCCAGATCGCGGGCCGTGAGCAGCATGGCGCCCAGCAGGTCCCGGTGTCCGTCCTGCGCGGCGTCGAGGGAGGCCACGTGCTCCCTGGGGATGATGAGGATGTGAACGGGGGCCTGGGGACCGATATCCCGGAAGGCCACCAGCCGCTCGTCCTCATGGACGAGGTTGGCTGGGATCTCGGCGGAAGCGATCCGGCAGAAGAGGCAATCGGAAGAACTCACGGTGGACGGTCTCCGATGGAAATGGGAGGCGGGGGGGGAAGATGGGGCTCAGTGTTTCCCTCCCTCCCGATCATGTTGGAGGGTGGGATCATGCGCAATGTCTCCCTGGGTCCGATTCCGCCCCTCCTTCGTCCCGATCGGCCATGGATGCGCCCCGTTGCCCACTCCAGCTTCCCTCACGGTTCCAGGTCATCCACCACCGCGAGGTCTTCCATGGACGCCATGCTCCACGCCGCCGAGGCGGCCCTTCGAAGCAGTCCCTCCCCCGCTCTGGCCCTCTCCCAGCTCGTGGCGGAGGTTCACGCCGTCACCGGGCGCGGCGCCCCAGACGCCATGGAACTGTTGGAGGCCCTTCGCCGACATCCGGAGCGGTTCAAGATCCTGGATCCGGGCCGGGGCCCCTGGCGCTTTCTCGCCCGGGGTTCGACCTCCACCACGGACGAGCCATGGGTGGTCTCCCTGGGCGACCCCGAGGCCCCCTCCGAAGGACATCTCGCGGACCGACTCGAGCGACGTCTGCGTGAATCGATCCGTCGCGTGGCGGTTGAGTTGGATGAGGACTCACCGCGAGAGGTCTTCCGGTGGCGGGCGATGGCGTTGGCAGGTGCGTCCCTGGCCCGCCTTCTCCGGGGCAAGGCAGCCTGAGTCGGCGCTACGAGGACCGGCGAAGGAAGAGACCGGACCGCCACTCTCCGTCCTGGTCGACGACGGAATGCCGGAAGCCGTTGCGTTCGGTGTCAGTCCTCATCTCCTCCCACTCGTCCGCCAGGATGCCCGACAGGATGAGCCAACCGCCGGCCTTCACGGCCGCGGAGAACCCGGGCAGCAGGGGCCGGAGAATGCCCGACTCGATGTTGGCCACCACGCCGTCCCTGGGCCCGAGCGACGCGAGTGACTCCACGGTGGCCCACTCCGTGCGCCAGGCCACCCGGTCGGCGGCCCGGTTGAGTTCGACGTTTTCGGCCAAAGCCTCCACAGCGAGTGGATCACCCTCCAGCGCCAGAACGTCCACGGCTCCCAGTCGCGCCGCGGCGATCCCCAGGATCCCCGAGCCGGCTCCAACGTCGAGGATCCGCTCCCCCTCGCCGACGATGGCGTCCAAGAGGCGCAGGCACCCCCGCGTGGTCCCGTGCTCCGCCGTCCCGAAGGCCATGCCCGGGTCGATGACCAGAACCACCTGGCCAGGTCGCTCCTCCACCGGATGCCAGGTGGTGGTGACGACAAGACGGTCCGTCAGGTGTCGAGGCTCGAGCCCTCTTTTCCAGGTCTCGGCCCAATCCTCATGGGCACACCACATCGACGCCAACTCGACCTCCGTCCCCGTCAATTCCCCGCATGAGGCGCGTACCCGTGCCAGGAATTCTCCGACGTCCGCGGGCTCGGGAACATGCGTCACGTACCAACCGTCCCGCTCCTGAACGGCTCGCCCGCCGAGGGCCACGAGTCCTTCGGAAAGGAGGACCTCGAGTTCGCCGGCATCGGGACTGCGGACGGCCACTTCGAGCCAGCGACCCCTGTAGGTGCTCATCCGCCGGTGAACGCTTCCTTGACCCGGGACCAGAATCCTTTCTGCGTTCTACGACGCACCGTCTCCGGCGCGGGCGTCTCGATCTCCATCAAGCGCCGAATGACCTCTTCCTGCTCCGGCGACAGTTCATCCGGCGTCCACACGATGACACGGATCAGCTCATCGCCCTGCGTGTGTCCGTTGAGGTCGGGAAGCCCCAGACCTTTCAGGCGAAGCATCTCGCCGCTCTGCACCCCGGCCGGAATGGTGACCCGCGCCGACCCGTCCACGGTAGGCACCTCGACCTCGGCACCCAGGGCCGCCTGCGCGAAGGTGATGGGGCGCTCATGGACCAGGTCGGACCCGTCGCGCACGAAACGAGGATCTTCCTGAACCTCCAGAAGCACCACCAGGTCGCCCCGCGGTCCGCCCCTCGGCCCCACGCTCCCCTGCCCCCGGAGGGTGAGGAAATTCTCCGAGGTCACGCCGGCGGGAACCTCCACCTCGATCTCTCGCTCGGCTCGGCTTCGACCTTCGCCGCGACACCGGGGACAGGGTCGTTCGATGACGCGACCCTCCCCGCCACAGGCGCGACAAGGCTGGACGCTGACGAACTGTCCGAACACCGAGCGCTGGACGTGCCTCTCCTCGCCGGAGCCACCGCAGACCCCACAGGCGGAGGCGCTTCCGCCCCCCTCCGAGCCGCTGCCACCGCAATCGCCGCAGGGTTCCAGAAGGGAGACCCTGAGCTTGCGCTTGGCTCCATGTGCCACGTCCTGGAGGGTGAGGGGAAGCCGGATGCGCACCGTCTGGCCCTTTCGACTGGCCGTCCGCTGGCTGCCACCACCCCGCATTCCGAACAGATCGTCCATCCCCCCGAAGCCACCGAAATCGCGCATGAAGATCTCGATGGCGTCGGAAAAGTCGAACGGCCCCTGCCCACCGGAGCCCTGCCCGCCCTTCAGCCCCTGCTCGCCATACCGATCGTAGACGCCGCGCTTCTCGGGGTCCCGAAGGACCTCGTAGGCCTGGGTGATCTCCTTGAACCGCTCCTCCGACTCCTTCGACCCGCTGTTCTTGTCGGGGTGGTACTTCACTGCAAGCCGGCGGTACGCCTTCTTGATCTCGTCGCCGTCCGCGCCTCGGGAGACACCGAGGAGATCGTAGTAGTCAGCCATGTATGGTGTTTGGGGTCAGGTCGCGAGGATACGCGTGACCATGGTCGACGTGTAGTCGACGATGGCCACGACCTTTTCGTAGGGCATGCGTGTGGGACCGATGACGCCGAGGACACCCTTGAGGCCGCCTACGCTGTACTCGGCCGTGACCAGCGTGAAATCGGAAAGGGCCACCGAGGCGTTCTCGCCCCCGATGGTGATCTGGAGCCGCCCCCCGGGCTCACGAGTGCCCACTGCTTCGGCCAGCAGGTCTCTCCGCTCCGTGAGCTCGATGAGGCTCTTCAGCCTCTCGCCGCTCTCAAACTCGGGCTGGGCGGCCAAAACGCTCGCGTGACCCAAATGGATACGGGTGGTATCGAGGTTCTGGAGACTGAACAACTCGGCGCCGGACTGGACGAACACGTTGAGCAGTTCGGGGGCGCCCGCCGTCCCCGCGTGAGCGTCGCGCAGTCGCTCGGGAAGAGTCCTGCGGATCTCCTGCAGCGACAATCCTGCCAGACGTTCGTTCAGAGCCATCGTCAGCGTCACCAAGGTGACCTGGGGGACCTCCACGGGCATGTCGACGTAGACGGTCCGGACCACCCCCCCGCGGATGGTGGCCACCATGAGCACCTTGTCGGATGAGACCTGGATCAGCTCGAGACGCTCGAGAATCGCCTTGTCCAGCATCGGCGCCAACGCCAGTCCCAACTCGTTGGACAGGAAGCTCAGCGCCCTGGCAGCCTGGCGGACCAGGCTCTCCACCGCGGATCCGCCCGTGGCGTCCAATTCCCGGGCCAGGGTCTCCTGCTCGACCTGGGACAGGTGGAGGGGGCCCATGAGCCGATCCACGAAAAACCGGTACGCCCGGTCCGTGGGAACGCGTCCGGCCGAGGTGTGGGGGTGCAGGAGATACCCCTTCTCCTCCAGGTCGCTCATGGTGTTGCGGACGGTGGCTGGAGACACACCAAGGTCGTACCGACGGGATACGTTCCTGCTCCCGGCGGGTTCGGCGGTATCCACATAGGTGCGGATCACCGCTTCGAGTACCTGACGTTCGCGCTCCGTGAGGTCATTTCCCTCGAGCAGGCGCTTGTCCATTCCAGCCATAGTCGTTGAAGATCGAAAGAGCCTCGTGAGGCCGTCAACCCGACGCGTGATCCAAGTCCAACGCCAACCTGTCCAGCAGAAGCCACCCGCGGCGCGAAAGGGTCACCCGGCCGGCCTCCTCAACCGCCAGCCCCTCGGCCCGCCATCGGTCCGTCAGCACCCGGGCCGACGGGGGCAGGACCGTCACGTCCACTCCCCGAGTGGTGCGCAGGTCCAGCCAGATCCGCTCCAAGCGGAGGGCGTCTTCGCCCAGTCGCTCGCGCTCGGCCTCCGCCGACCCACCGTGCCTCATCACCCTACTGTAGTCGTCCCACTCCTTCAGGTTCCACCGACGGACGGGGGGAGCATAGCTGTGGGCGCCGTTTCCCAGTCCCAGATAGGGAGCGCCTGACCAGTAGATCGAGTTGTGGCGGGATGCCCGACCGGGCCAGGCGAAGTTGGACACCTCGTAGTGCTCGTACCCGGCTCCCGTGAGCATGTCGGCGGCCAGGAGGAACTCCTCCTCGTAGCGGCCTTCGTCCACGGCGCGCTCGCGACCCTCCCGGACCCGTCGCCCGAGTGGCGTGGCCTCCTCCACCGTGAGGCCGTACAGGCTCACATGGGGGACGTCCAGGGCCAGAGCCCTTTCCAGGTCGTCGCGCCAATCCCGCCCCAGGTGTTCGGGCAGCCCGAAGATCAGGTCCACCGAAAGGTTCGTGATTCCCGCCGCTCGTGCCTCCCGGACCGCTCGGAGCGTGCCGTCGGGCCCGTGGAGCCGCCCCATCCACCGGAGCGCCGGTGCGTGGAAGGTCTGGGTCCCCAGACTCACGCGGTTCACCCCGGCCTCGGCCCACGCGCGGGCCACCTCGGGCGTGAAACTCTCCGGGTTGGCCTCCGCCGTCCATTCGAGGCCGGGGTCGGAAAGACGCTCGACGCCGAGGAGCCCGGCAAGACCCGCCATCGCTTCCGGGCCCAGAAGGGAGGGCGTTCCGCCACCGACGTAGAGGGTTTCCAGACGCGGGGCCAGGTTCAGGAGGGGATCGACGGCCACCTGCCGCAATTCGGCTTCGAGCGCGTCGAGCCATCCAGGGAGGTCCCCGATCCGTCCCACCTTCACCGCGAAATCGCAATAGAAGCAGCGCCGCGCGCAGAAGGGCGCGTGGACGTAGACCGCCGTCGCCGCAGTCGCCACGGTCAGCCGGCCCGGCGGAAGCGCATGCCCGCCAAGCGTGACACACCCCCGTTCAGCTCCAAGGCGGCCAGGAGCGCCAGCGTCCGTCCCACGCCCAACCCGGTCCGTCGGGCAACGTCGTCGGCAGAGCAGGCGCCGGCTGCGAGGCACTCCAGAACACGCTTCTCGTCGGGTGACGCGCCCGTCACGATGCGAGGAGATGCGTCGCGCCCGAGAACGTCTCGCACGAATCCGCCCACGGACACGAGGGGTCGGGCTCCCTCAGCCAGGAGCTCATTGGTGCCGGCCGTCACCGCCTCCTCGATGGGCCCCGGCACCGCCCACACGTCCAGCCCCAGGTCCAGCGCG
>DATHZE010000126.1:0-8372 GCA_035458765.1 Longimicrobiales bacterium
GCGCACCGTCCGGGTCAGGACGTGTTCCACCACTGCTCCTCGCCAGAGGAGGCCGTAATCAGGACCGGTAGGGACGCGCCCCCGCGTGGGCTTGAGACCGAAGAGCCCGCAGCAGGAGGCCGGAATGCGGATGGACCCGCCGCCGTCTCCGCCGCTGGCCATGGGCACGATCCCCGAGGCTACGGCCGCGGCTGACCCGCCGCTGGATCCGCCTGGCGTGCGCCTCTCGTCCCAGGGGTTGTGGCATGGACCGAACAGCTCCGACTCGGTGGTGGGGATGAGCCCCCACTCGGGGAGGTTGGTCTTGCCGAAGACCACCAGGCCCGCAGCCCGGGTCCGGGCGGCCAGTTCGGAATCGTGATCCGCAGCCAGCCCGACCATGAGACGGCTCCCCCCGGTGGTGGGGTGTCCCCGATAGGTGCTCAGCAGGTCCTTCGCCAGGTACGGCACCCCCGAGAAGGGGCCCGGGCGGGCGGACGCCGCGGCCTCGCGGGCCTCTTCTTCCATGAGGTACACCACGGCGTTCAGGCGCGGATTCAAGCGTCGGACCCGCTCGAGCGCGATATCGAGAAGCTCGCCGGCGGTGACGTGACCGTCCCGGACCAGACCAGCCAAGCCCAGGGCGTCGTGCCGGAGGTACTCGTCGTGGGTCATGGCCGGATCTCCTGGGGACGCGTGGGGCTAGCGCTGCCCGCCGAAGGTGCGCTCCAGGTCCTGGAGCATCTGGCGGGAGGGAAGGTGGTCGGGGCGGAACTCCACGGCCCGTCGGGCGGGGGCCAGGGCGTCGGCGGGACGATCCATGAGGATGAGTACCCGGGCCAACTCGAAGTAGGCGGGGCCCATGCCCGGATCGGCCGCCACGGCGCGGGCGTAGGCCTCGGCCGCGCTCGGCAGATCTCCGGCGCGCTGGCGGAGGTTGCCGAAGTTGAAGAGGGCCACCGCCTCTCTGGGATTCAATTGGAGCGCTCGGTCGTAGGCCTCCGCCGCCCCGAGCGCATCTCCCGCACCACTGAGGGCCATGCCGAGGTTGACCCAGCCGAGGGGTTGGAGAGGGTCGGTGTCCAGGCTCCGTCGGAAGAGCGCCGCGGCAGCCAGGTACTCTCCCGTCCGGTTCCGCAGCGACCCTTCCGCGTCCAGGATCTTCGGATCCCCGGGTCGGATCTCCAGGGCCTTCCGGTACGCCGCCATCGCCCTCTCGGTCCTTCCCTCGTCGCGGTTGGTGTCCCCCAGGAAGCCCAGGGCCAAGGCCCACCGGCCGCGGAGGGCCTGGTCGTCCCCGGCGTGCTCCAAGGCGTCCACCAGGACTCGCCGCACCCCTGGATCGTCCCCGCGCACCCAGTGCAGGGAGGCCAGGGCCAAGGCGCGCACGTCCATGTCGGGGCTCGAGGCAAGGGCCGTGAGGCCATCGACCACGGTCGCGGGCAGGGCGTCGTCGTCTGGATTCAGGTACCCGGTGAGGAGCCGGCTCAGGGCCTGGAACTGGACGAGGGGGTCCACTTCTTCCGGGTGGATCAGGAGGGCGGACGCCTCGGAGACGTTCCGCGCGCGCAGCTCATCCACCTGTCCCTGAACCAGGGGGCGGTGGGGGCGCAGTTCACCCCACCAGGCCCGAGCCTCTCTCTGGAGCTCCACGGGGGTCCGGTCCCGATGGCACTGGGCGCAAGCGCCGGCGATTCCCAGGTCGGCGTCGAAGGTCGGGCGCGGTATGGCGATGGTGTGATCCGAGCGGGAGAAGCGCACTTCGGGGCCGACCTCCGGGTGCTGGAGGTAGGGCATGTGGCATGCGACGCAACGACTCCCCGGGGAACCCGCCGGATGGAACGTGTGCGCTTCCGGGTCCACGAGCTTGGACGGGTGGCACGATGTGCACTGGCCGTCGTCGAAGGGACTGCCGAGGGGCTTCTTGTCCGTGTCCCAGTATCCCTGGCCGTGAGGCTCATGGCAGCTCACGCAGTCCATGGGGCCCTGCAGGTAACATGCGCTGGCGAGGTGGTTGGCCTGATAGGCGAAGCTTCGCACCCGGCCGTCGGCGAAATACGGCTGGTCTCCCAGCACCGGGAACTTGAGGGCGTAGTGCTCCTCCAGGGACTCGCCGGGAAAGTAGCCTTCCTTGATCACGTCCTTGAGCGCGTGACAGCGGAAGCACACTTCCAGTGACGCATCCTTGTCCAGGTAGGCCAGGGACTCCAGGCCGATGTCACCGTCGGGCGCTCCTGACTGGGCCCAGGTCACGTGGCGCCGCGCGGGGCCGTGGCACGACTCGCAGTTGACCTGCAGAGTCGTGTACTCGGTTTGGTAGGAGCGGGCCTCGGGATCGAGCCGTGTCTGGATCTGGCTGCCGTGGCACTCCTGGCAGTTGGTGAAGCGGTCCACGGTGCCGATGGGGCGGAGGGGAGGCCAATCACCGCAGTCGGCAAGACGCATGTCGCGGGTGACGATGACCCATCCCCTGTTCAGTCGGCTCCCCGTGTTGCAGAACCAGGCCCCTTCGGCTCGGGACCAGTCCCAGGGAAGAAAGCGCGCCGTTCCATCGTCCATGCGGGAGATGAAGCCTTGAGTCCCCCCGCCCAGCATGTGCCCGCCGCCGATCACGCCATCCACGCGATAGACCAACTCGGGAAAGTGATCCTGCTGCACCACGAACTCGTAGCTGCCGCTCCTCACCCGCGGGATCACCACGGCGTCGGCGAAGCGCATGGCCCGGCCGTCGAAGGGTGCGATGATGACGTCGGGCCCGGGCTCCCCCCCGGCGCGGCCGTGGGTGGACCGGGCCCACGCTCGGTACTCGTCCTGGTGGCAGGAGGCGCACGCCTCAGCCCCTGCGAAGTCCTCCAGGCTGGTCCTGGCCTCCCCCTGCTGCACGGGAGGGGGGAAGGGCGCCAGGCGGGTCTCGTCGGATGCGCCGTCCTCCAGGCAAGCCGAGTGTGTCAGGAGCGCCAGGGGCAGCAGGATCGAGCGGAGCCTTCCAGGCAGCGTCATCGATCGCCGCTCCCGCGCGTGCTCCCATCCGAGGACCACGCCGGACCCTGACATTCGCACAGGGTGCGAATGTAGGTCACCAGCGATTGGATCTCCGATGGGGACAGGAGTCCGCCGAACGCGGGCATCCTGGGACTCCCGTCCAGAACCCAGGCGCCTGCGGATATCCCGTCGTAGAGCGTGTCGTCGGGGCGTTGCCCCATGAGGGTCGCATCGGCGAGGGGGGCGGGGGGCACGGGCAGGTTGGGTGCGTTCCATCCGTCGCCTCGCCCCTCCGCACCGTGGCAGGCCGCGCAATGGCGCTGGTAGAGTGCCTCCCCGGGGGAGGTGGACGTGGAGGGGATCGTCCAGACCAACCGGCCGGCATCGGCGAGCGAGGTGTGGGTGCGGTCAGGACCCATCTCGGGGAAGGTGAGCAGATAACGCGCCAGGCGGGACGCTTCGCGAGGTTGCAGCGGCTGGTGGGGCATGGGTGCGCCCGGTGCGGCACGCTGAGGGTCCAGGAGCATCTCGAGAATGAAGGAAGGCCTTCGCCTCAGGGACACGCCGTCCAGGGAGGGGCCGATCTCCCCTCCGCGCTCGCCGATCCTGTGGCACCCCATGCACGCCAGTCGGTTCTCCACCAGTCGCTCCGTGCGACGCGTTTCGAAGGTGGTGAGGGGCGCTTCATCGAGACTCGCGAAACCGCTCCCGAGTCCCTGGAGGTGCGTGGAGAGCGCCTCCACCTCCTCAGGCGTCAGGCGGAAGTCGGGCATCCGGGCGCCCCGGAGGTCCGGGTGCCCTTCTCCGCGGACCGGGGTGGGCGCGGTCAGATAGCCGCTCAGCCAGGCAGGGAGGGCGCGGGCGCCCTCCCTCGAGAGGTCCGGTGCGGGGACGTTCGAGGCTCCCGCTATCCCGTCGTGGCATCCCGCACATCCAAGCGCTCCGAAGACGCGGCGTCCCGTCTCCGCGTCCACGTCGGGGTGCCTGGAACGGGCTTCCGTCAGGGCGGCGTCGCCGTCGGGCGTGCCCAGGAGCAGCGCCAGAGCCAGTCGTTCCCCTTCGTCGAGGCCGAAATCGGGCATCCGTGAAGACCCGATGTCCGGTCGCCGGCGCTGTGGATCCTCCAGGTAGCTGAACACGAACGCGGCGGGCAGGAGGGGGGCCCCGGGGCCGAAGCCCGGAGCCCGGCTTCGGATGAGCTCTGGATCGCCCACCCCTCCGTGGCACGCTGCGCAGCCGAGTTCGCTCACCAGCGTTGAGCCGTCGGGGGGCGAAGGCGTCGAAGCGGCGAGCCCCCTCCCGAGGCCATGGGCCAGGAGGGCGGAGAGGACGAGGACCCGGGCCGCCGTGACGAGGTGCATGGCGCAACCCTCGGCGCCGCCCGCCGGCGTGTCAAGGCGGGTGGTGCGCCCACGGCCTTGTGGCGAAGATTCAAGGACGCATTCATCAGCGGAGGCACCATGGGTATCGCGGGCGGGGAAGTGGTCAGGGTCACCGAACTGGTCGAGTATCAGGCGGGGTCCGTGGTGAGCCGGCAGCTGGTCAAGAACGGCTCGGGTTCGGTAACGGTCTTCGCGTTCGACGAGGGGGAGGGGTTGAGCGAGCACACGACCCCCCACGACGCGCTGGTCTGGATCCTCGACGGAACGGCGCACGTCACCGTGGGCGGCGCCACCCACGCGGTGAGCGAGGGCGAGGTCATCCTGCTGCCTGGCGGCGAACCCCACGCGTTGGCGGCGCCGACGCGGTTCACCATGGCGCTCACCATGCTCAAGAATCAAAGCGAGGTGTCCCCATGAAGACGTACTGCGGACCAACGGCTGTCGGCCTCTTTCTGGTCGCGGCAGCCGCACAGATCGTGGCCGCGAATCCGGCGGCCGGGCAGGAGGAACACCCCATCCAGGTCGCCCTTTGGGCGCCGATCCAGGCTTTTCCCGAAGAAGACGCCATCCGGGGGGTGCGCCTCAACTTCATCTACGGAAAGAACACTTCGGTCACCGGCGTCGACATCGGGCTGGTCAACCACACCACCCGGGAGTTCCTCGGCGTCCAATGGGGTGCGGTGGGTATCGCCGAGGGGACCTTCACGGGCTTGCAGAGCAACCTGGTCAACGTGGTAGAAGGTGCCTTGGAGGGACTCCAGTGGGGCATGGTGAACTCGGTGGAAACGGGGCGGGGTGCCCAGTTCGGCGCCGTGAACGTGGCCCAGAACTTCCGGGGTCTTCAGATCTCGTTCGTGAACTACGCCGAATCCCTGAACGGCGTTCAGATCGGGCTCGTGAACATCATCCGCCAGGGCGGAGTGCTGCCGGTGATGCCGATCGTGAACTGGTCCGGAGGAGATTGGATTCCAAACTAGTGGCCGTCCGAAGTGGGGTCGGGCGAGCCGTCAGGGCGCCCGACTCCACGCCGTGACCACGGGCCAGGCCACCACGACTCCGCCGAGGGCGACGACCTCCTCGCGGAGTCTGTCGGCCAGGACGTCGACGCCGGCCTCGTCGAAGCCCTCCACCCCCAGCCTTCGGGCTTGGGGCAGCATGCTGCGGACGCTTTCCGCCATGTAGGGATAGAGAGCGCTGTCCGGGCCTCCTTCGACGCGGGCGTGGAGCCGCGTCACGGGTTCGGGAAGCCCTGCATCCATGAAGATGCTGCGGAGCTTGAGCCCCGCCGCCAGGTCGGCGCCGGCGCCCCCCACCACCGCGCACTTCCACCGGACGATTCTGTCGTACAGGGGCGAATGAGGGTGGGAGTGCGTGCTGCCGAGAAGGCTCGCCATGGACGACTCGATGATGGCCACTGGGCCTCCCGTGCGGACGTTCTCGAGCACGCCCGCCAGCTCGGCGGAAGGGTTCTCCTGGTGCATGAGGATGAATCGGCCGACGATGGCGTCGAACGGCGCCTCGTCCGCGACGACCCCCAACTCCTGAACACGGAACGAGACATTGTCGGCTTCCCGCGCCGCCGCCCGCCGCCGCGCAGCCTCCGCCGTCCCTGCGTCGCGCTCGATCCCCACCACGGTCCCGCCACCACCCACCAGTTCGCTCGCGAGAAACGAGACATCACCCGACCCGCTCCCCAGGTCCAGGACGCGCATTCCGGGTCCCACGCCGGCCTCCACCAGGACGCGGCGGGTGACGTCGCGGTAGAAGGCGCCTTGCTCGTCGAGACGATCCAGCTCCCTGGGCGTATGGCCCAGGACATAACCGTCATTGTCTTTGTCGCTCATGCCTCCCTCTCCCGTGCCCGCCCGGCCGGACGGGGATTCCGATTTCCGCCAATTGCGCTGTCCTATATGGCGGTCCGGGCTCCCGCTCGACAGTCCCGCGGAGGAACCTCCCCCGACCTGTGGGGGTCTTCCTGGCGCGACGACCCCTCTCCCATCCGGAGCCCCATGATCCTCAGCGCGCTGGCCCAGGCCGAACCGTCGGGACTGTCCCAGGCTCTGAGCGGGAGTCCCCTCCTGGCCCTCGCGACACTCTTCGGCGCGGGGCTCCTCACGAGCCTCACGCCGTGCGTGTATCCCATGATCCCCATTACCGTCTCGGTGATCACCGGGACCGCCCGGGAGGGGCAATCGCGCGGCCGGACGGTGGGACTCACCCTGACCTATGCGGTGGGCATGGCGCTGCTCTACGCCCTCCTGGGTGCGGTGGCGGGACTCACGGGCACGTTGTTCGGCACGGTGAGTGCGAGCCCGTGGGCGCTCCTGGCCATCGGCAACGTCCTTCTGCTGTTCGCCCTGGTCATGCTCGATGTACTTCCCGTCCCGGTGCCCCGGCGTCTCATGCAGTGGGCGGGCGCCAGGGAGGGCGGCTCCTACGGAGCGGTCTTCGTGCTGGGCGCCACGTCCGGGGTGGTGGCGGCTCCGTGCGGGGCACCTGCCTTCGCGGTCGTCCTCACCTGGGTGGCGGCGACCCAGGCGGGCCTCATGGGGTTCGTCTATCTCTTCGTGTTTTCCCTGGGGATGACCGCGCTGCTCGTGGCCGTGGGCATCTTCTCGGGAACCCTGGCGCTTCTCCCGCGTTCGGGTACATGGATGGTGTGGATGAAGCGGGCGGCGGCACTGATCATGGTGGCCATGGCCCAGTACTACTTCGTCAAAGCGGGATACAACCTATGAAGGCTCTCCTCAGGCCGGTGTTGATGGCGACGCTGTCGCTGGGCGTCGTGTGCGCCTCCGGTGCGGCCCAGGAGGTCGGGCTTCCTCTGGGAACGCAGGCTCCCCCGGCCGCCCTCGAAGACCTGGACGGAAACGCCGTCGAGCTGTTGGACTATGTGCGAGGGAAGCCGGCGCTCCTGGAGTTCTGGGCCACCTGGTGCGAGAACTGCGAGGCGCTTCAGCCCCAGATGGACGAGATCCATGCCCGATACGGAGACCGTCTCCAGGTCGTGGCGGTCGCAGTCGCCGTGTCCCAGACGGTGCGCCGGGTGAAGCGGCACGTGGAAGAGCACAAGCCCGGGTACCCGTACCTCTGGGATGCGAAGGGTGCTGCGGTCCGGGCCTACAGGGCACCGACCACGTCCGTGATCGTGGTCGTGGACGCCGACGGGAGAGTGGTGTACACCGGCGCCGGGGGCGGGCAGGACCTGCTGGCGGCGGTGGCGAAGGTCCTGGAGTAACCCGCCCAGGGAAGGACCAGAGGGGGTAGGGCTCTCGAGGCCCCACCCCCTCTGGCGTTCCCCCTTCGGATCCCGGGCCCGCCTACGGGCCTTCGGGCTCGGGCGTCACGGCGTCGATCATGGCCTTGAGTTCTTCATAGGCCTGGGGATCCACCTGGCGGAACTGAGGGATGACCCCTGCGATCCGGCCATCGGGTCCCACCACGATCACCGCCCTGCTGTCCACCGTGTTGCTGGCGCGGAGACCGCCGCCGAACGCGGCGTAGGTCCTACCCTCGTTCGCTCCGTCGCTGGCGAAGAGGAAGGGGAAATCGGCGTCCTTGGCCCACGACGCCAGCTCGGCCGGTGCGTCGTTGGAGATGCCCACCAGCACGACATCTCGTCCGTTTCTGAAAAGGCTTGCGTACTGATCACGGTACGCTGTCATCTGGACTGTTCAGCCAGGGCTCCTGGCCCTGAAGAAGAACGCCAGGACCACAGTTTCTCCGCGGTAGTCGCTGAGCCGGACGGGATCGTTCAGGAGGCCGTACCGGGTCGCGCCGGGAAGCGCGAAATCCGGGGCCATCTCGCCTGCGGCGAGAAGCTTCGATCCGACGTCCTGGGCGGCGGCGTTGGCCGGCAGTCCGAGGCACAGCGAGCCCGCGAGGAGAGCGAACGCGGCGGTGCGGCGCATGGGTGCTCCTCGGGTGGGGGGAATCTGATGAAGGTCAGGGTACCGCATACGGGACGCTGGGTTCCCGCCGGGAGGGCGCGTTCGTCGCTTCTCATGCAATGAGCCCAGGGCGTCCAGG
>DATHZE010000127.1:0-6268 GCA_035458765.1 Longimicrobiales bacterium
GGAGCCCTGGTTGGGGCTGGGCGAGACCTTGGCCCGAGTGGATGCCGTATCGTCGGAGGAGGTCGCCGACCTGGCCGAGCGGTATTTCGACCCCGACCGACAACTGGTCATGAGGCTCGGTCCGGTCTAGTTTTACTGGGCTGAACGCGGCTTGCCCGCACGCCTGTCGTCCCTCCCGATCAACCAGACGCTTCGAACCTACGCAAGCGAGACCCACATGCTCATCGGCGTACCCAAAGAGATCAAGCCCGACGAATACCGCGTCGCGCTCACCCCGGCAGGCGCGGAGATGCTCTCCGGGGCCGGACACAAGATCATCATCGAGACCAAGGCCGGCCTCGGCAGCGGATTCACGGACGAGTTTTACAGGGCCGCCGGCTGCGAGATCGTCAAGACCTCCGACGAGGTCTGGAAGCGCGCCCAGATGATCATGAAGGTCAAGGAGCCCATCAAGCCCGAGTGGCCGAAGATCCGGAAGGGACAGGTCCTCTTCACGTACTTCCACTTCGCGGCGGACGAGGCGCTGACCAAGGCGCTCATCAAGAGCAAGGCCGTCGCCATCGCCTACGAGACGGTCGAACTGGCCACCGGTGAACTCCCGCTGCTCACGCCCATGTCGGAAGTCGCGGGCCGCATGGCGGTGCAGGAAGGCGCCAAGTACCTCGAGAAGCCCCAGGGTGGTCTGGGCGTTCTTCTGGGCGGCGTTCCGGGTGTGCTTCCCGGCAAGGTCGTGATCCTGGGCGGCGGCGTGGTGGGTACGAACGCGGCGAAGATGGCCGCCGGCCTCGGCGCCCGGGTGTCCATCATGGACATCAGCCTGAACCGGCTCCGGTACCTCGACGATGTCATGCCGGCCAACGTGACGTGCCTGTTCAGCACTCCCTACGCCATCCGCAAGCAGATCGAGGATGCGGATCTGGTCGTGGGCGCGGTGCTGATCCCGGGCGCCAAGGCCCCGCACCTCATCAAGAAGGACGACCTGAAGAGGATGCGTCCGGGCTCGGTGATCGTCGACGTGGCCGTGGACCAAGGCGGCTGCGTGGAGACGATCCACCCCACCACCCACCAAGATCCGGTCTACACGGTGAACAACGTCATCCACTACGCTGTGGCCAACATGCCCGGTGGCGTGCCCCGCACGTCGACGCTTGCGCTCACCAACGCCACGCTGCCGTACGCCATGTCACTGGCCAGCAAGGGCTGGAAGAAGGCGTGCCTGGCCGACAACGCGCTGAAGTTGGGCGTGAACGTGGTGGACGGGCAGGTGACGTATCAGGGCGTAGCCGACGCCTTCGGCATGAAGTGCAAGAAGGTCGACACCTTCCTGAAGGCCAAGAAATAGGCGTGACGGCAGGCGGCGCGAATCTGGACGCCGTGACTGGGGGTGGGGCCGATCGGCCCCACCCCCAGGTGCGCTTTCGGCGGTTGGAGTCCAATCCGGACCTGCCGCTGCCGGAGCGGGCGACGCCCCATGCGGCGGGGTACGACGTGCGATCGGCGGAAGAGGAGGTCGTCCTCCAACCGGGTGAGATCCGTCTCGTGTCCACGGGCCTGGTCATGGAGTTGCCCGAGGGGATCGAGTGCCAGGTGCGGCCCCGTTCCGGGTTGGCGCTGAAGCACGGCGTGACCCTCCCGAACAGTCCCGGGACCATCGATCCCGACTATCGAGGTGAGATCCGGGTCATCATGCAGAATCTGGGGCCGGAGCCGGTGAAACTCGCCCGGGGCGAGCGTATCGCCCAATTGGTTTTCGCACGCTTCGAGGCCCCCGCGGTTCTCGAGGTCGAGCAGGTATCCGATACCTCCAGGGGCCAAGGAGGCTTCGGAAGTACGGGTCGGACGTGATTCTCGCCGCGACGGCCCCGAAATTGCTGCAGTCCCCTGGCACTGAGCGCCGGGGAAACGTATGTTGTCGAGCCTTTCGGTGCCCGGTGTCCGAGTCCCGGTGGGGACCCCACTCTCCGTCTACGCAGCGCAAGCATTGTCTGGTCTTCTGAGCACTTGGTTCAATTCGGGCCGTCTGATCCCGGTCAACGACATCGCCGTGGACCTAGGCACGGCGAACACACTCGTCTATGTGAAGGGCGAGGGTATCGTTCTCAACGAGCCGTCCGTGGTCGCCGTGGAGCGGGGTTCGCGCCGCATCATGGGCATCGGCCTCGAGGCCAAGCGAATGTTGGGGCGGACCCCCGAAGGCATCGAGGCCATCCGCCCTCTGAAGGACGGCGTCATCGCGGACGTGGACGTCACCGAGATGATGCTTCGTCACTTCCTGAAGCACGTCACCGCCAAGCGGGTCTTCCGCATCAAACCGCGGGTCGTGGTGGGCGTGCCCTCGGGGATCACGGAGTTGGAGCGGCGTGCGGTTCGCTCCTCCGCCATGGCTGCAGGAGCGAAAGCCGTCTACATGGTGGATGAGCCCATGGCGGCGGCCATTGGCGTCGGACTGCCGGTGGAGACCCCCACGGGCAACATGGTCATCGATATCGGTGGTGGTACCACCGAGATCGCCGTCATCGCCCTGTCCGGCATCGTTTCCAACACGTCGATCCGCGTCGGCGGAGACGAGCTGGATGTCGCCATCGTGACCTTCCTCCGGAAGAACTACAACCTCCTCATCGGGGAACCCACGGCCGAGGCCATCAAGATCCAGATCGGATCTGCCTTCGACTTCGGTGAGGAGCGCGAGATGGAGGTGAAGGGGCGCGATCTGGTGAGCGGTATCCCCAAGACCGTGACCGTCCATTCCCAGGAGATCCGGGAGTGCATCCAGGAACCCGTTCAGGCCATCGTCGAGGCGGTGCGGCGGGCGTTGGAGATCACGCCACCCGAGTTGTCGTCGGATATCGTGGACCGGGGAATCGTCATGACCGGAGGCGGGGCCCTCATCCGAGGTCTGGACCGCCTGCTCCAGCACGAGACGAACCTGCCCATCCACGTGGACGAGGAGCCCCTCACTTGTGTGGTGCGGGGAGCAGGCCGGATCCTCGACGACCTGCAAAAGTTCCGCAGCGTCCTGGTTCAATAGCGTAAGGGGGAACGGAGCGTGCCCCCCTACGCCCCGGAGCCCGAGGCCACAGGCGGGCGTCGCCAGGCGGCGTTGGCCGTGGTCGTCGTTCTTCTCGCGCTGCTGGCGTTGTACCTCCCACTGGCGGGACAACAAAGGGCGGCGTGGGTCATGCGCTTCTCGGTCCTTCGCCCCTTCATCGAGCTCCAGGAGCGGATAAGGACCTCCGCCCTCCGTGCCCAAGCGGTGGACGTGGTGCAGGCACGCTTGGACTCACTCACGGCGATGATGGCGACCCAAAACGCGCTGGCCGACGAGAATCGCACGCTGCGGAGCCTCCTGGAACTGCGTGGTCGGGTCGGGCCCGGCTTCCGTACGGCGTCCGTGGTCCGACCCGGCACCGCGGGCTCCGAGAGCATGTTTCTCGTGGACGTGGGTGTGAGAGACGGGGTCGCCGTCGGGGCGCCGGTCATCGATCGGCATGGCCTCGTGGGCGTGGTCCGCGAGGTTCGCCCCGCCACCGCGGTGGGCATGGACTGGACCCATCCGGACTTTCGGGCGAGTGCCATGTTGGCCGACGGGAGCGCCTACGGTGTGGTGGAGAACCGCCGCGGGGACTTCCGTGAGGCGGACCGGTTGGTACTCAACGGAACCGCGTACTACGAGTCCTTCCCTCGTGGCATGCCCGTGTTGACCTCGGGCCTGGGGGGCGTGTTTCCCCGCGGTATCCCCATCGGGGTCGTGGACGAGGTGGCGGAGGCGGAAGGACGCTGGCGAAAGAGCTACTACCTCCGGCCCATGGTGAGTCCTTCGGCGGTGACCCACGTCCTCGTGGCCGTGGGCGACGGCCTTCTGGATCTGACCCCGGTGTGGCCTCCCGACTCGGTGTTGACCAGGGTCGACGCCGTCCTGCAGGAGCAGCTCGATCGCGAGCGAGTCATCGTGCTGGAGGACAGTGTCCGGCTCCTCAGAGCTCGCCTCGAGGAGTCGCGGGCCGGATCGTCCACGCCCGAGGTGATCCGATGAGGTCGCGGGGGTTGGTGTGGCTCGTCGTGTCTGGTCTCTTCCTGCTCCACTTTCTTCTCCATGTCGGATTCGGGTTGGGCCGCGGGGCTCCGGACCTGCTCACCGTGGCGCTCCTTCTCGCCGCGCGTGAAGTGGGCGTGGGAACGGCGGCCGGTACGGGGTTCCTGTTCGGGCTGCTCGAGGATTCGCTGAGCGTGCTCTCCTTCGGGGCCAACGGCGTGGCCATGAGCCTCGTGGGGCTCGCCGGGGCCGTCACCCGCGATCTCTTCGTCGGTGACTCGCTCTTCTTTCTCGTTTCCTATTTCGTACTCGGCAAGTTCGTGCGGGATCTGCTCCACTGGGTGGTGGTGGGTGATGCGGTCCGCCAGCCCTTTCTGGAACACGTTCTGCTGCAGGGTTTGCTCGGGGGCCTCTATGCAGCCCTCGTGGGACTCGCCGTGATGGCTGTGACGGGCCTCTGGCGGGAGGGACCCCGATGAAGGTCTTCCACCCCCACGCCAAGCGTCGCCGTGCGCAGGTGGCCACGGGCGTGGTCGCTCTGCTGATGGGGCTGCTCCTCGCGGCGTTCTTCCGAATCCAGGTCGTGGGATCGACGACCTGGACCCTCCGCGCCGAATCGAATCGTCTCCGCCAACTGCCTCTCCCGGCACCCAGGGGAACGATCTACGACCGGAACGGCGCCCTTCTGGCCGACAACGTGCCCGGATACGCCATCACGCTTCTTCCGGCCCCCCCGGACTCCATCCGGGCCACCCTGGAGCGGATGAGCACCTATATCGAGCTCTCGCCGGAGCGTATCGACCGATTGGAGGCCGAACTGCGCCGGTACGGCAGGGAGATCGTGGTGGACGCCGACGCCCCTTTCGAGGTGGTGAGCGCGCTGGAGGAACGACGGACGGACTTCCCGGACGTCTTCATCGAGATGCGCCCCCGCCGGCGATACCTGGGGGGGGCATCGACGTCCCACGTCCTCGGATACGTGGGCGAGATCACCGCCGACGAACTGGGCGCCGAGAGTTTCTCCGATCCGCGTTATGAGCAGGGGATGGTGGTTGGGAAGACCGGGATCGAGAAGGAATACGAAGCTCGCCTTCAGGGGGATCGTGGCCTGCGCTATGTGGAGGTGGATGCTCGAGGAAGGATCGTCGGCGACTTCGCGGGAGTGACCTCGGATCCGGCGATGCCGGGCGCCGACATGCGCCTCAATATCGACCTGGATCTCCAGGAGTACGTCCACCACATCTTCCCGGACTCCATGGCCGGGGCTGTGGTCGCCCTGGATCCGACCGACGGCGGGATCCTGGCGCTCTACTCGGCGCCCTCATTCGATGCCAACGCCTTCGTCGGGGGCATCGACGCAGGTTTGTACGGTCAATTGCTCAACGACCCACAGAAACCCCTGTACGATCGGGCCGTGCTGGGCTTGTACGCGCCGGCGTCCACGTTCAAGCTCGCCACCGCGGCCATCGGACTGGACCTGGGAGTCGTGACGCCGGAAGAGGTCATGCCGGTTCCTTGCACCGGCGGCTGGTTCTGGGGTAACCGCGTATGGCATTGCCACAAGCCGGAAGGGCACGGGTACAACAACCTGGCCCAGGCCATCGCCAATTCGTGCGACATCTACTTCTACCAGCTGGGCCTGCGGATCAGTCTCGATCGCATGATGGAGCGTTCCACCGACATCGGCTTCAGCCGCCGATGTGGCGTGGATCTGCCCCAGGAGAGCATCGGGATCTTCCCCTCCGGTCGGGACTTCTACAACCGCCGTTTCGGCTATTCTCCGCAGGAGGGGGAGGTTCTTTCCCTGGCCATCGGTCAGGGCGCCAACTCCCAGACGCCCCTGAAGATGGCCCAGTTCTACGTGGCCCTGGCCCGTGACGGTTCCGCTCCTCCCCCGACCCTGGCCCAGGGCATCGAACTCGGCGAGGGTTGGGCGCTGAACCTGTCGCCGGAACACCTGGCGTCTCTTCGCGATGGCCTGCGCAAAGTGACGGAGCCCGGGGGCACAGCCCATTTCGCGGGGACCCTGGAGCACTGGGAGGTCCTGGGCAAGACCGGCACCGGGCAAAACGCACAGAGCGTGGCCGGCCTCGCCGCCGACCATGCTTGGTTCGCCGCCATCGTGGGTCCCTTCGGGGGGCCACCCGAGGTCGTGGTGGTCTCCTTGGTGGAGCACGGGGAAAGCGGATCGCGGGTAGCCGCACCCATCGCCACGAAGGCCGCCGATTTCTACCT
>DATHZE010000128.1:0-9800 GCA_035458765.1 Longimicrobiales bacterium
CAACCCGAATTGCGCACCATCCCCCCGGACAACCCCCACATCTGGGAGGAAGCGCGATTCAAGGACCAGGATACGCGACCCATCGTCCACTGGGGCATCCAAAGCCCCCAGCGTCGCGGCCCCATCGCCGTACCCGGCGACTACACGGTGCGGATGACCGTCGGGGCGGACCGTCAGGAGCGCCGGTTCAAGGTGCTCAGAGACCCCGCGATAACCACGGCGGACGACGATCTCGCCGAATCCACGCGGACGCAGGTCCGCATCCGGGACGGGATCAACCGCACCGTGGGCATGATCAACCGACTGGAAGTCATGCGGAAGCAGATCGAGGATCTCGAAGGCGCTCACGCGACGGACGCCGCGGCCCTGGAGGCACTGGCAGCGCTGGACGCCGAGATGTACGGCGCGGAGATGCACTTCCTCTCCCGCACCGACGTCCATTCCGACGACAAATGGTATGTCGAGAGCTACAAGATCTACATGCAGTATCTGTGGCTCTCGGCCGAAGTGGGTCTTGGCGCCGGCGATGTCCAGGGAGGCGCCGAATACCGGCCCACCGCGGCGGCCATGAAGTGGCTGGAGACCGTGGAGACGGAGCTGGACGAAGGCGCCGAGGCGTTCCGGCGCATCGTGGAGGAGGAGGTGCCGGCATTCAATCGCCGCTGGGCAGGGCGCCTTCCACCCATCACCCTTGCCCTGATCTCGTGACCGGGGGCGCCTCCGAACCGCTCAGCGCGGCAGCCGCACCACCACCCCGCCCGGTCCGACGGACACGTCCACGGCTGCGCCGCCATCCGCGCGGTGCAGCCAAGGCACCCCGAGCCCGATGGCGGTGCCCACGGCAGCCCCCACCAGAACGTCCGATGGGTAGTGCATGCCCGCCTTCACCCGAGCGTAGGCGGTGAGGCCCGCCACCGAGAGACTGGACGCCCACAGCACGTCCGACGCGGTGGATCGCCCGCGCATGTCGGTGAACACCCTGGACATGAACGTGGCCAGGGCGAACGCCGCAGCCGAGTGCCCCGAATAGAAAGACTGGTAGGCGTCCTGAGGGTCGGCCTCCGAGAGCGCCAGGCGCTCATCGACGGTGAGCGCCGTGTTGTGGACGAAGGGCCGGGTCCTCCCGGCGAGCCCCTTGGCGGTGTAGGTCGCGCCGCGCAGCAGCAGGTACGACTCACCCAACATGGTCCCCAGGATGGCGGCATCCCGCCACTGCCCGTGCACGGCGCGCGGCACCAACGGACCCAAGGTCACCAGCGCCGCCCCCGCGACCAGGGCATCCCGCGCCAGGTCGCTTCGGTTCCCCCAATCGGGCGACCAGTTGCCGGCGGCCGTCCGATCGAAGCCGTTCACGTCGTCGGGAGTCAGCGCCGCGATCTGGGCCCGCGTGAGTGGGGCCTCACGATTGGCGACGCGGTCTCCCAGCACGGCCAGCCCCACTCCCGCCGGCGCGATCAGTGCGTCCTGCCGCCCAACCACGTAGGGGAACGGCCTTTCCTGGGCGGCCCCCGGACAGGTGAGTAGAGCGAACGCGATTGCTGCGGAGACCAGCGGTCGATGCGTCATGCACGGAATCTGGTCGGCTTGCCCGCCACCGCTACCCCGCCCCACCTTGTGGCCCTCCAGATCATCAAGTCCCCCACGCCAGGTGCCTGCCCCATGCTGGTGACCCACTCGCGCGCCCCCGTGGCGCTCGTCGCCGCGCTCCTCTCCGCGGCGCTCGCCGTGCCCGCGGCCGCTCAGGAAACTCCCTGGACCGCCATGAAGCGCGGCAGCGACAACATGGAGGTTCTGGGACACATCCCCCTGGGCCCCCGCCTCTCCGTAGCCGACCTGGACCTGGAGCAGGAGCTTTCCCGTCCCTACGCCTACGTCTCCCGCATGGTCTACGGCGACGAAGGACCCAAGGGCCTGGACATCATCAGCATCGCGGACCCCAACAAGCCCGAGGTGCTCTACCGCTGGCGCATCGAGAACCAGGACCTGCACCAGCGCACCGGCGGCATGGACACCAAGCACTTCAAGATAGGCAGCCGCTACTACGTGGTTCAGTCGCTCCAGTTCGGCCAGGGCGGCCCCGATACCGACCTGGGCGCCGTGGTGTTGGACGTCACGGGACTCCCTGATGCGTCCACGGTGAAGGAGGTCGCCCGAATCCGGGAACCCGAGAACCCAGGCGGCTTCCACAACATCTTCATCTACAAGCACTCCAACGGCGGCGTCTACCTGTTCACCACGGTGAGCGGACCGTACACCAACGTCTATGATCTCGGCAAAGTGGTGAGCGGCGACGTGGCCAACGCCCGGGTGGCCCGCGTTCCCATCCCCGGATCGGACATGGGGAGCGGCGGATCACGCGGATACCACGACTTCTACGTGGGCTACCACCCCGACACCGACGAGGACCGCTTCTACGGTGGCGGCACCGGCGGGTACTACATCTACGACGTCACGAACCTCCAGGACCCACAGCTGCGCATCACCCTCACCGGCGTGCAGGGCGTCTCGTACGGGCACACCTTCACGCCCAGCCCCGACGGTCGGTACGTGGTGGCTGAAACCGAGTACCAGTACGCGCCTCTGCGCATCTTCGACCTCAAGCCCGCATTGGACGGCGAGGTAACCAACGTCCGGAACCCCATCTCCGCGTTCACCGCCGACTGGCGACACCTGGTTCACAACCACGAGGTGCGTTGGCCGTACGTGTTCGTGTCGGGCTACCTGGACGGCCTCCAGGTCTTCAACCTCCAGGACCCCGAGAACCCGGTGGCCGTGGGGTACTACGACACCTACATCGGGCCGCCCAACGAGGATCGGTACTCCCAGTTCAACGGCGCTTTCGGCGTCGATGTGCGTAACGCCGACGGGCTCATCGTCATCAGCGACATGTCCACGGGATTCTGGACCTTCAGGATGGAGGGCTTCCAGGGGTGGAACGGAGAGGACTGGGGCTACCCGGACATCTCCTCGGCCCAGAAGTGGGATGCGCCGGCCAGACGGCCCATCAGCGAATAGGTTCCGACCTCGTCGCGCGCGGTTCCTGGGCAGGATCCCTGCCCAGGAGCCGCACCGCGGCCAGCATCACCAGGGGATAGCCCACCACTTGCCCGGCAATGAACCAGCCGGGGTGTGGGAAGGCGATCCAATTCAGGAAGCTCCCCATCACCGCCAGGCCCACGATGCCTCCGGCGAACCACACCCGATGGTTCCCGGCGATCCGGCCCGCGGTCCAGGCTCCCAGGAACGCGCCGAGAAGCTCCGAACCGAACGCCAGCGCCCAACCGATCGGGGGCATGCCAACCAGATGAGCCACGAAGGCGTCCCGGTTCGCCGGATCCATGGGATCCAGTCCCAGGGGCAGAGGGTAGAGCAGCGACCCCATCCACTGGAGCGAAAAGACGACCACGCCGACCACCAGGGCGCCGGCGAGGACAGCCCCGATCTTCCGAACCATGTCCACCTCCAGGGTGATGCCGCGAATTGCCCAGGGGCACGATGGCCCTCTGACGTTCGCGACGCCACCGATTTCACGATCCAGGCTTGCCCGCCCCGGAGCCTTGTCCTACGCTCGTCGGCCATGATCACACTGCTCTCCGCACTCCCCTTCGTCACGCTCGCCGGCGTCGCGCCATGGACACCGGCGCTGTTCTGCGCGGCCCCTGACGACGTGGATCCGCCGGCCTATTACGCCGTGGATCTCGTCACCACCCGGAATCTGCCAGGTACCGGACGCGCCTCGGGAACCGGCCACGTCACCTTCGCGGCGTCGCCGTTCGGTGTCGCCCTGGCGCCGGACGGCAGCTACCTGTACGACGTCGAGGTCCAGCTGACGGGCATGAGAGTGCCGACTTCGGGCGTCCTCGTGGCATGGGTCACCACCACCCAGGTGGACCAGATCCGGCGTCTCGGCGCCCTGGACGGGCACCTGTCGGTCCAGGGGCGGGTGGGGTGGAACAAGTTCCTGGTCGTGGTCACCCTGGAGCCGACCGACGACGCCGAGGCGACCACCTGGAGCGGTCCCATCGCCCTGCGCGGCATGTCCCGGAGCGGGATGATGCACACCATGGCCGGCCACGGCCCCTTCCAGCAGGAACTGTGCGCCAAGTACGGCTACCGATGAAGTTCCGCGCCTCCCTCGTCGCGCTGGCCGCCACGCTCCTCGCCGCCGCGCACGTGTCCGCGCAGGACCACGCCATGCACATGGGTCACGACATGAGCATGAGGGCCGGATGGAGGATGGTGCCCATGGACCCCAACATGCCCATGCTCCCGGGCATCGAGATGCTGGTGCCCGTGGTGGGCGCGTTCCTTCCGGGGATGGGGATGGACCCGGCCATGCTCCCCGAGGCACGCCCCTCGGAGATGGTGCACATGGCCGACGGGGACACCCTGGACGTCGCCGTTTCCATGGTCCGTCGGACGCTCAACGGACGCGAGACCGTGATGTACGGGTACAACGGCCAGTACCCCGGGCCCCTCATCCAGGCCCCGAAAGACGCCACCGTCGTCGTGCGGGTGACCAACGACATCCAGATGCCCACCACCATCCACTGGCACGGGGTGCGCATCGACAACCGGTTCGACGGCGTACCGGGCGTCACCCAGGATGCCATCGAGCATGGCGAGAGCTTCACCTACGAGGTGAACGTTCCCGACGCCGGCATGTTCTGGTACCACCCCCACGTCCGCGAGGACGTGCAGCAGGACCTCGGGCTCTTCGGAAACCTCCTGGTCACGTCGCCGGACCCGGACTACTACGGCCCCGCCCACCGAGAGGAAATCTTCGTGGTGGACGACATCCTCATGGACGGCCAGGGCCTCCTGCCATGGGGAGACGAGGCGCCCACCCACGCCCTCATGGGGCGCTTCGGCAACGTCATGATGGTGAACGGCCAGACCGGGTACCGCCTCACGGCGAAGAGGGGCGAGGTCGTCCGCTTCTACGTCACCGACGTGGCCAACACCCGGACGTTCAACCTCGTGTTCGGCGGCGCCACGATGAAGGTGGTGGCGTCCGACGTGGGTCGCTTCGAGCGGGAGCAGTGGGTCCACAGCGTTCTCATCGCCCCCGCGGAGCGGTACGTGGTGGACGTGCGCTTCGACGAGCCCGGCGTCCACGCCATCACCAACGTCGTGCAGGCCGTGAACCACTTCCGCGGCGTCTTCTACCCCCAGGTGGACACCCTGGCGTTGGTGACCGTATCGGAGGATGAGGCCACGCCGGACCTGGGCGAGGCATTCGCCACGCTCCGTCGCAACGAGGAGGTCATCGCAGACATCGAGCGCTACCGCCCCCTGTTCGACAAGGCACCGGACCATGAGCTCGAGACCACCGTGCGGGTGTCGGGACTTCCCATCCCCATCGTCCTGGCCATGGAGATGGATACGCTGTACGTGCCGCCCATGGAGTTCAACGACGCCATGCCCATGATGAACTGGCTCTCCACGGCGGAGCAGGTCACGTGGATTCTCCGCGACCGGGCCACGGGTGCGGAAAACGGTGACATCGGATGGAGCTTCAGGGTCGGCGACGTGGTGAAGATCCGCGTGTTCAATAATCCGAGATCATTTCACCCCATGAACCACCCGTTCCACGTCCATGGACAGCGGTTCCTCGTGACGTCCATGGACGGCGTGCCCAACGACAACCTGGTTTGGAAGGACACGGCCATCGTTCCCGTCGGCTCGACCATGGACATCCTGGTGGAGATGTCGAACCCCGGCACGTGGATGGCCCACTGCCATATCGCGGAACACCTCCATTCGGGGATGATGTTCCACTTCGTGGTCGAGGAGTGAAGAAGATCCTGCTCGGGGTCCTGGCCCTGGCCGTGGTGGGCTCGCTGGCCGCCAGCATCTGGACCATGGTGGACCGGAGCAGGACCCGTCAGGAGATCCTCGATCTCCGCGACCGGGTGGCCAGGGCCCACATCTCCGCCGATTCGTGCACGAACGTCCTCGCCTACGACCAGATGCTCTTCCAGCAGTTCGATGAAGTGGTGGACTCGCTCAGGGGAGAGGTGAGCGCCTTCGAGGAACTGGACCCGAGGGGCGTACCGGAAGAACGGTACGACGAGTACATGGAGCGATTCAGGGCGTACAACGACTCCGTGGCCGCATGGGAGCTTCGGGCCGACCGGTTGCGGACCAGCGACGCCGCGTGCCGGACGCTCATCGAGGCGCACAACTCCTTGAGCGACTCGGTGCGTGGGGTGCTGCAGGCCAGGGAGCGCGGCGTCCGCTAGCCGCCGGCGTCGAGGGGGCCGCGCCCGGCGGGCGCGACCCCCTCTCCCTTTCCTGACGAACTCCGCCTCGGTGAGGGCTCCGGCTACCGGATACCGTCACCCAGATCCACGGGGTGGTTCGGATCGTCGTACGGATGCAGGTACCACTCGAAGAACGTCCACGTCCGATTCCACGAATCGCGCTGTGCAGGCGAGTCCACGCGCTCGAGAGTCTCGGGGTCGACGCGACGGCTGAACGCATGTCCCACGCTCCGACCCCAGGGCGCCGGATCCACGTAGATCTTGGTCTCGGTCAGGTCGGGGTGGAGGGCCTTGAGCTTGTACACCAACTGCTGGTTCTCGACGAAGTTCACGTCCTCGTCGTTGGTCGAGACGTGGACAAGGAGCGGCGTCTCGAGGTGGTCCACCGCGTAGAGTGGCGACCGCTCGACGTACTTCTCGCGCTGCTCGAAGGGGAGCCCCTGGATGCGCTGTTGAGTGGAGAAGGAGCGTTGGTAGCTCGGGCCCTTGTAGGACAGGCGGAAGATGAGGTTGGTCACCGGCACGATGGCGGCCCCGGCCTTGAACGGATGACCGTCCCGGGTCACCGCGAGCGTCGTGATGTACCCGCCGTGGCTCCACCCCATCATGCCGACGCGCTCTGGATCGACGTGGGGAAGGTTGCCCGTCATCCAGTCGTGCGCCGTCATCGCGTCGTCCACCTCGTAGCCGCCGTAGTCGATGGCCCGATGGTGCGCTTCGCCGTATCCCGTGCTGCCGCGGTATTCCGGACAGATGACCACGTACCCCCGCTCCACCGCCTCGCGGATGAACGGCCACATGTTCTCACCCCAGTTCCCGTGCACGCCTCCATGCACCCACACCAGGGCTGCGTGGCCCCTGGGACCCCTCTTTTCCAGTGGCTGGAAGAGGTAGGCGGGAATGTCCATGTCCCCGACGCTGCTTCGGTAGGTGATCTTCCGGTAATCGACGACGCCTTTCGTGACCGCAGCGTAGATGCTGTCGGTCCGGGCCTTCCCCTCCATGGCCCGCGCGTAGTCGGACTCAGGGTGGTCGTCCCAGTCGTCCGAGACATAGAGTTCACGCGCCCTGGACGTGTCCATCTGGACCTGCTGGCGATTCTGCTGGGCCACCGCGTCTGTCGGAAGCGCGCCCCACAGTGTCACGAAGAGCAGCGCGGGGGCGGAAAGGAGTCGGAGAAGCCTGGCGATCATGTCCGTTCGTCCTGCTGGAAGTTGAGGAGGGCGTCGCGGGACCAGAGTCCGCATCCGCGTCCTCCATGTCAATCGGACCACATGGAGGACCCCTGGACCCGAGCTTCCGTTGACGGGAAGCGGTCGGAGCGGGCAAGATCCGGCGCTGGACCCGACGCTCTACGCCAGGGCGATCCCCCTGCCCCGCAGTTCCTCCTCGAAGGCGACGACCTCGAAGTCCTCCTCGTAGTCCACCCGGTTGGGTGCGGGCACGTACCCCTTCAACTCCCCGGCCTGGATCTCGCGGTCGAAGAGCTTCCGGTCGCGGGCATCGGCTTCGGAGGCGGTATCGCCGGTATCGAAGACGATGTCACCGGGTCGACTGGACTCCAGCTTCAGCGAACGACGCACCTTCTCTGACGCGGCGAAGTCGGCGCCGATGGTCGGAAAACTGAAGACCAGATTTCCCTCCGCGTCCGGTGAAACGTCGGCGTCGAACTCGCTGGCGATCTGCTCCAGAACCCTCTTCACCTCCGCCAGGCCGGCCCCTCCTTCCAGCGTGGCGTCGACGTGGGCCTTGGCCCGCTCCAGCGTCACCCCGCCCCCCCGGCTCACCGCTTCGTCGAAAACCAATCCCAGGAGCACCCGGCGCACGTTGCGCCGGCGGCGCGCGCGGTTCTCCCGTCGGACGCTCAGGGCGCGGAAAGCGGGAAACGCGAAGAAGAGCAGGCTGTAGACCACGGGAACGAGGACCAGTCCCACGTAGGCCGCCACGCCACCGATGCCCAACCGAGGGAAGATGAACCAGGGTGCCGTGGCCGACGCCACCAGGGTGAACCCGTTCATGGCGATGACGCCGGCGTTGGTGGCCACGTCGTTCCCGGTCAGGGGCCGGGGGACCTCCAGCCGCATCCAGGCGGGTCTCGGCTCCCTGGTCCGGACGCCACCGTGGGCGCTCATCATGAGCGACGGAAACGCGTACGCCAGCCGCCCTTCGGGGGACACCACGGGCTCGCCGTCGTAGGCGCCCACGAGCCGGCCCATCTCGTCCTCGGCCTCGTGTTGCGGAAGTGCGTTGTGCTCCACGAGTTCGGCCGTGGTCAGGACGCCGTTTCGCGCCCGGATGAGTTGGAGCGTGCTCCTGTCCTGCTGCTGCTGCGTGGGCCTGGGCCGGTCCGGCCCGAAGACGAAAGCGAAAACCCGCTTGTAGAAGGGGGGCTTGTCCTCCTTGGGCAGGGTCCGCTCCCAACGCTGTCCGTAATACGGACGCCCAAGAGACCATCGCGGACTCCACAGCCAGTACCAGAGCCAGAAATTCGGCATGCCGAAGCCGCCGCCATGGCGACCACGTCCCCCGCCCCATCCCCCGCTCCGTCGGTTGCCGCCGCCCCGTTCGTTGGCGAAGAGCGCCGCCAGGACCAGAGCCACCATGATGGCGAAGTAGACCACCAGCATGACGGCGATGCCCACCTTGAATACCTTCGTGAGGGCATCCCAGGAGGTCCGCTTGAGGCGGGCCAGGAGAGGCTCGGTGCCCCGGCGGATGAGCCCGGGGTCGAAGTGGTACAGCAGTTCCCCGGAGTCCGAAACCGCCAGGTGCCCGTGGTGACTCTCCAGCAAGGCCTTGAGCGACGCCTTGGCGTCCTCGGCGGCGAGGCCGGTGGCGGTCACCACGTCACCGATGGTGGCCCGTCCGCTCAACGAGCGAAGGGCTCCCAGGACATCGGCCTGTTGTTCTGCGACAGCGAAGGTAGTCAAGAAAATGGGTCCGTTTGTCGGCGATGGAGGTGACAGGTATTACTACGGGAAACGTCCACGGGTCCTTCTCCGCGCTGTCCGGCGTCCGAGCGTCCTCATGATCAAGCGGCTGTTTCTGGTCTCTCTCCTCGCGGGATGCGCCGCTGAGCCCCCCGACGCTCCCTCCCGCGACTTCCTCCCGCCCGACGCCACGGCGGAGCAGCGGGTTCTGGTCGGCGAGTACGTACTGGACGGCGACACCGTCTCGGTCCTGGAGGACCACGGCGGTCTCCGCCTTCTGGATTGGCGTGGCGCTACGGTGCTCGCGTTTTCGCCTGGGGGCTCGAACCCGTCGGTACGGCCCGTCTACGGCGAAGACGGCGGCGTTCGGGCCATTCGGGTGGATTCGGTGGAGTACGCCAGGCTGACCCTTGGCGCCGCGGACGGAGGAACGTTCAGGATCACGCCCATCCGGCCGGCGGAGGAACTGAGAGCCGAGGCGCTGGCGGCCACGCCGCCGGCGGAGGACGGTGACTTCCGCCCGTCGGACCTGGTCGAACTCGTGGCCCTCGACCCCGGCATCCATCTCGACATCCGCTACGCCAGCACCGACAACTTCATGGGC
>DATHZE010000129.1:0-2563 GCA_035458765.1 Longimicrobiales bacterium
GAAAGATCGGCGTCACGGTGTCCGGCGCCGACTCCAACCGGCTCTGGGCCCAGGTGGAGGCGGCCGACGGCGGGCTGTTCCGCTCCGACGACGCCGGCGCCACGTGGGAGCTCATCAACGACAGCCGCGATCTGCGGCAGCGCGCCTTCTACTACACCCGGGTCTACGCCGACCCCCAGGACCGTGACCTGGTGTACGCCCTGAACGTGGGAATCTACAAGTCCACCGATGGCGGCAAGACGCTCCAGTCCATGAGCGTGCCCCACGGCGACAACCACGACCTTTGGATCGACCCCACCAACCCGCTGCGCATGATCGAGGCCAACGACGGCGGGGGCAACGTGAGCTACACCCGCGGCGAGACCTGGACGGACCAGGACTTCCCCACGGCACAGTTCTACCGGGTGATGACCACCAACCACTTCCCCTATCACATCTGCGGCGCCCAGCAGGACAACTCCACGGCATGCGTGGCCAGCCGGGGGTGGGACCACCTCTACGGGGGGGACAAGGCCGAGATGTTCCTGTACGACGCGGGCGGCGGCGAGAGCGGCTACATCGCGTCGAACCCCGAGCGGCCCTGGATCTTCTACGCCGGATCCCACTCGGGGACTCTGACGCGCAAGAACACCCAGAACGGCCAGGAGCGGACCATCAACGTGTGGCCGGAGAACCCCATGGGTCAGTCGTCGGCCTCGCTGGTGGAGCGGGTGCAGTGGACGTTCCCCATCGTGTTCAGCCACCACGACGCCAACGTGCTCTACAGCACCAGCCAGCACGTGTGGAAGAGCACGAACGAGGGCGGGAGCTGGGAGCGCATCAGCCCCGACCTCACCCGGCACGACCCCGCGACCATGATCGAGTCGGGCGGTCCCATCACCAAGGACCAGACCGGCGTCGAGGTGTACGCCACGATCTTCGCGCTGGCGCCTTCGCACCACGACGCCAACGTGCTGTGGGCCGGCTCCGACGACGGGCTGGTGCATGTCACCCGGAATGGCGGACAGAACTGGACGGACGTCACGCCGTCCGACGCGCCCGACTTCGTGCGCATCAACACCATCGAGGCGTCGCCCAACACGCCCGGCAAAGCCTACGTGGCCGGCATCCGCTACCTGGTGGACAACGACCGGGCCCCGTACGTCTGGAAGACCACCGACTTCGGGCAGACGTGGACGAAGATCGTGAACGGCATTCCCGCCAACGACTTCGTGCGCGCCGTTCGCGAGGACCCCACGCGCCCCGGGCTCCTGTACGCCGCTTCGGAGAGCACCGTGTACGTCTCGTGGGACGACGGCGCACACTGGAACCCGCTGGGCATGAACCTGCCCAACGTCCAGGTCAGCGACCTGGTCGTGGCGGGCAACGACCTGGTCATCGGCACCCACGGGCGCTCCTTCTGGGTCATGCGCGACGTCACGCCGCTACGGGAGATGAACGCACAGGTGGCCGCCGCCGCCATGCACCTGTTCAAGCCCGTGGATGCGTACCGCGGCGTGGACGACGGCGTGCTGGTGCGGTACTACCTCAAGAACGACGCCGACGTGGCCAAGTCCAACCCCATGCAGGGACGCCGCCAGCGCTTCGGCGGCGGCGGGCGCGCGGCCGGCCCCTCGGGGAAGGCCGGCGCCAACACCTTCCAGTGGAATCTGCGCTACTCGGGCTTCGTTGACTTCGAAGGAATGATCTTCTGGTCAGGGAACAACCAGGGACCGGTCATCCTCCCGGGGAACTACACGGTGCGTCTCACCGCCGGCGACGTGATGCAGGAGCAATCCTTCGCCGTGAAGATGGACCCGCGGAACGAAGCCGTGACCATGGCGGACCTCCAGGCCCAGCTCGCGCTGGCGTTGGAGATCCGCGACAAGGTCACCGAGGCCAACGAGGCGGTGATCAAGATCCGCGAAATCAAGGGTGAGGTCACCGACCGCCAGGGCAAGACGGACAACTCGGAGATCCAGCAGCAGGGCGACGTGGTGAAGGACAAGCTCCTGGGGGTGGAGTCGGAGATCTACCAGGTGAAGAACCAGAGCCGGCAGGATCCGCTCAACTTCCCCATCAAGATCAACAACAAGCTGGCGGCGCTCCTGAACCAGGTGGCCGATGGCGACTACCCGCCCACCGACCAGTCCCGAGACGTCTTCGACCGTCTCCAGGGTCTCCTCCAGGAGGAGATGGTGCGCCTTCAGCTCATCATCGATCAGGATCTGGCACGCCTGAACGAGCTGCTGCGGGAGAACGGGCTGGATCCCATCGAGGTGCAGAAGATTATCAGTTAGGCGGACTCCCAACCGAACGCATGCCGCGGGCCGGTCCGACCTCGTCGGGCCGGCCCGCGTTCACGTGGCAAATCCGCCAACCGCAACGCGAAGCCTTGCGGTAGGCGCCGTGGCCGCCTGATGTTGCCCCCCCATGAACCCTGATACCGTAGGCCGTCTGAACGCTGCCCTGGAAGGGCGATACCGGATTGAGAGCACCCTCGGCGAGGGGGGCATGGCCGTCGTGTATCTCGCCGACGACCTCCGCCACGAGCGCAAGGTGGCGCTCAAAGTGCTCAAACCCG
>DATHZE010000130.1:0-29695 GCA_035458765.1 Longimicrobiales bacterium
GCACGTCGGAGGTGCGGATCTACCGGCGGAACGGAAGCCTGGAGCAGGTCTGGGGTGGCCCAGGGGACGGACCGGAGGAGTTTCGGCTCATGGCCCGCATGGGCCGGGCCGGTGGCGACACTCTCTGGGTCCACGACTACGGACACAGCCGTATCACGTGGCTCGCTCCCGACGACGGTTTCCTGGGCGCTCTCACCCTGGCGCCGCCGCTCTCGGCCGGCATGGTCACCGGGCGGCGCTCCGATGGAAGCTTCGTGCTGGGACAGATGTGGGGCACCCCGCCTCCCGGCGCCACCGTCTCCGAGGGATTGGCCAGGGACCCTGCGGCCTACGTGGCGTATGGTCCCGATGGCGCCCCCCGGGACACCCTCGCGCTGGAGCCCGGTCGGGAGGTCATGCACCGACGGGAGGGCCAACGGATGACCATGGCGTCCGTGCCGTTCGCCCACCACGCCAGCGACGCCCTCTTGGGTGACGACCTGGTGGTGGGCGATCAGGTGACGCGCAGCTTCCGGATCCTGGGGCCCGGGGGCGTTGCGTCCGTGGTGCGTTGGATCGGCCCATCGCTGGAGCTTCTGGACCACGAGGTGCGGGCATGGACCGAGGAAGCCGTGGCCGCCGCGCCCGAGGCCGAGCGCGCCTCCGTGCGGGCGTGGTTCACCGACTTACCCAGGCCCGAGAGGAAGCCGGCGTACGGCCGCTTCCTGACCGACCCCACCGGTGCCCTCTGGGTGGCCGAATATGCCGCTCGGGGCGAGCCTGCCCGCTGGGACGTCTTCGACGCCCAGGGGCGGTGGATGGGGCCCGTGGCCATGCCCGCGGACTTCCGACTCCTCGAAATCGGTGCGGAGCACATCGTCGGCGTCGTCCGCGACCACCTGGACGTCGAGCGGGTGGAAGTGCGCGGGCTACTGCGTGGCGGCAGCTGACTCCTCGCCCCCGTCTGAAGCAAGGATCGTTCCGGAGGGCAATTTCGCGGTCGTCTTGATCTCCGAAAGGAACCGCATCGAGGTCCTGAGTCATCCGCACATCCTGCCGACCGGATGCTTGGCCTCGGCGCATGGGAGTCGCGAAGGTGTCGCGACCTAGCCGCGGCGTGCCGTCAATCAACTCCCGGGCTCCGGCTCCGGCCGCGTGGCGGCGGCCGTGGTCCCAACTGGCCCCGATGGTGGGATCGTGTGGGGAAACAAAGGTGTTGCCTCGCGGGCTCTGGAGTCTGGAATTGGTTCGGGCGGGCCGGTGCGGATTCCCGGAGACGCTATCCAACGTGACCCACCCGAACGGGCGGGGCGATCGGAATGAGGGACGCAGGATGAGGCCGGACGACGGACTGCAGCTGGAACTGGGAGACCCGCGCGCAGCGTATGGGTTGGCTGCCGCAGGAGAGCCCAATCCACCGATGGTGGAGTTTCGTGGTCACGACGGACGGTGCCTCGCCGTCCCCTATGCTCGACTCCTCAGCATCGAACTGCGGCCCGATCGCGGAATGGCTTTGGAGTTTCCGGAGCATCAGATCACGGTCCGTGGTCGAAACCTGCGGGTACTCTACGAGGCGCTGGCGAGACATCGCGTGACGTTTGTTCAAGAGGGTGACCTCGACACCGTTCCGGAGGACGACCCATTTGTCGATCGCATCGTCATTGGACCTGCGGAGGCCGAGTTGAGCTAGGGGTCGACCATGCAACTATCGAAGAAGCAATGCATCGTCACCGGAGCGAACACCGGACTGGGATTCGAAGTGGCGCGAAGACTGGCTGCTCTGGGCGCGAATACGACCCTGCTCTGCCGCAACAAGGACAAGGGAGAGGCGGCTTTCCACAGGCTGCGCGAGGAGCATCCAGGAGCCGACCTGGAGGTCGCGGTCTGCGATCTGGCCTCGTTGGCTGCGATCCGGGACTTCATCACTGATTACAGTGCCCGGCATGAAAAGCTGGACCTCCTCTACAACAACGCCGCGGTGATGAAGGCGAAGCGGACCGTAACGGAGGACGGGTTCGAGATGATGTTCCAGGTGAACTACCTGGCCCCCTTTCTGCTCATGACTTCGCTGCTGCCGCTGCTGAGAGGCGGATCGGAGCCGCTCATCATCAACAACGGGAGGCCGTCCGCGAGGCTGCGTCTCGACCTGGAAGACCTGCAGGCCGCAAAGAGCTATCGGATGTACCGATCGTTCTTCAAGACGAAGCTCTGCCTGGTCTTCGCGACGCTGGAGCTCGCCCGCCGCCCGGAGCGTGGCCCTGTCGTGGTGGCCATGATCGATCCAGGTACTTTCAAGTCTGAGCTGGTCCGGGACGTCAGGGTTGCGGCCTGGTTCAAGAATTTCTTCTCGGGCTCCGTCGCAAAGGCTGCAGACAACCTCCTCCATCACATCGGTGGCGATCCAGCGCGGCTCAACGGAAAGGTCTTCAAGGAGAGGGCGGAGCAACCTCTGCCGGATTACTGGATGGACGAGGACCTCGGTAGACGCATGTGGTCCATGACGGAATCGATGCTTGGCGTGCCAAACGCCATGGAAGGACGGACGGCACTCTGAACGGGAGGTGCGGTTGACGACGGACGATGGCCATGGCGTTGCCGTTGCGGAGGTGGAGGATGGCCCGGGCAAGGCTCTTCGCAAGTACGAGAGGGGGATTCCCTTTCGGGAAGCGCTCGCCGCCACGGTCCTTCGCTTTCTGCCAGGCGCCCTCGTAACCATGGCGGGGGGGGTCGTGCTGATGGGTGGCAGCCTCCTGCGGCCCGACGTCCTCGCAATCATCGCGGGCGGAGCGGGACTGTTGTCCCTGGGCTTCGGGGCAGGTCTGGAGATTGTCAGGCGCTGGCTCTATCCGGATGCGGGAATCATGGGGCGGAGAAGCGTCGTAGCAGGCCTTGTGTCACCGCTGGGCGCCTTCGTCGCGGGGGTCCTCGCCGGGCCGATGGTGGCGACAAGTGTGTTGGGGCTCCTTTTCCTGCCGGCCCTGGTCATTGCGGTGGTCATGTTCTTCGCTTGGCTCGAACCGACGCCGGAGGAGAAACGCGGCTCGGAGTTCGAGGGGTCGCTGACCGGCGACCGGTGATGTACCGTGCCGAGAGAGCGGAATGGGATCTCTGTACGAGTTCTTGAAATGGGCGTGGGCACGTCACCATAACCCCTGAGCTGGTACATCCGACCTCTGTTCGTGCTGCCCTTCTGCTCCTTCGCCTACAAGAAGAGCGTTGCCGGCCTCGTGCTGACGGTCGTTGGCGTTTTCTCCAGCACGTTCTGGTTTCCCGCGCCGTCCCAGACAGACCTACGGGCCGAGGCGTTCTTGGCCATGGAGCGCGAATACGTCACGGGTGGGTGGACGTGGGCAAAATCTGCCATGACGGCCCTGGTTCCCTTTGGTTTGTCGTGCTGGGTTGGGCGTTCTGGCGTCGCTCGTTGATCGCAGGGCTGGTCGTGGTCAACGTGGGTGCTGCGCTCAAGGTCGTCTGGAGCTTCTACTTTGCCGGCGACACCGCGTGGAGCATCATTCCGGCCGTCACCGTGGGCGCCCTGATCTGCAACGGCATGCTGATGTACGCCTTCCGACTCTGGCTGCCTCGGGCCCCTGCGGAGTAGCACAGAACCGTTGCGGCTTCCTTACGGTCCCGGAGTCTCGTGCCGGGTCGTACGCTCAGCCGCCACCTCCGAGCAGTTCTCGCGCCTCGCCTTCGGAAAGCCCCGACTCGGCGACGTTGTCACCGGCTTCGGGCAATCCACGGTCCTCCGCGCGTCTGGCCAGGGCCAGTGCACCGGCAGCAGAGCCCGCGCCGGCCAGCGCAAAGACGGGACCCAGGACCGTCAGGTTCCACAGGAAGGCGGGGTCCTCTACGAAGGCCACTGCCACGACGAAGACCGCGGAAAGCAGGAACCCCCCCGCGGCCCCCCACCCCGCAAATCGTGGAAGGGACATCTGGTCGAATCGTCGTCGGCCCTCGACGAGACCCAGGACCCCTGAGAAGGTGACGCCGGCAACGAAGCCGAAGGCACCGAACCCCAGGGGATAGGGGACGTCGGCGCCCGTACTGCCGGTCAGGAGCAGAAGGCTCAGCAGCAGGATCATGCCCGCCCCGAACCAAGCCACTGCCCAGGTCAGGCCCATGCCGATGGCGCCCCGGATGCGTCTCAGCCACCTCTCCATCCGACCCCCTCCAGCCGATTGTGCCGGTGACGATTGCGCCACGGAAGCGACCACGGGAGGCTTCAGACCCAGGCAGATCTTGACTTCGGCCAGGACGCCTCCAGAAACTTTACTATACAAAGTACTCTGTACACGGGCAAGCATACTGGATTCCCGGCCCGGGCACCCGGCTTGGCGGGCCCTTTTCTTGAGTTTCCCGGCATTCGCTGGCATCCTGGGTTTCAGCACAATCGCAACCCGGCGACGGCTGCAGGAGAGGTCAGGTTCGTTCGACGACGGGTGCGGTCGAGGTAGGATGAGCGTCCACCAACCACGCACCACCCATTGGGTTCCATGATCCTACTCGCCGTCTACGTCTTCATCGCCCTGGGCTTTTCCTTCGTCTGCTCCATCGCAGAAGCGGTGATCCTGAGCGTCAGCGTGCCCCACATCACGCTGTTGGAGAGGTCGGGCAGGGCCTCCGGCGCCCTGCTGCGCCGGCTCAAGGACGATATCAACAGCCCCCTGGCCGCCATTCTGACGCTCAACACCGTCGCCCATACGGTAGGGGCGGCCGGCGCCGGGGCTCAGGCCGCAGCCGTGTTCGGCAGCGCCTGGGTGGGTCTGGCCTCGGCAGTCCTCACCCTGCTCATCCTGGTGTTCTCCGAGATCATCCCCAAGACCTTGGGCGCCCATTATTGGAGACGGCTGGCGCCCTTCACCGCCTACTTCCTCAAATACCTCATCTTCTTCATGTACCCCCTGGTCAAATTCTCCGAGAAGCTGACCCAGGCCCTGGGCAAGGGATCCGAACAGAGGGGCTTCAGCCGCGAGGAACTCGCCGTCATCGCCGAACTGAGCGGTTCCGAGGGACACTTGGATCAGCGCGAGTCTCAGATCCTCCAGAACCTGCTGCTGCTGGACAACACTCGTGTCAGGGACGCCATGACGCCGCGATCGGTCGTCTCCGGCCTACCGGCCGGCAGCACGGTCGGCGAGTTCTTCTCCGCCCACAGCGATGAGCGCTTTTCGCGTATCCCCCTGTACGGCGACAGCCGCGAAGAGGTCACCGGCTTCGTTCTGCGCAGCGACCTGCTCCTGGCCCAGGCACGGGGCCAGAGCGCGACGCCCGTGGAACGCTATCGTCGTGACCTGTCCGTCATCCCCGCGGGAGCCTCGCTCTTGAAGGCCTTTGACGAACTGCTGCATCGCCGAACCCACATCATGTTGGTGATCGACGAATTCGGCGGCATGGACGGTATCTTGACCATGGAGGACGTCCTCGAGGCCATGTTGGGGCTGGAGATCGTCGATGAGGGCGACAAAGCCATCGACATGCGGGTACTGGCTCGGCGTTTGGGGAAGCGCCGGGCCCAGGAGATGGGCATGGACGTCGACCCGCAGTTGCCTGGACCACGGGATCGAGTGCTCTCAGAGGATCCCGGACGTTAGCTGACATCCCTTTTCGTTCCTATGTTGGTGCGTCATGTCGTCTGCCCCATCTCAGAGGCGCGTCTTCTTGGCTTCCATAGGCTGAACTTGTGATAGGACTCGGACATGTCCTGACCGAGCTGAGACGCCGGAAGGTGTTCAGGGCAGCAGTCGGCTACTCAGTCGGTGCCCTGGCGGTGGTCGAGGCCGCCGACCTCGTGCTTCCACGTCTGGGCATCTCCGACTCGGTGGTCACCGTAATCCTCGTTGCGGCGCTCTTGGGGTTCCCGGTCGCGGTGACTCTTGCGTGGCTCTATGAACTGACACCCGACGGTCTGGTCCGCACGTCCGCTTCCGAGGTCGGTCTGGGATCTTCGCCGTACCTGGTGAGCTTGTTGGCCATAGCCATCGTAGTTGGTTGCGGAGCCCTGATCGTTCGGCGGCAGCTCTTCGAACCCCCCAGCCCGTCCGTTGCAGCGAGAACGGGGACGCGCTCCCTTGCGGTGCTCCCCTTCGAGGACATGAGCGCATCCAGGGACCAAGCCTGGTTTGGTGAAGGCGTAGCCGAAGAAATTCTGGCCGCCCTGACGCGAGTTCCCAATCTCAGCGTAGTCGCGCGTCAGTCTTCGTTCGCTCTCCGTGATGCTCCTCTCGCTGACATCGCCGGTCAACTCGGCGTCACCCACGTGCTGTCCGGCAGCGTGCGGACCGAAGGATCCCGAGCTCGCATTCGAGCCCAGCTGACCGAAGTCGCCAGCCACGCGGAAGTGTGGTCCAGGGACTTTCAGCCCGAGTTGACGAGCGTTCTGGATGCCCAGGAAGAAATCGCCCGCGCGGTCGTTGGCGCACTGGAGATCGAACTAGGCGCGATCCAGACAGGCTCCATCATGTCCGCTTCGACACACAACCCGATGGCGTATGAACACTACCTCCGCGGCCTCCGCCTGTGGAACCGTCGGTCCGAGTCGGACATCCTCTCTTCCGTCGATCACTTTCGCCAGGCGGTGGAGGCCGATTCGGGCTATGCCGCGGCGTGGGCAGGTCTGGCCTACGCACACTTGGTGCTGCCGGAATACTCCCCCACTGCCGATGTACAGCTGGCGCGCGACCAGTCTGCGAGGGCGGCGGAACGCGCCCTCGCGATCGACGCGAACCAGCCGGACGCACTGACTGCAATGGGGTGGGGGCGTATGATCCACCACTACGATTGGAGCGGCGCCGAGGAGTTCATCGCACACGCTCTGCGGGTCGACCCCACGAACGTCAATGCCCTCCACTGGCAGTCCCATGTACTCTCCTGGCAAGGCCGGCACGGAGAAGCGGTCCGTTTGGCTCGCCGGGCCACCGAGATCGATCCGCTGTCGGTGGTCATGCGCCAGAACCTGGCATTCATCTTGATGGAAGCGGGGGAGTACGAAGAAGGATTGCGGGAGGCGGAACGCGCGTTGGCGCGCGAACCCAACTTCGAGCCCAGCCTTCAGTTCAGGTGGAGCGTCAACACGCGACTCGGACGCTTCGACGCAGCTGCCGAGGACCTCGAGATGTGGCTGACCGGCACGGGTCGCGATCCTGTGGCTGCACGCGCTTTGGCTGCGGCGTTTCGCACGGGCGCATCGGGTTTCCGCGACGCGAACCGGCCCGGTAGACTCCCAGCCGAGCTGGTGAGTCGACTCCAGCCGGGCCTGGAAGTCAGTGGCCAGCTCTACGCGAGCGTGGGGGACAAAGCCACCACTCTTGGGATTCTCGAGCAAGCGTACCGGGAACGAGCGGGTGCCAGGAGCCTTCTCAGTATCGGGATCAACCCTCTCTACGATTTCATGCGTGATGATCCGGACTTCCTGGATCTCCTCGGACGCGTGGGCTTGGCCAGTTCCGACGCGGTCAATCGGTGACGCGTCTGGTGGCCGACACGATGAAGGTCGAAGCGCGGATGTCAGGTCCACGGCATCTGGAATGAAGTCCAGCAAGGGGGTCTGAAATGGGACTCTTCGAGTTCCTCCTGGTCCTCGTGTCCGTCGTCATCGGACTCGGGCTGACGGAGATTCTCGCCGGCGTGGCCAACCTCCTGCGAGCCCGCGACGAGGTCCGGTTCTACTGGATCCACGTCCTGTTTCAGAGTGGCGTGTTCTTCGCGCTGCTTCAGCAGTGGTGGGAATTCTGGGACATGGAAGCGATGGGAGAGATCAGCTTCGTGGCTGTGCTGTCCATCCTGGCCCCTCCGATCTTCCTGTTCCTGATCGCGAATCTCCTCTATCCGACACAGGCGGCGGGCAGCGACCTCGAGGAGTACTACTACCGGCAGGCTCCTCTCCTCTGGGGCATGGTCATCGCGGGCACGGTGGTGGGCACGTTCGTCCAGCCCCTGGTGTTCGGGGATCCCGTGTTGCACATCGCCAACATCTCCGGGATCCCGATGCTGGCCCTGTGCTTCGTGCTCGCAACCTCGAAGAACAGGCGTGTCCACTCCCTTCTCGGTCCCGTCATCATCATCATGGTGCTTCTCGATACGATCCTGGCTAACCCCGCGATCTCGACGGGGTAGAGGTTTCCGCCAAGGCTGCGGACCGCAAGCGGAACAGGGCGTACCAAAGGCCGAGGTGAATCGGAAGGGTCAGCGCGAGGAAGATCCAATTCTGCTGCTGGGCGGTGGGACCAAGGTGCCAGAGTAGTCCAAGCGTGGCGGCACCCACGACGGCCAGCGCAATGATCGACGCCACGCGGCGCGACTTCCGCTGCCTGAGCGAGAGGGGCACGAGCACCACGAGGGCGAGGGAAAGCGGGTTCACGAGGAGAAGGTTCTGGTTCCAGGCCATGAACGAGTGGTCCGTGAACAGGGCGAGCACCAAGATCGTCCCCACCACCCCCGCCAGGAGGCTCCACGCCGTGCCGATGGTCCCTACGACGTAGGCCGACAAACGGGAACCGCCGGATGCCAGATGCCCTGCCCAGACCAGTGCCCCGCCGAGAATCAGCCCAAGGAGCAGGTAGCGCGGGAGCCAGGACGGCGGGGCCGCCGTCTCGACGGTCCGGCCTGACGGAGACACGACCTCCTCCGACATCACCAACGGTCTCCGCGCTCCGCTCTCGTCCGTGACGGTCAACTCCCTGGCAGCGTCTCGGAGCGTCATGGGCAAGAACATCTCCTCCCAGACGGAAATCGGTCGGTCGCCGGGTGCGCCCAAGAGGACGTCCATGCCGGTGAAGAGCAAAGGGCTGCTCCGTGTGAGTCTTCGTATGTGGTACCGGTATGACGTCTCCGTGGCCTCGTTGCTGAAGCGCTCGGACAGAGCACCGTCCAGGACCCGGTCCAGGAGGTCCCGAACGCGGGTGGAGCAGTTGTCACGGAAGTAGTCGTAGAAGTAGTCCCGGTTCTGCGGGAGGGCATTCCACTCCGCGTACTCCTGCAGCGCGAGGCGCTGCGCCGGCGTCAGGGCGAGCTCCTGGAGCACGACCTTCCGATTGGCGCGGGCATAGGACGAGACCATGGCGCCCGTCGAGAACGGGGCCATCTGGTAGAGCATCTGACCCTTCAGGAACCGGGGAATGAAGTCGACCTGATTGAAGTCGAAGATGCCCCAATTGTAGGCCACGTCTCTCTCCGTCCGCGTGTCGAGAACGCGTATGGCGTTGTGGCCGAACCGCTCCCACACCGCTTCACCCGGATCGGCCGTCAGCAGCCAGACTCGCAGCTCCGAGCCGGGTTCCGCTGGCAGCCCTGCCGCCGGAACGGGCTGCTGGTCCGAGGGGGCCGGGTGTGCCTCCCGTGAGGAGGAGAGAAGAGACAGGACGAGCGCCGCCAGCACGGTCGCCGCAGGGAGATCCAGTGTCGTGCCGGGTGGGCCAACGCTCCGGCGTCGGGCGCGGACGCTTGGCATGTTGCTTCCTCCGGCACTTGGGAAGAGTTGGGGGCGGGATGGCGGAAGCCAACTCGCGGTATCGCCTCCTGCAAGTGACCACAATAAGGCTCCGGCCGACAGATCGGCTGTCGCGGCCGCAGGGAGTCGCCGTATCCTGGTGGCGTCATCCACCACAGGAGTCCTACCCATGAGCCTACGAACAACTGCGGTCCTGGCGCTGCTGACCACCGCGCTTCCAGCTCCCTCGTCCGCCCAGAGCCGAACCGCGGCGGAATACATGGCGGCAATCGAAGACGCGCAGCCCTCCGCCGGCCCCAACGACCTGGGCGGGTTGACGATCCAGGAGCTCATGGACCGCTTCGGCGTGCCTGGGGCCAGCATCGCCGTCGTCCACGACTTCAAGATCCACTGGGCCAAAGGCTATGGAGTCGCGGACGTCGAGACCGGGGCGCCGGTGGACACGGAGACCATGTTCCAGGCGGCATCCATCAGCAAGCCGGTTGCCGCGATGGGCGTGCTGCGTGCGGTTCAGGACGGCCTCTTCACGCTGGATGACGACATCAACGACATTCTCGAGTCGTGGAGTCTCGATGGCGGCGAGTTCACCAAGGATCGCCCGGTGACGCCGCGGGGGCTCACCAGCCATACGTCCGGTCTCGGAGATGGATTCGGCTTTCCCGGGTACCATCCATCGGACCCGATCCCGACGGTCGTCCAGATCTTCGAAGGGCAGGAGCCATCGAACGTCGGCGCGCTGTTCATGGAGCGTCCGCCCATGACGCTCATGGAGTATTCCGGCGGTGGAGTCACGCTCATGCAGCAGGCGTTGAGCGACGCCCGGGGAAGGCCCTTTGTGGAGATCATGCGCGACGACGTTCTGGCGCCCATTGGAATGGCGACCAGCTCATACCAGCAGCCCATTTCCCCGGAGCATGACCGCAACGCCGCCCGGGCACACTCGCGCGAGGGAAAGTCCATGGGCGCAAAATGGCACGTCTACCCCGAGCTGGCCGCGGCCGGTCTGTGGACGACGCCCAGCGATCTGGCGCGCTTTGCCATCGAAGTCCAGTTGTCCGCCCTCGATCGATCGAACCGGGTGCTCTCCCGCACCACTGTGCAGGAAATGCTCTCCCCTGTCGGCGTGGGCGACTATGCTGTGGGGTTCAGCGTGTCGAAGATGGGACAGGGCTGGTACTTCACACACGGGGGCTCGAACTGGGGTTTTCGAGCCAGGCTCCTGGCGCACAAGATCAAAGGATATGGTCTGGCGATCATGACGAACGCCGATCAGGGCGGTGCCGTGGCTGCCGAGCTCAGCCGGCGGATCCAGATGGCGTACGAGTGGGATTCCCTCGCGGAGCCGGCGCCGCGCGGATACCGGCCGCCCGTCGAGCCGTAGCTTACGCTGTCCGCCGAATCCGAGGCCCCGTTCGTCCGGCGCGCCGTCAACGCGCAGATCTCGTTTTCGAGAGACGCGTCAGGGGCGGTGACCGCGTTGGTCCTGCACCAAGCGGGTAGGGAGCAGTCGGCGCGGAAGGTGAGGTGAATGAACGCCCGGCGGGTCGTGCGCATGGTTGCTCCCACACCCGGCCCGCCGTAGCATCCTGACCCGCCACGCCGGAACGGGCACGCCGCCCCTCCGAAGGCGCCCCCTTCCAGCCGGATACCCCACCGATGCTCTCCAGCCTCCTCCTCGTCGCCAGCCTGGTCACCTTCCAGCAACAGCCCCAGGACTGGACGTACCGGGCGGGCCAGCTCGACGCGCACCAGCAGCTGGCGCGCGACATCTACAAGGAGCTGGTCGAGATCAACTCCTCCGTCACGACGGGCAACATCACGGACGCCGCGGAGGCCATGGCGAAGCGCTTTGCCGAGGCCGGCATCCCCGCGGAGGACATCTTCGTCGGGGGCCCGGTGCCCAAAAGGCACAACGTGGTGGCGCGTATCCGCGGCAGGAACCCCAACCGGTCTCCCCTTTTGCTTCTGGCCCACCTGGACGTGGTGGAGGCCCTGAAGGCCGACTGGTCGGACGACCTGGATCCCTTCGTGTTCACGGAGCGGGGCGGCTACTACTACGGGCGGGGCACCGCTGACGACAAGGCCATGGCGGCCATCTTCGTGGCCAACGTCTTCAGGATGAAGGCCGACGGGTTCGTGCCCGACCGCGATATCATCATCGCCCTGACCTCCGACGAGGAAAGCGGGCCGTACAACGGGGCGGGCTGGCTCACCGAGAACCACTTCGACCTTGTGGATGCCGGCCTGGTCATCAACGAAGGCGGCGGCGGCGTCCACGACAAGGGCACCCCCGTCTACCAGGGCGTTCAGGCTGCGGAAAAGATCACCACCAACTTCACGCTTCGCGTCACCAACGCGGGTGGACACTCGTCGGTGCCCCGTCCGGACAACGCCATCACGTCCCTGGCCGACGCCCTGGGCAAGGTGGGGCGGTTCTCTTTTCCGGTCCACCTGAACCCCGTGACCGAGGCCTACTTCACCGAGATGTCGAAGCTGGAAGAGGGGGAGATGGGGCGGGCCATGGCGGCCATGGTCGCTGACCCGAGCGACGCCGCTGCCCTCGCCGTGGTCACCGCTGATCCCCGCTATCGGGCCATGCTCGGAACCACCTGCGTCGCGACCATGCTGAGCGGCGGACACGCCTCCAACGCGCTGCCCCAGCTGGCAGAGGCCAACGTCAACTGCCGGGTGTATCCCACCGAGACAGCGCCGGAGGTGCAGGAGGTTCTGCAGAAGGTGATCGGTGACCCGACGGTGGAGGTCGTCATCAAGTCGCAGCGCCCGCCGACGCCGCCGAGCGAGCTGCTTCCCGAGGTCATGGAGCCCGTGGGCCGGATCACCCGGGCCATGTGGGGGGACATCCCCGTGATCCCAACCATGTCCACCGGGGCCACGGACTCACGCTTCTTCCGCGCGAAGGGGATCCCGGCGCTGGGCGTATCCGGGCTGTTCTCCGATCCCAGCGTAGATGCCCGTGCGCACGGTCGAGACGAGCGGATGCGGGTCCAGTCATTCTTCGAGGGCCACGAGTTTCTCTACCGCCTGACGCTCGCGCTGGCGGGACCGAATCCGATCTCCTGAGGCCCCGGACGAGCATGACAGAACCGGAGCAGCCGATGGAGCCGGGCGCGCCGCCCATGAGGTCGCAGGACTATTCCGAGATGGAGGACTGGCCGGGATACTTCCAGTCCGTCCTGGGGAAGGGCGCCAGAGAGACGCTGCTCGAGGCCCTGGATTCGTTCGCGCGGGAGGGACTCACCGACGGCCTCGGCGTGGATATCGCTGCGGGTGAGGGGCGGGACGCCCTGGAGTTGCTCCGGCGGGGCTGGCGGGTGGTCGCCACCGACAATCACCCGGATGCATTCCCGCTCCTGTGGGCTCGAGTGCCGGATGCGCTGAAGCCGCGGCTGACCACGGTCGAGGTTGAATTCGCGGAGATGGAGGTGCCCGACTGCGACCTGGTCAACGCGAGCTTCGCGTTGCCGTTCTGCAGCCCGGAGCACTTTCCGGAGCTGTGGAGCCGCATCGTGGCGGCGATTCGCCCGGGCGGCCGGTTCGCCGGCCAGTTCTTCGGTGACCGTGACAGCTGGGCGTCACTCCCGGGTCGGACCCACCACTCCCGGGACGAGGTCATGGAGCTGCTGGAGGGCTTCGAGATCGAGATGATGAACGAAGAGGAGAAGGACGACCCGCCGGACTTGCGGAATCCGAAGCACTGGCAGCTGTTTCATGTGGTGGCGAAGAAGCGCTGATCGCGCCTCGGCGAGGGTCCGGCTGGATGCGTAGTGCCATGTCGCCGGTCGCTGATCCATGGTAAACGAGGAGACCGTGTCCCATGCCTGACCTCCGCGGACGTACCCTGTTCATCACCGGTGCCAGCCGTGGCATCGGCAAGGCCATCGGCCTCGCCGCGGCCCGGGAGGGCGCCAATGTGGTCATCGGCGCCAAGACCCTCACGCCCCACCCGACACTCCCCGGGACCATCCACACCGCTGCCGAGGAGATCGAAGCCGCAGGCGGACAGGCGTTGGCGTGCCGCGTCGACGTGCGGCACGAAGAGCAGGTGGAGAAGGCCGTCGCCCAGGCCGTGGAGCGTTTCGGTGGCATCGACATCCTGGTGAACAACGCCAGCGCCATCAGTCTCACAGGGACGGTGGCCACCGAGATGCGCCGCTACGACCTCATGCACGGAGTGAACACCCGCGGCACGTTCCTGTGCTCCAAGGTGTGCGTTCCCCACCTGGCGCGATCGGACAACCCCCACATCCTCAACATATCCCCGCCCCTCAACATGGAGGCGCGCTGGTTCGCACCCCACGTGGCCTACACCATGGCCAAGTTCGGCATGAGCCTCTGCGTGCTGGGCATGTCCGAGGAGCTGGCGCCCCAGGGCATCGCGGTGAACGCGCTGTGGCCCCGCACCACCATCGCCACCGCGGCCATCCAGAACCTGCTGGGGGGGGAAGAGATGATGCGGAGGAGTCGGCACCCGGCCATCATGGCCGACGCCGCCCTGGCCATCTTCAGACGCGACAGTCGGTCCTTCACCGGCCACTTCTGCATCGACGACGAGGTTCTGGCCGAGGAGGGTGTGACCGACTTCACGCCCTACGCGGTGGACCCGTCGGCGGAGTTGGCTCCGGACTTCTTCGTGTGAGTGGGAAGCCGGCCGTGCGTCAGCGTGCGCCGGGTCCGGGATCCAGAGGCAGAAACGTCCCGTCGTCCACGTGTCCGTCCTGTACCTGGAACAGCGTGATCCCGGAGACGGGCCCGTAGGCATTGCCCTGTCCCGGGGCGGGGCCAACCACCGCGGCCGCGGTCTGAAGACGCTGGGGTCCTGCCTGGGTCGCGTACTCCATGGACTCCCGCACGTGGATGTGCCCGGCCAGGGCGATTTCCAGCCGCGCGCCGATCATGCCCAGCACTTCCTCTTGGTTGCGCACCGTGTGCCGGAACCAATCCCTGCCGTCCACCCGGATCACCGTGGGGGCGACGCCGCCTTCCTTGAAGCCGCCGCGGGCTTCACCGCCACTGACGAAGGGAATGTGTGAGAAGGCCACCACGTGCTCGTCCGACGGCGCGCGGGAAAGCTCCCGGGCGATCCAGCCCACCTGGAGCGAGTCCACGTGCCCGTTGTACCACTGATCCTGGTAGTCCACGGTGTTGAGTCCCAGAAAGCGCACGCCGCCGTGGCTGAACGAGTAGTAGTCCGGCCCCAGATACGAGCGGTACATCCGGTTCCCGTACAGGGGGTGGGATGGGGAGACCAGGGACGAGGCCCGTTCGATGCCGAACTTCTCGTGGTTGCCCGGCACCGTGTAGACCGGGACCGTGAAGCGGGCCAACTCCGCCATGAGGAGGTCGTAGTAACCGGTGGCGACTTCTTCGGGAACGCGGAGGGCATCTCGGACCAGATCCCCCGTGAGCAGGACGAAGGCGGGCCGGATGGAGTCGGCCATGGCGCGAACCCTCTGAAGCCGGTGAAGGCTGGACGCGTCCACGTGGGGGTCCGAAGCGTGCAGGAAGACGAAGTCCCGGCCGGCCTCCCTTTCCACCAAGGGGAATGCCACGTCGGCGGAGGCTCCCGTGACCTCCCTCCAGAACGGCCCGGCCGACGCGAAGCCGTCGGGCTGGCTCACGAAGACCAGGCCGTACCCGCGCGCGTCCAAGGTGAAGCGACCGTCGCCGTCCGTGATCACCTCTTGGACCTGATCCGAGACCGCCACGCCGCCCACGGGCGCGTCGCCAGCATCATATACGCCGTTCTTGTTGCGATCCTCGAAGACCACGCCGCTCACGCGGGTGGGCGTGGACACTCGTTCGAGGGGAGCCTGCGCGATGGCGGGGAGGGCCATCCAGAGCAGCAGGGTCGCCGACGACAACAGGTGTTGGACAGGGCTCATCAGATTCCGTGCTCGTACAGGTCCGTCGGATCCACCGCGCTCAACTCTACCAGAAAGTCGGCCAGCTTCGTGGTGAGCGCATCGAAGTAGCGGGCTCCCTTCCCCGGCGTGGCCGCCGAAGGGTCGCCCACTCCTGTGTCGTCGGTGATCCGGGTCCACTGCCGCGGCGCCCACGCCCACTTGTCCCTGAGGGCCTTCAGCCGCCAGTCCTTGACGTGTCCGGATCCGGCCTCGTCCAGGGGGCGCACCAGATCGGGGCGGAGGTGCATCATGACGCTGGTCTCCATTTCACCCGCGTGATCTCCGGGCTGCTCGAAGGTCTTCAGCAGCCCCGGGATGGCGAACCAGTTGGTGGTGCACAGGAACAGGGGCGTCTGGGTCTGGAGCTCCCGGATGATCTGGCGGAAGTCGTTCCCGCCATGCCCGTTGAGAATCAGGAGCTTTGCGACGCGGTGGGCTTCGAGGCTCTCGATGAGGTCCGTCAGCACCGACATCTGGGTGCTGGGGTTCATGTTGAGCGTCAGGGGGATGTCGAGGTGCTGCGTGTTCACGCCGAAGGGAACCGTGGGCAGCACCACCACCTTGGCTCCGCGTTCCCATGCCTTCCGCGCCGATTCCTCCGCCACGGCCTCCGTCTCGAAGCAGTCGGTGCCGTAGGGCAGGTGGAGGTTGTGCGCCTCCGTGGCGCCCCAGGGCAGGACCGCGACCTCGTAGGGATCCTCCTTCACCGACTTCCAGGTGGATTCGGCCAGGACCCAGGGCCGCGCGCTCACGGGACCGCCCCGGTCCCGTCGGTGCCGTCGGGGGAATCCGTTGGATCACCGGGGTCGGCATCAAGCGGCAGCAGGTCGAGCTTCATGATCGATCCTCCGGGCAGACGGACCTCGGCCCCGAGCTGGAGTACCAGGGGCAGCACGTCGATGTAGTCCGCCGCCCGGCGGATGCGCCCGGCTTCGATCTCCAGGATGGTCACCCCGTTGAGGAGGACCTCCCGTCCGGTGGCCACGGGAACCACGCTTCCGATGGGCTTGTCCTGCATCGCGCTGAAGACCCACTCCACCACGGCTCCGGTCTCCGAGACGTGGACCTCACTGATGCCCATGCTCACCCCGTCAGCCCAATCATGCACGTGGGTCAGGTATCCGGCGATCTCCTCGAGTCCCCGGTATTGGGTCTGGTTGGGGAAGTCGTCGTACACGGCATCGCCGTAGAAGAGGCGCGCCAGTTCTTCCGTGTCGCCAGTCTCCCAGAGGGACATGAGCGTCCGCGCGACGATCTCGTTCTCGTTGAGCCGAGGCGACGGCCCGCTCCGGGCGCAGGACGAAAGACCCAACGACAGAGCGACGACGCCGGCGAGGGCCGGGGCTGGGATGCTCATGGATCCACCTCCGTCCCGATCCCCGTGGGCGTCACCACGAGGCGGGGCATGATGGTCGGGATGCGGAGGGTCCGAAGATGGGCCAGGACCGCATCCACCGACTGGAAGTCCGACAGGTCCAACAGGGTGCGGATCGTTGGAAAGACCATGGGAAGAGAACCCTCGTGAAATCGCTTGAGGGCATGGGAGGGAGCGAGCCAAACGGCGTCGGTCATCTCCCGTGAATCCACGACGGCTTCCGCGTCCCCCGGCACCTTGGCCGCGAAGAACCTCGTGTCGTATCGGCGCGGTTCGACCTCCGGTGTGATCCAGTGGGCCATGTACTCCACCGAGGCCCCGTCGAGGCGACATCCGAGACGATCCAGGGCTTCGGCGAAGGTCACGCGATCCTCCATGAGGTCGTCGCGGAGGGCATCGACCGACGGGTCCGTGGCCGCGGTGGGCGGCGGTGCTCCGTCCGCGAGGCGCCCCACCAGGATGCCGGTCTCCTCGAAAGCCTCCCGAAGCGAAGCCAGGTAGTACGCCAGGGCCGGTGGATCCCCGTTGGGAAGCTCCAGACGCCGCGCAGCGGCTCCCGCGTCCAGGCCGTCCAGGTGCTCCACCACGTGGGGCTCCGCGTCGCTCCTGTCCACCCGCCCGCCGGGGAACACGTAGGCTCCGGGGACGAACCCCGCGGTCCGTCCTCTCCGCATGAGCAGCACCTCGAGGCCGGCCCCGCCGTCGCGCATCAACAGGATCGTCGCGGCGGGGCGGGTCGGAGCGGGCGTCCGGGGTGGGTGGCTGACGTTCTCCGCGAAGCCCGCGGGAAGTTGGTCGAAGGGGACGATGAACTCGGCCATCAGCGGCCCGCGGCCATGCCGTCTTTTCTGGGATCGGACGCGGCGGCCCACCCGCGACCGAGCTTCATGACCGCCTGGGCGCCTCCGAAGGCGACGCCGTCGGGGCTGCGCAGGGTGTGGCCCATGGCGCGCAGAGTGGTCGCCACGTCTTCGGGCAGGTTCTCGATGGCAACGGTCGTGCCGTTGAAGTGCCGAAAACGGGGCGCATCAACCGCCTCCTGAAGGTCCATTCCGAAGTCCACCAGATTCAGGAGGAGCTGGACATGTCCCTGGGGCTGCATGGAGCCGCCCATGACGCCAAACGACAGCCACGGCGCCCCGTCCTTGGTGGCGAACGCCGGAATGATGGTGTGGAAGGGGCGTTTGCCCGGGGCCAACTCGTTGGGGTGGCCTGCCTCGAGATTGAATCCGGCGCCGCGGTTCTGGAGTGCGAAGCCGGTGCCCGGAATCACCACCCCGGAGCCGAAGTATTCGTAGATGGAGCAGATGAAGGAGACCATGTTGCCGTGGTCGTCGGCGACGGACAGGTAGATGGTCTCGCTCTCGGTGGAGAGGGCTCCGGGCTGCGGGTGGTCGGCGGCATGGGCCGGGTCGATGGCCGAGGCACGGGCGCGGACGAAGTCCGGAGCCAGCAGCCTATCCGCCTGCACCTTCATGTAGTCCGGGTCCGCGACGTACTCCTCGAGGTCCGCGTACGCCAACTTCTTCGCCTCGATGAGCGTGTGCAGGTACTGGGCGGAATTGTGGCCCATGCTCTTCAGATCGAAGCCCTCGAGCATCTTCAGCATCTCGAGCGCGGCGACGCCCTGCCCCGCCGGGGGAAGCTCCCAGAGGGTGTGTCCCTTGTAGTCCACCGAGAGCGGATCCACCCACCGCACCTCCTGGGCCGAGAGATCCTCCAGGGTGAGGAAGCCGCCCAGCCTGTCCAAGCCCATGACGATCTCCTGGCCCAACGAGCCGCCGTAGAACTCGGCGGACCCCCCTTCCGCGATGCGCCGGAACGTCCGGGCCAGGTCGGGATTGCGGAACCACTGGCCTGCCTGGGGGCCCTCGTCATCCATGAGGAAGGTGGCCGCGGCGGCGGGGTTCCTGCGCAGGAGGTCGGCGGTATTGCGCCAGTCCTGGGCGATGATGGGCGTGACCGGGTAGCCCTCCTCGGCGATGCGGATGGCGGGCTGCAGAACCTGGCCCAGCGTCATGGTGCCGAATCGGTCCAGGAGCGCCTGCCAACCGGAGAGGGCCCCGGGGACCGTGACCGACTGGGGCCCCTGGTAGGGGACGTCGGTCTCCCCGGCGTCCCGGAGCGCTTGGGCGGATGCCTTGGAGCCCGCGCGACCGCTGGCGTCGAGGCCCACGAGGCCGCCCTCCTCGACGGACCATACCAGAGCGAACATGTCGCCCCCGATCCCCGTCATGTAGGGCTCGGTGACGTTCAGGACGGCTGCGGCGGCCACGGCGGCGTCGAAGGCGTTGCCCCCCTCTTCCAGGATCTTCAGCGCTGCACCCGTGGCCAGGGGCTGGCTCGTCCCCACGGCGGCTCGGGGAGCGTAGACCGTGGAACGGCCGGAGCGGGTGGCGGGGCTGGTCACCTGTGCGAGCACGGAGGGGGCCGTCAACGCCAGGGCGGCAAGGACGAGGAGGGCACGGCGCATTGGCATTCCTTGGCGTTCATGGAGTCGATCTCGCGGGGCGTCCCCTTCCGCCGGGCGTCAAGCCCGGCTATCCAGGATGTGGACTGCGCCGCCGTACAGGTCACGGAGACGCTCCACGTCCTGAAGGCTGCCGTGGGGTTCGCCCCAGTGGATGGGGACGAGCACCGAAGCGGCACAGGCTGTGGCGGCCCGGGCGGCGTCTTCGGGACCCATGGTGTAGTATCCCCCACAGGGCAGGAAGGCGACGTCGCAGCGGATGTCGGACATCGCCGGAAGAAAGTCCGTGTCGCCCGCGTGGTAATAGGTCATGTCGCCCACGGTGAAGACGTAGCCCAGCCACCCGGCCTCGGGCGGGTGGAATCGCTTCTCAACGTTGTGGGCGGGGACGGCCAGGATGTCCAGCCCGTCCAACTGCAGCATGTCGCCGGGGCGCATGAAGTGGTCCGCGTCGTCCAGAAGCTTCTTCATGGAAGCCGGCGCGATGACCACGGTGTCCGGCTTTCGCACCCGCCTGATGTCCGCTTCGCTGAAGTTGTCGTAGTGGGGGTGCGTCAGGAGGATGTAGTCGGCCTCTGAGTCGTCGGACACGCCGATGGGGTCCACGTGGATGACGAGGCCCGCCCTGCAGATCCGGACGGACGAACCCCGAAACCACGTCACACCGTCGAGTACGTCGCTCATGGGACTCCAAGACCAGTGGCGCACAGCGGAAGGAGGTGCGAAGCTACCAGGCCCCAGCAGGGGGTAGCCAACGTAACCGCCTCCGGCGGTGTGAAAAAGTGGCGGAGGGGTACGAGCTGCCTCGCGTCATTGTGGCAGTGATTCATGCGCTTGGGGCACGTTTTCATCGAAATCGGGGTGGCAAGGATCGTGCAACGGGCTTGAGTTCCGGGCCTTCTACCCTCAAACAGAGGAAGTCATGGGCGAGCGTTTCACCCTTCCGGTCCTGCCGCTCCGCGATACCGTCGTGTATCCCGGGGTGGCTGTTCCCATATCCGCAGGTCGACCAGGCACCGTCGAGGCCGTCCAGGAAGCGCTGGACGGGGACCGGAGGCTGTTCGCGGTGGCCCAGCGCGAGAACATCGACGACGCCAGCCCCGAGATGCTCTACACCGTGGGCACCGTGGTGCGCATCATCCAGACCCATCGGGTCAGGGGCGGCGTGCAGCTGTTGGTGCAGGGTGAGGGGCGGGCCCAGGCCATCTCCTATCAGCAGGAGGGGCAGGCCATGCTCCACGCGGTCCTGCTCCCCATGGACCGGCAGGCCCCGGCCAACACCTCCGATCCGGCCTTCCAGGCACTGGATCGGGAACTCCGCGACAGGGCGGCGGAGCTCGGCACCCGCCGCGGGGTTCCTGCGGAGGCGCTCAATCAGCTCATCCAGGGGGTGGACGATCCCGGCGCCTTCGCCGACCTCGTGGCCTTCTACCTGGAACTCCCCACCGACTCCAAGCAGAGCCTGCTGGAGACCCTGGACGACGAGGCCCGCATGCGCGCCGCCCTGGTTGCGGTGGAGCGCGAGCTGGCCCGCATCGATGCCCAGGAGGACATCCAGGCCAAGGTCCAGTCGGAGTTGGGCGAACGCCAGCGGGAGATGCTGCTCAGGGAGCAGCTCAAGGCGATCCAGAAGGAGCTGGGCGAGGAAGAGGAGCGCGACGACGTCGAGGAGATGCGCAAGCGCATCGAGGAGCTCGAACTGTCGGAAGAGCAGCGCTCCGAGGTGGATCGAGAGCTGCGGCGCCTGGAGCGCACGAGTCCCCAGTCAGCCGAGTACCAGGTCATCCGCACCTTCCTGGAGTGGGTCACCGAGCTTCCATGGAATGAGCGCACCGAGGACAAGATCGACCTGGCCAAGGCCGAGACGATCCTGGAGGAAGACCACCACGGCCTGGAGGATGTGAAGGACCGCATCCTGGAGTTCCTGGCCGTGCGCAAGCTGCAGTTGGAGCGTGCCGCGGACGCCGACGCCGAGGCTCCCGAGGAAGAGTCCGGGGACACCATCACCGCCGAGGACATACATCACACGGGGCGCGGGCCCATCCTGCTCTTCGTGGGTCCTCCCGGCGTGGGGAAGACGTCCATCGCCCAGTCCATCGCGCGTTCCCTGGGGCGGAAGTACGTGCGCATCTCCCTGGGCGGAGCCCGGGACGAGGCGGACATCCGGGGACACCGGCGCACTTACGTGGGCGCCATGCCCGGGCGCATCGTCCAGGGTATGCGTCAAGCCAAGAGCAAGAACCCGGTCTTCCTGCTGGACGAGGTGGACAAGCTCGGCGTCTCCTTCCAGGGCGATCCGAGTTCCGCGTTGCTCGAGGTGCTGGATCCTGCCCAGAACTCGACGTTCGTCGATCACTATCTCGGGATCCCCTTCGATCTGTCGGAGGTGCTGTTCATCGCGACGGCCAACTACCTGGACCGCATTCCCGGCCCGCTCATGGACCGCATGGAGCGCGTGGATTTCGCCGGGTACACCGAGGCGGAGAAGCTGCAGATCGCGAAGCGGTATCTGCTGCCCCGGCAGCGGCGGGAGAACAGCCTGACGGAAGAAGAGCTCGTCATGACCGACGAAGCGGTCCTCACGGTGGTGCAGAACTACACCCGGGAGGCCGGCGTCCGGCAGCTGGAGCGGGAGCTCGGGAAGTTCGCCCGCAAGGTGGCCCGCAGCATCGCCGGCGGTAGGGTGGAGAAGATGCACGCGACGCCGGAAGACGTGCGGGAGTTGTTGGGACGTCCCAGGGTGCACCCCGAACGCATGGCCGAGGAGGACTCGGTGGGCGTGGCGACGGGGATGTTCTACACGCCCATGGGCGGCGACATCATGTTCGTGGAGGCCAGCGTCTTCCCGGGCGAGGGCGGCTTCGTCCTCACCGGTCAGCTCGGTGACGTCATGAAGGAGTCGGGGCGCGCTGCGCTCTCGTACGCCAAGGCGCACTGGGAGTCGCTGGGCATCGCCGAAGAGAGTCTCCACAAGCGCGAGGTGCACATCCACGTGCCGGCCGGCGCCATCCCCAAGGATGGCCCATCAGCGGGCATCACCATGGCGACGGCTCTGGTATCGGCGCTGTCGAAGAGGAAGGTCCGCCGGGACGTGGCCATGACCGGCGAGCTCACGCTCACCGGTAGGGTGCTCCCCATCGGCGGCCTGAAGGAGAAGGTCCTGGGCGCGATCCGAGCGGGGATCCACGAGATCGTCGTGCCCGTCGACAACGAGGCCGACCTGGAGGACATCCCTGCCGAGGTGCAGGAGCGGCTGACGGTTCACCTGGTGGAGACGCTGGACGAGGTCATCGCCGTCGCGCTCACCGGGGACAAGGGGAAGGCCACGAAAGCGCCGCGGAAGCAGCGGGCCAAGAAAACCGAGGAGGAACAGGCCGTCACCTGACCCGGTCGCGCTCCAGGTCAAGGAGTCGATGCTTCCTCCACAGTCCCCCGCCATATCCCGTGAGGCTCCCGTCGGAGCCCACGACCCTGTGACAGGGAATGAGGATGGCCAGGCGGTTGTCGCCGTTGGCCCGCGCCACGGCGCGGACGGCACTCGGCTGTCCGATGACGCGGGCGATGTCGGCGTAGGAGCGGGTCTCGCCGGCTGGGATGCCGCCCAGCGCCTTCCAGACGCGTCTCTGGAAGTCGGTGCCGGGCGCCTCGAGAGGGAGGTCGAACTCCGTGCGCGTTCCCGCGAAATACTCTTCGAGCTGCGTGCGCACCGGCATGAAGGTGGGACAGTCCCCGGGCACGAAGACGCACCCCAACGCACGCTGAAGGCGCTTGAATTGGGTGGCGAGCATGCGCCGGTCGGCGAACTCCAGCAGGACGAGGCGCCGATCGGTGGCAGCAGCCACCATGGGACCCAGGGGCGTGGGGACGCGTGTGACGTAGACCACCGGGGCGTCCTTGAGCTCGGTGGGCGGTGCGCCCACCAGCTTCCGGAACGCCTCGGAGAAACCGCTCACCGAGTCGTATCCGGCATCGAAGGCCGACCGGGTGACGCCGTGGCCCGCCTGGATCTGCCCAAGTGCCGAGGCCAGACGCCGTGCCCGGCTGTAGCCGTGGAACGTCATCCCGTGGTGCACCTGGAACCAGCGCCGAGCCCGGGTGGGGTCCACCCCCAGATCGCGGAGATCGCTGTCCCGCCAGCGTCGGGTCGGATCCGCCTCCACGGCGTCCAGCACGGGGACCAACCATTGGGGCGCGGCGCCCAAGGGGCGGAGCGGCCTGCATCGCTTGCATGGCCGGTATCCCGCCAGCAGCGCCTCCCGGGAGGTGCCGAAGAACTCGACGTTCTCGGGGTTGGGTTTGCGCGCGGTGCACACCGTGCGGCAGAAGATGCCCGTGGTGCGGACCGCCGTGACGAAGACACCCTCGAAGGCCGGGTCCCTGTCGAGGAACGCCTCGAGCATCTCCTCGCGTCGGGGAAGGGTTCGGTTTCCCATGAAGGCAACCTCGTCCTTCCGGCCGCGCCGTGCCACCGGAGAATGGACGCGGAACTCAGGAGACGGTGACGTGCCCCGGAAGGCCATCGACGACGCGCCCGATCACCGCCACCACCGGCGTCCTGCCCGTCAGGTCCGCCACCAACGCGTCGGCCCGGTCGGGAGGCACGCAGAGGAGCAGTCCGCCCGAGGTCTGGGCATCGGTGAGAAGCGTCCGTACGCCCTCGGGGACGCCCGGGGTCCAGTGCAGGTCGGGAGCGACGTCGTCCATGTTCCTCACGGAGCCACCGGGAACGTGGCCCGCCTCCGCCAGCGCCAGGGCGCCGGGCAGGAAGGGCACGAGGGCGCTGTCGACCTCGCCGGCGGTCCCCGAGGCCCGGAGCATGTTGCGGAGATGGCCCAGGAGGCCGAAACCCGTCACGTCGGTGCCGGCGCGCACGCCGGCGGTCCGGGCCGCGTCGGCCCCGGCCCTGTTCAGGGTCGCCATGACTTCGACGGCGGTCCGCACCACGTCCGGGGGGGCTGCGTCCGCCTTGATGGCCGTGGCAACGACACCCGAACCCAGGGGCTTGGTGAGGACCAGCAGGTCGCCGACGCGGGCGCCCGCATTGGTCATGAGTCGGTCCGGGTGCGCCTCACCCACGGCCACCATGCCGAACTTGGGCTCGGCGTCGTCGATGGAATGGCCACCCAGGACGGGCACGCCCGCCTCGCGGCACACCTCGCCGCCCCCCTCCAGGATCCGCTCCAGAATGCCCTCCCCCAGGAGCCTGCGGGGGAAGCCCACGAGGTTCAGCGCGAAGAGGGGCCGAGCCCCCATGGCGTAGATGTCCGAGAGGGCGTTGGCCGCGGCAATGCGCCCGAAGTCGAACGGGTCGTCCACGATGGGCGTGAAGAAGTCCGCCGTCACCACGAGGGCACGGTCGTCGGCGAGACGGTACACGGCGGCGTCATCGCCCGTGGAGGAGTCCACGAGGGCGTTGGGGTCGTCCACCGGCACCAGATGACGCAGAACCTGCGTCAGCTCGGACATCCCGAGTTTACACGCTCAACCAGCTCCGTGGCTGAGCTGGGACAGCCGGATCTTCGGCTTCTGGTCCCTGGGCTCGTCGGCCATGGACTCCTCTCGGGAAAGGGTGGACGGGACGGGACGTCGGAAGGTGGGGCCTGGGGTGAAGTGGAGCCAGAGGGTCGGGGGCTGACCGCGCCTTCATCTCACCGTGGCTCGGCCCAGTCGAACCAGGATCTCCTTGGACCGGTGGCGGAAGTCACCGGCGGCTCCGGCGAAGGCGGCCGACAACTCTTCCACGACACGGGCTTCGACCCGGACGGACCACGTGCCGGAGCGGACGCCCAGCCCGCCCCCGGCCGTGACGGCGAGGATCTGGCCGGTCGGGTTCCTGTACGCGGGTGCGAGTTCTCCCGTGAACCTGGTCCCCACCGGCGTCTCCACCATGGGTCCGGCGTACGCATGGACGGATACGGGCCCGATCCCTGCCCGGAGGGTTGGCGCCACGGTGAAGCCCAGGACGTCGGACTGGACCTGACCCTGGAGCTCCGACGTCCCGCCCAGGTCGAAGCGCCCGCCGCGCTGGGCGTAGAAGGCCTCGGCGAGGATGCTCAGGGGAGCGACCGGCGTGTGGACGTCGATGAACGCGCCCACCACCACGCCCGCGCGGGTGTCCGACTCTTCGCCGCGATCCCGGATCTGCCGTGACTCGACGCGGCCCGCCAGCCCTCCGATGACGGATTGTGCGTTCGCCACGCACGGGACCGAGGCCAGAGTCGCCAAGGAAACCAGAGCGCGCGCGAGGGTACGCATGGGGAACCCGCTGTCGGGGGAACGGAAGTCCTCAGGGAAGGTAGTCCTCTCCCCGGAGGCCTGCGAGCACCCCAGGAAAGGATCGATGAGCACACCCGCGCCTGTTCCACGTCGCCTTTTCGCCGCCGAGCTGGCACGACCCGAAGCCGAGCTGGATCTGGCCAGGGCCGCCCTGCTGGTGGCCATGGAGGAGTATCCGCAGATCCCTGTGGAGCTCTACCTGGCGCGGCTGGATCAGATGGCGGAAGAGGTGAAGGACAGGCTGGGGGAGGAAACGGCCCATCCGGTGGTCCTGTGCGAATTGCTGGAGATGTTGTTCGTGCGGCGGGGTTTTTCCGGAAACCGGAAAGCCTACTACGACCCACGGAACTCCTTCCTCAACGATGTCCTGGACCGGAGCACCGGGATTCCGCTCACCCTGGGAATGGTGCTCCTCGAAGTGGGATGGCGGTTGGGGCTTCCGTTGGAGGGCGTCAACTTCCCCGGGCACTTCCTGGTTCGGTACCGGGGGGCCGCCGTGGACCTGCTCATCGATCCCTTCGACAGCGGCAAGGTGCGGTTCGCCGACCAGGCCCAGGAGCTTCTCGACCAGCTCTACGGAGGGATGGTGCGTGTCCAGGATTCGTTCCTGCGCGCGGCCACCCGGAGGGACATGCTGGTCCGCTTGCTCAGCAATCTGAAGGGCGTCTACGTGAACGTGAGCGACCATGCCCGGGCGCTGGCGGTGGTGGAGCGGCTCCTGGTCATTCACCCGGATTCCCGGACCGAGCTGCGCGCCCGCGGACTGCTGCTGGCGCGCATGGGCAGGAAGGACGAAGCGGCGGCCCAGCTGCGCCAGTACCTGCAGGCCACGCCCGACGCGGGAGATCTGGAGCGGATCCGGAGCATGGTGGACGACCTCGAAGCGGGACGCTTCGTCGCCGACGATCAGACCGACGACGCATGAACGGGGCGCCCCCCTCTCCTCTCCTGGAACTGCTGAAGAATGCAGGCGGCGTCACCGCCGACTATCACGGGCAGACCCTGGTGCGTCACTTCGGAGACCCTCACGGGGAATACGTGGCGGCCACGGAATCGGCCGCCGTCTTCGATCGGAGCCACCGGGCACGGCTTCGCGTGGCAGGACGGTCTCCAGGTCGGATGCTCAGCGGCATTCTCACGGGGTCCATGCCGGCGGCGCCCGCGTCGGTGGCCGGAGACGTGATGGCCGGAGTGGGCACGTACCACGCGGTCCTGACGCCGAAGGGCAAGATGATCGCCGACCTGTGGTGCTATCGCGGCGGAGACGAGGAGCGCGAGGAGTACCTGCTCGACGTGCCGGTGGCGGCCCGGACCGGACTGTTGGAGCACCTCGGCAAATTCCTCCCGCCTCGATTCGCCAGCGTGGAGGAGATCACCGGAAGCACCGCGTCGCTGTCCGTGGTGGGGCCCGCCGCCGCCGCCCGGGTCTCCCGCCTGGCGTTGGGCCTGCGCGTGGAGTCGGGAGATCTCTCGGCCCTCGCCGAGGGCGCCTGGAGAGCAGGGGGCACCGATGCGTTCGCTGGACTCCTGGTCGCTCGTACCGCCGAGGTATGGCCGGAGGCCTACACGGTGTACGGCGACGCTTCGGCCGTGAGCGCGCTCTGGCGGGCCCTGGCGGGGGCCGGGGTGAAGCCGGCGGGTCTCGGAGTATGGTCCACGCTGCGCGTTGAGGCGGGGCGACCGGCGTTCGGGACCGACATGGACCAGGACACCCTTCCGGTGGAGGCCGGCATCCACGAACGGGCCATCGACTATCACAAGGGTTGCTACACCGGCCAGGAGGTCATCATCCGCATCCGGGATCGGGGCCATGTGAACCGGGCCCTCCGCCAACTCATGCTGGGGGACGTTCCCGCCCCCCACCGGGGGGCGGAACTCTACGTCGAGGGGAGCGAAAAGGCCGTGGGACACGTCACGTCCGCCGTGGAGTCGCCGAAGTTCGGGCAGACGGTGGCGCTCGGGTACGTGAAGCGGGGAGTCGAGGGGACGCCGCTCCCGCGTTGACAGGAGGATCGCGGGGTCGGAATCTGAGCGGATCCAACCACTTCCTCTCAAGGAGCGCACCATGGCTCGTGCGTCCCGGTCGACGGCGCTGACCCTCCTCGCCCTGACCGTATTCATTCCATCGCCGTCCGGCGCTCAGCAGGCCACCGACGACGTCATCAACGCCCCCGAGAACCCCCTGCTGCGGCCGTTCCGCTGGCGGAGCATCGGTCCGGTGGGCCAGGGCGGGCGCATCGACGATATCGAGGTCGATCCCACCGACGTGCGGACCTACTTCCTGGGCTACGCCACCGGCGGTCTATGGAAGACCACCAATCACGGCACCACGTTCAAGCCCGTCTTCGACACCTACGAGTCCCACTCCATCGGCGATATCGCCATCGCGCCGTCACGGACCAGCGTCGTCTACGTGGGAACCGGGGAGGCCAACAACCGGCAGAGTTCGTCGTTCGGCGCCGGCATGTACAAGAGCACCGACGGGGGCGAGACGTTCGCGCGCATCGGCCTCGAGGAGACCCAGTCCATCGCCAGGGTGCGGGTCCACCCCAGCAACCCCGACGTGGTATGGGTGGCTGCCAACGGCCACCTGTTCGGCCCCAACGCCGAGCGCGGCGTCTACAAGACAACGGACGGTGGCACGACCTGGACGCAGGTGCTCAAGGTGGACGAGAACACGGGCGCCACGGACCTGGTCCTGGATCCGTCCAACCCCAACACGATCTTCGCCGCGACCTACCAGCGGCGGCGTACGGCGTGCTGCTTCGTGGGCGGCGGGCCCGGCTCCGGGATCTGGCGCTCCGACGATGGCGGAGAGACCTGGGCGCGTGTCGAGGGCAGCGGGCTTCCCGGGGGAACCAAGGGGCGAATCGCCCTGGCCATGACGCCGGCGGACCCCAACGTGGTGTACGCCCAGATCGAACTGGCCGCAGACGACGAGGAGGGCCTCTCAGACGAGGAGGCCGAAGAGATGCAGCGGCTGTCCCGGGCCGACTCCCTGCCGCCCGACCCGGAGTTTTCCGGTATCTGGCGCTCCGGGGACAAGGGGCGGACGTGGGAGTTCCGGTCCAACACGAACGGACGGCCCATGTACTTCTCCCAACTGCGGGTCTCCACCGAGGACCCCGACCTCGTGTATGCGGTGGACCTGGAGGTCCGGAAGTCGCGGGACGGCGGCCGCACCTTCGAGCAGCTGGACGGCTACGGTCATGTGGACCAGCACGCGTTCTGGATCGACCCGCTTTCCGACGATCACATGATGATCGGCAACGACGGCGGCCTGGACGTGACGTGGGACGAAGGCGAGACCTGGGAGTCCATCAAGACGATGGCGGTGGGGCTTCCCTACCATGCCTCGGTGGACATGCGCCGACCCTACTACGTCTGCACGGGACTCCAGGACAACGGCTCGTGGTGCGGACCGAGCTCGGTGCGCAACGGTCCCATCCTGAGCCAGGACTGGTACCGGGTGGGCGGCGGCGACGGCTTCTACTCCCAGGTGGACCCGACCGACTACAACATCGTCTACGCGGAGTCCCAAGGCGGGAATATGCGCCGGGTCAACCTGCGCACGGGGGAGCAGGGGAGCATCCGCCCCGAGGCCCCCAGCGAAGAGAGCCTGGAGACCAATATCCGCCCGGAGCCGCCCATCACCACGGAGATCCGGTGGAACTGGAATACGCCCCTGCTGCTGTCCCCCCACAACCCCAGCACGATCTTCGCCGGTGCGAACCGGTTGTTCGTTTCACGCGATCGTGGCGACACGTGGACCATGACCTGGGACCTGACCAAGGACATCGACCGCGACGAGGTCGAGGTCATGGGCATGAAGAACGACCTGCCCCGGTGCGACCAGAGCGTCCGCGGGGAGAAGTGCATCGTGTCGCGCAACGACGGCGTCTCGGCGTACAGCACCCTCACGACCGTCGCGGAGTCGCCCATCGTGCCAGGCCTCCTCTGGGTGGGCAGCGACGACGGCAACATCCAGGTGAGCCGAGACGGTGGGGCCACGTGGGCCGAGGTCGGCAAGAACATCCCCGGCGGCACGAAGCAGTACTACGTCTCCCGGGTGGAAGCATCGTACTTCGACGCGGGAACGGCCTACGCGTCCCTGGATGGTCACCGCTCCGACGACCTGAGGCCGTACGTGTTCGTGACCCGCGACTATGGTGCGACCTGGACCAGCATCGTCGGCGATCTGCCCGAATACGGCAACGTGAACA
>DATHZE010000131.1:0-2783 GCA_035458765.1 Longimicrobiales bacterium
CAGTATCTTGCGTCGAACTATAGTGAACCCGCGGATGGTTACTGGAGCGAGTACAGGAAGCCCAAGTTCGGGATCCTGGCCTCTCTCGCAGTGTGCCCATCGGGTGGAGGCTTCCTCTGCAAGCCGAAGCTCATCGACCGCCCCGAGCCCCAGGTCGTGCAGCTCCCCGCTCCTCCGCCGGACACGGTTCGCATCACGCGTGAGGTCGAGCGAGCGCTGCCCGACGGCACGCCGGCCATGGTCTGTCTTTCCACGGGTGAGAACGTCCAGGTGCGGGTGACCGCGCAGGGCGACACGCTGGTGGGTCCCAGCCGTGCGTCGATCTCGACGCTGCGGCCCGGGGTGGTCTTCGCCGGAGAGTATGCGGCGGGCCGCGACTGGTACACCGGCGATCAGGACGTGACCTTCGAGCGGATCCGGTACAGCAAGTCGGGCAACGAAGTCCGTCTGGACTGCGCTCAGATCATGCGCGTCGGCGAGCACATGGGCGTGCCGCTCTTCGCCATGAGGAACGAGGATCGTCCGTTCGGGACGCTCTACGTGCCGGTGCGCCCCGGCGTTTGGCAGGGGTACCAGAACCTGCGGGGCACGCGCGGCCAGTAGGCCTGCGGACCGCAGAAGGCCATAGAGAGGGCCCGCCCGGTTACGCCGGGCGGGCCCTGTTCTTTCTGAACCGGCGGTCCTGCCTCCCCCGCCGCGGAGCGCGGGCGGTTTGCGCGGCGCTAGCGTCCGGCGTAGCGCTCCAGGAGCCGATTGGTGGCATCGAGGATCGAGTGCGCCGCAGCCTTCTCCAATCCCTTCTCGTCTTCACACGCAGCTGAGCCGAGAAGGCGGAAGGGGCGGCCTCCCGCCTCTGCCGCCACACGGACGATCACGACCCATCCGTCGAAGGCGCGGACCGCTTTGACGCCCAGCAGCTCCAGATGGATTCGTTTCCCCGCGGCAGCCAGGGCCGCCTCCAGGGTCGCCGCGGCCGAAGCCCGGATGCGACCATGGTGGGTCTCCAGGCCTTCGGAACTGGCGCCCAGCATCCTCCCGCACCATTCGAGGCGAACCCCGACACGGCATCGACCATTGGGAGCGCTCTCGTGCAGGATCTCGTCGAAGCGGAGTCGGGGGCGGGGAACGTCCACCTGGGGCATCGTCTGGTCTGGGAAGCCTGGGAGGGATTTCCAAGTTCGGTCGCCGCCCCCTGTGACCGCAAGCCTCGCCGTTTCCCATCGAGGCATTCCGGAGACCTTGCCGGGCACATAGCTTGGAGTTCCGGCTCGAGGGAAGGAAGGGACTTTCGCTTTCTCTTCGGGTTTTGTACCTTGGAATCCGCTCCCTGTCCCGGGAGCCACGTTCCCCGCACCAGAGGCGCAAGATGGCGACGGAAGTTGGCGCACAAAGAGACAAAGCCCTCACCACGGCGATCACCCAGATCGAACGGTCATACGGCAAGGGCTCCATCATGCGTATGGGCATCGACGGCCCGAAGGTCGGCATCGAGGGGATCTCCACCGGGGCCCTGAACCTGGATGCCGCCATCGGGATCGGTGGGATGCCGCGGGGACGGATCAGTGAGGTCTACGGACCGGAATCATCGGGGAAGACCACCCTCTGTCTCCACGTGATCGCGAACGCCCAGCGCTCAGGCGGCATTGCCGCCTTCATCGACGCGGAGCACGCCCTCGACGTGGGCTACTCCCGGAAGTTGGGGGTGGATGTGGACAACCTCCTGGTTTCGCAGCCCGACACGGGTGAGCAGGCCCTGGAGATCGCTGAGGTGCTGATCCGGAGCAATGCGGTGGACGTGGTCGTCATCGACTCCGTCGCGGCTCTGGTGCCGCGCGCGGAGATCGAGGGCGAGATGGGTGACACCCACGTGGGGCTGCAGGCCCGCCTCATGAGCCAGGCACTGAGGAAGCTCACGGGCGCGGTGAGCCGATCCAACACTGCGGTCATCTTCACCAATCAGATCCGGGAGAAGGTGGGCGTCATGTTCGGCAATCCCGAGACGACCTCCGGTGGCCGCGCCCTCAAGTTCTACGCTTCGGTCCGGCTGGACATCCGCCGGATCGGGGCCATCAAGGACGGCCAGGACGTGGTGGGGAACCGGACCCGGGTGAAGGTGGTGAAGAACAAGTGTGCGCCTCCCTTCCGGCAGGCCGAGTTCGATATCCAGTACAACGAGGGCATCAGCCATACGGGCCTTCTGGTGGACCTGGGCGTCGAGAACAACATCGTGGACAAGTCGGGGTCGTGGTTCTCCTACGGAGACCTCCGTCTTGGGCAGGGCAAGGAGAACGCGAAGCAGTTCCTCATCGAGAACGCGGACATCGCCCTGGAGATCGAGACCCGCCTCAAGGCCGCGCTGGGGATGGCCGGTCCCGGCTCGTCCCCGGACGAAGACGAGGGGGACGCCCCGTCCATCGACGAATAGGCGACCCCCTGGCGCAGAAGGGTCGAGGACCCCAGGCCGACGTGCCTGGGGTCCTTCGTCCGTCTGGGCCCGACCAACGTTGAGCGTCGTCGGATCCTCCGGTTACCTTTTCTGATCCCGCCAACCGCGGGCAACCGAGTCCTGACGCCCTGGCGGCGTCCCTCTCTTGTCATTCGGGCGAACATGAAGGCCGCCGAAATACGAAACAGGTTCCTGGAGTACTTCCGTGAGCGCGGGCACGAAGTGCGCCCGAGTTCGGGCCTCATTCCATCCGACGACCCCACCCTGCTCTTCACGAACGCGGGGATGGTGCAGTTCAAGCGGGTGTTCCTTGGTCAGGAGCAGACGGGGTTCAAGA